>CALCHM010000145.1 GCA_937901345.1 uncultured Prevotella sp. | reverse complement strand
AACCACCACGGTTGACGACCGAAAATGGTCATTTTGAGCAAAACCACCACGGTTGACAGCCGAAAATGGTCATTTTGAGCAAAACCACCACGGTTGACGGCCGAAAATGGTCATTTTGAGCAAAACCACCGCGGTTGACGGCGAGAAAATGACCATTTTCAACTCACGCTCCCCCTCCGATGCCACAAGAATCTCGGTCGGAACCGTGAGAAACGCAAAAAACGTTGCTAAAGTTGTGTGGGTGTAAAAGCGTCACAACACGCTTGCAAAATTACGGAAATTGCTGAAACAGTCAAGGTTTTGGGGCAGAGGTTAAAATTGCGTTGACTGAGGTTGGACTTTCAATTTTATATCACGCAGAGATACGAAGTGTTAGTGAGATAGTTCGAGGAGGATTCCTTTTTGTTTTAGGACGTACACACGCGTAGATCACAACTAATGAATCTAAATTTTCACTCCGAAAAATGAGATAAAATCTCCACTTCGCAGACACAAGTACGAGTTCGTAACTCCTAACAAGAAAAAAAGGTTTCCACGAATGCGGAAACCTTTCTTGTAAGTATTGTGCGTTTGAATTATTCAGCACGGAGCGTGAAGCGCTTGAACGCTGTTACTGTGCACTCCTTATCAGCCTGCTGGAGGTACTGAGCTACAGAGAGTTTGCTATCCTGAATGAATTCCTGGTTGAGAAGACAAGCTTCCTTGTAGAACTTGTTCATACGACCCATAGCGATCTTTTCGATCATTGCTTCGGGCTTACCTTCTTCGCGTGCCTTTTCAGCAGCTACCTTGAATTCAGAAGCCTTGATATCTTCGGGAACGTCAGCTTCGCAAAGTGAAACGGGGTTCATTGCAGCAACCTGCATTGCTACAGCCTTGCCATAAGTTGCATCAACAGCCTTGTTGAGTGCTACCATTGTGCAAAGCATGTGCTTACCCTGGTGGTCGTAGATAGAAACGTTTTCACCTTCGATAGTGCAGTAACCGTCGAGTTCCATCTTTTCACCAGTGATACCTGAACGGTCAACAACAGCGTCAGCAACAGTGCCATTGCCCATGGGGAGTGCCTGTACTTCTTCGAGTGTAGCACACTTGTTAGCAACAGCGAGGTCAAGGATAGCCTGTGTAAGAGCGATGAAATCAGCGTTCTTAGCAACGAAGTCAGTTTCGCACTTGAGAGCGATGATAGCAGCGAAACCGTTTTCGTACTTACAAAGTACGCAACCTTCAGAAGCTTCACGGTCTGAACGCTTAGCTGCAACAGCCTGACCCTTCTTGCGGATGATTTCGATAGCTTCTTCGATATTGCCGTTAGATTCTGCAAGAGCCTTCTTGCAATCGCCAAGACCTGCGCCTGTCATAGCACGCAACTTCTTGATATCTTCCATTGATAC
Organism: uncultured Prevotella sp.; assembly: GCA_937901345.1. Taxonomy (GTDB): domain Bacteria; phylum Bacteroidota; class Bacteroidia; order Bacteroidales; family Bacteroidaceae; genus Alloprevotella. The sequence continues at coordinate 15,331 of CALCHM010000145.1, read as the reverse complement.
TGCCATAATGTATATTTCTTTTTAGAATTAAGACGCATCGTTGTGAGTGCGTTGCATCTTAACGTATTGTTAATGAGATTTATTTTTAAAGAAAAAAGCTAACGCAGACTCCATAATATTGAAGCTGCATTAGCTTTGTTTATGCCTGATTAAGCTTCAGCAGGAGTTTCCTTTTCTGCGCGAGCAGCCTTAGCCTTCTTGCCTTCGCCAGCAGCTTCAGCATCAACCTTTTCAGCCTTGCGTTCTTCAACACCTTCAACGATTGCACCGCAGATAGCGTCGAGGATAACTTCTACGCTCTTTGTTGCATCATCGTTAGCGGGGATAACGAAATCACACTGATTGGGGTCGCTATTAGTATCAACGATACCAAATACGGGGATACCGAGGCGCTGTGCTTCCTTAACTGCGATGTGTTCCTTGCATACGTCTACAACGAAGAGAGCTGCAGGAAGACGAGTAAGGTCAGCGATTGAGCCGAGGTTCTTTTCAAGCTTAGCGCGCTGACGGCTAATCTGAAGAACTTCACGCTTAGAGAGGTTTGAATATGTACCATCGCTAGTGAGCTTATCGATAGTAGCCATCTTCTTCACAGCCTTGCGGATTGTAGTGAAGTTAGTGAGCATACCACCCGGCCAACGCTCAGTTACGTAAGGCATATTTACAGATGCTGCCTTGTCAGCAACCACCTGCTTAGCTTGCTTCTTAGTAGCTACAAAAAGGATACGCTTGCCGCTCTTAGCAATCTGCTTGAGCGCTTCTGCTGCTTCGTCAACCTTAGCAACAGTCTTGTGCAAGTCGAGGATGTGGATACCATTGCGCTCCATGAAGATGTAGGGAGCCATAGCGGGGTTCCACTTACGTGTGAGGTGACCAAAGTGACAGCCAGCCTCGAGAAGAGTTTCAAAATTAGTTCTTGCCATTTTGAATGAGTTTGTTTACGTTCTTTTTAGTTGATTTTGTTGTTCAACCAGCCTCAGAGTAGTCTTCAAGAATGAAGAATCTCAGGGGCTTAGATGCTAAACGAATTTTTTCAGCAAAGTTATGCGACATCACGCCGCGAGCCGATAAAAATTAACGTTTGCTGAACTGGAAGCGACGACGAGCCTTGGGCTGACCGGGCTTCTTACGTTCAACTTCGCGAGCATCGCGAGTCATGAAGCCTTCAGCACGAAGTGCCTTCTTGTCATCTGCATTGATTTTTACGAGTGCGCGAGCAATAGCAAGACGGAGTGCCTGACTCTGACCTGTAAAGCCACCACCGTTAAGGTTTACCTTGATATCATATTTTTCAGTAGCGCCGAGCAAAGTAAGGGGCTGCTTTACAACGAACTGAAGAATTGATGAAGGGAAATATTCAGTAAGGTCACGCTTGTTGATAGTGATCTTACCAGTACCTTCTGTTACGAAGATACGAGCAACGGCGCTCTTACGGCGACCAAGTGCGTTAATCATTTCCATTACTGCTAATCTTATTTGAGTGAGTTAATATCAATTGCCTTGGGGCTCTGTGCTTCGTGCTTGTGTTCAGTTCCTTCATAAACGTAGAGGTTAGAAAGAAGCTTTGCACCGAGACGATTCTTGGGAAGCATACCCTTAACTACACGACGGAGGAGACGATCTGCACCATCCTTCTTAGCGAGAATGCTAGCGGGTGTGTGTTCACGCTGACCACCGGGATAACCAGTGTAAGTGTAGTAGATACGATCTGTCATCTTCTTACCTGTAAGAACGATCTTATCAGCATTGATGATGATTACGTTGTCACCACAATCCACGTGAGGAGTGAAGTTGGGCTTGTACTTACCACGGAGCAACTTAGCCACCTTTGAACCGAGGCGACCGAGCACCTGATCCTTTGCGTCAACGATGACCCACTCTTTGTTTACTGTTGCTGCGTTAGCAGAAATGGTCTTGTAACTTAAAGTGTTCATTAAATTTAAATGTTTTTATAACTACTAATTGGTTTATCATTACTGCGATTCCCTAACCACTTACCTTTGGCCGTCAGGCAAGCTATTAACACGCAGAGTGAAGCGTTTTACCGCTCCTTGATAATAATCGGCGTGCAAAAGTACAAATTTCTTTAAAAATGGCAAATACTTTAATATCTTTTTCTAACACTTTACCCTAAAAAGAGCAGAAAAAGAGTCGTAAAACCACGACTCTCATTGAAAATACCCGTCTATTGCTACTCTGTAAACTCTAAAAGAACTAGAAACCTCGAGGATAAAAGAGATAGCAAATCTAGACATTCTAGAAAATCTAGACATTCTAGAAGACCTAGAAAATCTAGACATTCTAGAAGACCTAGAAAACCTAGAAAATCTAAATTCTAGGAACTCTAGATGCAAAAGACCAATAAGATCTCTAAAACCTCCGCTCCATCGAATTCCGCTCCTTCAAATTCTACTTCATCGAATGCGCAAAAGCGCACCGACTTCTGGCGTGTAATCTTCTGGAAGTTTATTCAATTTATAAAGGGTGGCTATTTGCATGCCATACATTTGTGAGATGTCATGCAAAGATTCACCTATTTGAATGGTGTGTATATGCCCCTTCAGGGATTTGTGTGCTTTTTTTCGTTTCTTCTGGAGATATACTATCGTTCCAGCTTGAAGTTCGTGGTGTTTTCCCACTTCATTATACTTGCGCAACTTTCGCTTGCTCACACCAAACGCTTTGCCGATGTGCTCATAGGTATCACCTTCTTGCGCAACAATATAATAACGTTCATTACATTTATTGACGGTATAACGCCATATATTAGCATTGCCTTCGTCTATATCGTAACGATATAATTTATAGCGCTCAACGATTGAGATAAGCGAATAAGCATAGCGGGGATTAGTGGCATAACCCGCTTGCTTTAAACCATACGCCCAGCCTTTATAATCATCTATCGGAAGGTCAAAAAGGAAAGCATAGCGCGCTCCTGAAGTTAAAAAACGGGAGTGATCTTCATAGGACTCTCTGACCGACTTGTACTTTCGGAAACGTTCATTGCGCTCATCATCATCATGCTTAATCGTTGGTCCGCTCCAATTCATACCTTTCTTAATGCCAAAGTGATTATTTGCTTGGAGCGCCAACTTGCTCTGTCCTGCACCACTCTCCAAAAGTCCTTGAGCAAGGGTTATGCTTGCAGGTATTTTATAACGATGCATTTGCTCTATGGCGAGGGGTGCATACGTCTCGATATAGTTATCATAAGCGGATTGCCCAAGGACAGGAATGGCGGAGCATATTATTATAAAAAAACACAGAAACTTTCTCCCTAACCGCATTAAGGAGAAAGTTTCCACGTGATATGTACAATTGTTATATTGTAGCATATATTTGTTTTTTACTTCACAAAGTTCCAAATCTTAAGATCCTTCACCGTACTCTTGAAATCGCCTGCCTTGCGGAGAGGGAATACGAGGGTGCGCTGGTAGTAAATCTTATCGCCATCCGTATTGTAGAGTTCTACATTCTTCATGTTGGGACATGAGATGTAGTTCGCCTTGCGATGGTCGTTAATCACGTAGAGGGGTTTCACACCGAGTTCTTCCTTCACCTGACCGTTAACGAGGAGGCGTGTCATCTTGTTGTTACCCTGAATGGTGAGTTCTACAGTTTGACCTTCGGGAATGCGATAGTTGAAGGTGTTGAGGTAACCATCGCGTTCGAAACCGAGCTTGCCTTCCTTGGGATCAGAGAGGTAGAAGTTTGTGTGAGCAGATGAGAAGAGTTTAGTACCCTTTTGTTCCTTTGCACCTGTAACCTTGAAAGACACGGTATAGTCATAACCAATTTCTTCATAAGGGAGTGTTTCACCAGCCTTTACCTCAGCAATTTCTGCTACGAGTGTATTCTTCGCTTCACCCAAACGACCCAACCAATTCACACCAGGCGCTTCGCTCAAACCAGCGCTCTTTGCAGACCATTCAGCATAGGGAAGAGAAGTCTTGCTTGCAGACCAACACTTTACGGCGAGTGTCTGAAGTGCAGGGAAGGTGCGATGGTGCACGTCGTAAGTAGAAATACCATTGCCGTGGTGGTCGTTCCATACGGCAAACATACCGCCAAGGATGGCGGGGTCACCTTCTTCAAACTGCACTCCGCCGATGTTTGCGGGTGTCCAGTGGTCGTAGAGGTAGTGGCAATTGAGGTAGTCGTAATAATAACCAGCAGCAGGCACGATATAAACAAGTCCGTCGGGGATAGAAACGAGTTTGTAACCCTGTTCCTTCATATCCTTGGGCTGTGCGTAGGGGTTGTGCCAAATGTTCATGATGACATTTTCGCTCTTCACGGGAGTTTCGCCCTTTGCGTGTGTCAACGCGCCCCAAAGCATGGCTTGCTTGCCGTAGCTTTCAACGAACTTGATGTAGTGATCCGTAAATTCACGGAACTTTTCTACCACCTTCTTATCACGGTTGCTATATTCGTCAGTACCGATGTTTACCTTCTTACCACGGAACACGGGATTTTCGCCTTCAAGATATTCACGGAAGACGCTATCGATGAAAGGATAGGTTTCGGGGTGGAACATGTCGAGGTGGTCCATGCCGTAGTCCTTACTACCAAGTTCAGGTTTGTAGTGTGCGAATGCCAAGCAGTGAGCGGGTACGTCGATTTCGGGAATAACTTCAACATAGTTGTTTTCACCCAAAATCTGAAGGTCAATGAATTCCTGCTTTGTGTAGTGACCATCCTTTGCCGTAAGTCCTGGATGTTGAGTGCTTTCAAGACGGAAAGCTGAGGGAGTCTTATCCCAATCGTTACCGAAGAATTGACGGAAACCATTATCATTGAGGTGCACCTGAAGGGCATTCATCTTGTAATATGCCATGACCTTCACTAAGTCGTTGAGGTAATCAATGGGCATGAACTTACGCGCAACGTCAATCATGAAACCGCGCAATTCATAAACGGGCACGTCAACAGTTTCACCCTTAGGAAGCGCCTTATTTTGCTCAGAGAGTTGAAGCAACGTACGAGTTGCCCAGAAAGCGCCCTGAGGCGTTGCAGCAGTCACGATTACGTTCTTGCCAATGTTCAAGCGGTAACCTTCCTTACCTAATGCAGCATCTTTCTTCTTCAATACGAATTGGATGTCACCTGCCTTCGCACTACCCTTCTTTACCGTGAGGGCTTTGCCAAACATGGTTTCATAATCAGCAGCAAATGCCTTTGCCACACGCATGAGTTCCTTATCGTTGCCACTCACACAAACAGTGCCCGAAAGTTCTAATGCACCTTCTGCACCAGTCCAAGTCTGCAATTCAGGAATCACAAAGGGTTTTTCGTTCACTTCAGCATGAAGCACACTTGACGTAAGCATTAAGCACGCGCACATCAGCCAACGTGCAACACTTTTTAATTGTCTTTTCATAATGATTTTTATTAGATTGTGAATGAATATAAGTCAACAAAATGCTCAGAATGAGGATTTCAACTTTTCTTCGCAAAGTTAACAAAATCGCACGACACATGCAAGCAAAAGAATGAATATTTCACCACCTATCGCACACCCCTCACCGTCACGTGACGACTTTTCTCCCCTACTTCTCGACACCACCATCACTCAAGCGATCCCACTAAACCTGAAACACCTGATGATTATTCACACATTGTCGGAGAAGAGCGAAATTGGAGAGTAAGCATGCTTGCATATTACACCCTTTACAGTTTTACAGTATTTTAAAATTGATGAACGATGCTATCGGGATGATGATAAAAGTAATTGTTATTAATATTTTTTTCTTTGCATGAACCATCATGTGATGTAAAAAAATAACTGTAAAACTGTAAAGGGTACGAAAACTAGCAAAATCATTCGAACTCACCTACCCGACCCAACTCGTGAATTATCATTAGCAAGTACGGAAGCGCGGACGATTTCTGAGCGGGAATTCCCATTGATGAAGTCCCGTGCGCTCAGTTGCTGGAAAAGTTTCATCATTCAGCGCTTTAGGATATTGAATATAATTTATTATGCGCATATTTTTACAGATTTCACGGATGCAAAATGCCACTAAATGACAGAACGTCTATGCCGTATTGTATCTTACATAAGAAAACGGACGGTGAGGCGCCCACCGTCCGTTTTGAGGAGTCGGAGAAATCTGAAGACTCCGAGAAACCTGAAAAATCCAAGAACTTCGAGAATTCTGAGAACCCGAGAAATCTGAACTCTATACTCTTCCCCTCACATCTCACTTCTAGTCGCGAAATCGGCGTGTGAGATCTCCGAAACATTCGATGCGACGATCACGCAGGAAGGGCCACCAACGGCGCACGTTTTCTGAGCGCTTCATGTCGACATCGACAACAACGTTGACTTCCTCGTCCTTAGGTGCGCGATAGAGGAATTCGCCTTGCGGTCCTGCAATGAAACTGCTTCCCCAGAAGGAAATGCCATTGGTTTGCCCTGAAGGATCGGGTTCTAACCCCGTACGGTTGACGGCAATAACGGGAATTCCATTAGCTACAGCATGTCCGCGCTGAACTGTTGTCCATGCTTCACGTTGGCGTTCTTGCTCTTCGGGAGTGTCAGACGATTCATAACCGATGGCGGTGGGATAGATGAGAAGTTCAGCCCCTGCAAGCGCCATGAGTCGCGCACCTTCGGGATACCATTGGTCCCAGCATACTTGTACCCCCAATTTGCCTACACTTGTCTGAATGGGGTGGAACCCGAGGTCGCCAGGTGTGAAATAGAACTTCTCATAATATGCGGGGTCATCGGGGATGTGCATCTTGCGATAAGTTCCTGCGATGGTACCGTCTTTTTCGAAAACTACTGCCGTGTTGTGATACAATCCTGGGGCACGACGCTCAAAGAGTGAAGTAACAAGAACGATGCCCAGACGTGCAGCAATTGCGCCATAAAACACCGTTGAAGGTCCCGGGATGGGTTCAGCAAGGTCACAGAGTTGAGTGTTTTCAGTTTGACAAAAATAGAGACTATTGTGCAATTCTTGGAGCACCACGAGTTCGGCGCCCTGTTTGGCAACGTCTGCTATATTTGCCGCCAATTTTTCCTTGTTTGCTTGGATATCGGCAGAGCAAGTTTGTTGAATGATTCCTATTTTCATGTTGTACTTTTTCTAATAGAGTTGCATGGTGGCGCAATGTAGCGAACCGTGTTGCTTGATTAATGCAGAGCAGTTGATGCCTATGAGTTCAAACCCAGGGAACGCTTTTGCGAGTTGTTGCGCTGCTTGTGCGTCGAGGTCTGGAGTGGCATAAGTGGGATAGAGCACGGCATTGTTGACTACGAGATAATTGGCATAGGTTGCGGGCAAGCGCTCACCATCTTCGTCAAATGCTGGTGCTGCCATAGGGAGAGGCACGAGGTTGTAAGGGGTGCCTTCAGCCGTGGTGAACGTTTGGAGTTGCTGCTCCATCGCGTGGTGTGCTTCGTAGTGCTCGTCTGCCTCATCCGTACATTTTACGTAAGCAATGGTGTTGTTGGGGCAGATACGTGCAAGGGTGTCTACATGTGAGTCCGTGTCGTCACCCGCAAGATAACCATGATCCAACCAAAGGATGCGGTCGAGTCCGAACCACAATTTTAGACGTTCCTCAATTTCCTCCTTAGTAAGGTTGGGGTTTCGGTTGGGGTTGAGCAAGCATTCCGATGTGGTAAGGAGTGTGCCTTGCCCATCGCTCTCAATGCTTCCGCCTTCGAGCTCAAAGTCAAGGTGGTCAACGTATTCGCCCTTGAGCACTTCAGCAAGGTGGAGCGCGCGAGTGATTTTATTGTCTAACGTCGCTTCAAACTTGCCTCCCCAACCGTTGAATCTAAAGTCAAGTAATTGCAAAAGCCCTTCGCTTGAGATGCAAGTGATTGGTCCATGATCGCGTGCCCAAGTGTCGTTGGTAGGACACTCAAAGAGCGTGATGTTTGCAACGACGCGTTGGGGGAACTTTGAAGTCAACAGTGCTTCCAACTCGGTTCGGTGGGGAGTGACGATGAGCAATTGCGTGCGTGACGCTATGGCAAAGGCTAATTGCAGATAACAATCAGTTACTTCATCGAGCATATAGGCCCAATCGGTGCCTTCATGAGGCCAGGTTAATTGCACCGCTTTGACATTTCCCCATTCGGGGAGCAACACGGGGCGCAGGGGGCGTTGTTCGGTTGAATTGATATGAGGCATGCTTGTAAAATGAAAGGGAGCTACGTTATTGCCTCGTGGCGTGGGAATGGGGATGGCGTAGGGCATGAACTTAGAGTTTAGAGAGTATACGTTCAACGCATCTTGTATAGACTATAGATGCTATAGAAACTGTAGATGCTATAGATTTTTAGCATACAACTAACTACAAAACCATTAACTTCTGCTCACTTGGAGTCCGCCTGTAGACACGCTCATGTCTACGAAACGTGCGTTGGGCGTAACGGGGTTGTGAGTGAGGATTTCTCGAATGCGACGTGCTGCTTCGCGGTCCTTCGCAACCATGTACATGAATCCACCACCACCAGCACCTGGGAGTTTGTAACCCGCACAGAGGTCGTCGATGCGGCGTGCGATTTCTTCAATAACAGGAGGATTCGTGCCAGCATCAAGTGCTTTGTTTTGTTCCCACGTTTGACGTACTAGTGCACCATATTTGTTGATGTCGTTCAATTGGAGTGTGTCGTACATGGTCAACGCGTGGTTCTTCATGTCGTCAAGCAAGACGAGGTGTTGCGAACTGTTGAGGAACATGCCTCTGACAATTTCGGCAAGAATGTTCTTTGCCGTGCGTATTACACCGGTATAGTATAGCAAGTGGCAAGGACGGAATTCAGCATCTGTAAAGAGCGTGTCGGGCGCCCATCTTACCGTTGCTCCTTGGTCAAATCCGGCTTGAGTTTGTAGGAGTTTTACGCCTTGGAATACACCACCATATTGGTCTTGCCAACCTCCACCAGTGGTTAAGAGTTGTTCCAATACCAAGGTGCGGTTACACACTTCATTCTTATCCCAACCCAATCCACAGAAGTCAGAGAGTGCACCAAGAACGGTTGCCGCCAAAATGCTACTTGTGCCCAATCCTGAACCAGCAGGGATGGCCGAGAGAAGAGTGATTTCAATACCACATCCGAAGGTTTCGAGTTGTTGCTTCAGGGTTTTGAACGTTTCCTTACCAAATCCAGGCATAAATCCGGCAAGGGTTAATGCTGCTTTGGGGATAGAGAAGGGAGAACCAACCTTATTAAATTGGCGGAGTTCTTCATAAGTTTCAATACGCTCAATAGCACCAAGATCGATAGAACGGCAAATGACAACGGGTTCCTTACTTGGTTTTACATACACTTGAAGGGGTTGTTGCCCATTGAGTTCGATGGCCAGATTCACAACGTTTCCGCCGCTCATCAAACTATAAGGAGGCGTATCTGTCCATCCTCCGGCGAGGTCAATGCGCACGGCACTACGTCCCCATACGATTTGGTCGTCATAAGTAGTCTTACGCGGCATGCTCTTATGTTGAAGCGCACTTTCGGTGAGTCCTTCTTGCAATAACTTAAATGCGCGTTCGTCTTCACCTCTAAACATGGCATCGTGAATGCGCGTCATGAGTGGAGCGTCGAGGGGGAGCGGAGCGGGTTGAGGAATATTTAATGAGCGATACTTCTGAGCAGTGTCGTTAAGGTCAAGTTGATAGAATACACTCTTCTTCCAATTGGAAGCAATGCCCTCAAGGTTGCCCTTCATCAATGCCCTACGTTGCGCAAAGAGGCGTTCAAGATTTGCCTGAATGGAAATTTCGTCTGCTGAAAGTCGGGGCAAATTCAAGTAGGTTTCTGTCAGTTCATTTGTGCCAACAGGTGCAATCATCCAGTTGAGGAGTTTACCCATGAGTTCTATATCGTCACATACGGGGAAAATCTTTGCCGCCTGAATGTCTTGCCATTTGCCTACTTGTTCCTTGTCAATGCCGCGATCTTCCAACCATTGCTTCCAAGGTTTTTCCAAGTAAGTCACGTTCTCATCTTCAGCGCTACCTCTGAAGGCATCTGTGTAACCATAGGGGCGGAGCGCATAAGCATCCTCACCAATGGGCACGATGTCTACACATACTCCGTCTTCTAATTTCACCGCCCAATCATTTTTGGGAACGCCCGTGATGACATTGCGGGTGCTGAAGTAGAAATCTTTGCCCAAGTAGGAATTTTCCATCCACACGTATTCATTCTTCTCAGATGCCTTATTAACGATGGAAAGATTCTGAGTGAATACCGAAGAATGGCGTTTCACAGCCTTTTGAATGATAAAACGCTGGTCCTTCACGCGATTCTGTATGGATTCCGTAGAAGTGAGCAATTCGGGAGTCGTTCCAAAGTGATAGAATTCACCTCCAGGAAGGGGAAGAATAGCCACGCTCAAATCCGCCAAATCGGCATCGGGTTGAGAGGGATGTTCACCAAGTGCACATCCAAATTCGGAATATAGATCGTATGCTTTTGCCAATTTTCCATCGGCTTCAACAGGAGCCTTCTTGAACAATGCTTTTACGGCGCGGTCGCTCAAAATCCACACACCAATATCCATTAACGTGTAGTGTGTCTGCATCAATTTTGCCTGTTCTGTAGTGCTGGGTTTTTGAAGCATGAAGTCAAGGCGATCGGGGGCATTTCTATCAATTACAAATACGCCATGATGACTTGCCAATACGGGGTCTGCCCACATGCCATAACACACTACATCTGCCTCAGGGATGTCCTGAAGTTGTTCGGTAGCACGAATATAAACGTCACCGCTCGCAATGAGTGTGCGCAAACTTTCGGGCGCTTTGTTTAAGATGCGCTCATAAAGAGGCATCTGAAGGTCGAGCAATGTTTGATCTACTCGCTGACCGCGTTGCCAACGAAATACGGGGATGGGAGTCAACACCTTCCCGCTAGGAGCATACATGGGCAAACGGCGACTCTGACCGCCCGCATGAAGTAAGATGCGCTTTTCCTCAGCCAACCATTCGTCAAAACTCTTGTCGCTCGCTTCTTGCTGATAGCAATCTTTAAGCAACCATGTTGTGCCGCCACCAGAACCTAATTTAGTACCAGCAGGGTCGGAGGTGCAAAAATATTCATCTTTGCTGAGTTCTGAAATCTTGTGAAAACAATCCACTAAGTTGGGTGGCAAGGAAAGTAATTTTTTCATAATTGTTATGGTATTTTTGCTATGAATGCTGAGTATTTAGTTTCAAGTTGTTGCAAAGATACAAATCATAACGCAATCCCTTGCGATTTCTTATAGAAAATAGAGGTTGTATACCTTGTTGAATTGGTTAATTTTAGGTGGATTATGTGTTGAAATCAAAAAAAAGGACCAATTGAGCGTGTTACTCAACTGATCCTTACTTTGGATAACTATAAGTATTCTGAATTATTAGATGTGCTCAGCGTTTTTCTCGTTTCATACGCAAGTGAGCTCTAGTTTTTAGAATGCTTTTGTGTTTTCTAGGTTTTGTTTTTGGCTTATACTACACCCTGTGCCATCATGGCCTTAGCCACCTTCATGAAACCAGCAATGTTAGCACCCTTTACGTAGTTTACGGTACCATCTTCAAGTGTACCATACTTCACACATTGCGCGTGGATATTTTCCATAATCTGATGGAGCTTCGCATCAACTTCTTCAGCTGTCCAAGAAATCATAGACGCATTTTGTGCCATTTCAAGACCTGAAACAGACACACCACCCGCGTTGGCCGCCTTACCAGGAGCATAGAGAATCTTTGCTTCGAGGAATTGCTCAATAGCTTCGGGAGTTGAGGGCATGTTAGCACCTTCGCTCACGGCGATACAACCATTTGCAAGGAGTTTGCGTGCATCGTCGCCATTGAGTTCGTTTTGCGTAGCTGAGGGGAGGGCAATGTCGCACTTTTCACCCCAAGGACGCGCGCCTTCTACGTACTTCACGCCGTATTCTTCAGCATATTCCTTGATACGTCCGCGATAGAGGTTCTTAAGTTCCATGATGTATGCCAACTTGTCAGCATCAATGCCATCGGGATCGTAGATGTAACCATTAGAGTCGGACATGGTAACAACCTTTGCACCAAGTTCGATGAGTTTCTTAACGGTGTATTGTGCTACATTACCCGAACCTGACACACATACGGTCTTACCCTTGATGTCAATGCCGCGTGTCTTGAGCATTTCAAGAAGGAAGTACACATTACCAAAACCTGTTGCTTCGGGGCGCACGAGCGAACCGCCAAATTCAAGGCCCTTACCAGTGTAAGTACCTGTGTGCTCGCGTGTCATCTTCTTATACTTACCGAACATATAACCCACTTCACGACCGCCTACACCAATATCTCCGGCAGGTACGTCGGTGTTAGGTCCAATGTGGCGCTGGAGTTCTTCAACAAATGCCTGGCAGAAACGCATGATTTCAGCATTCGACTTGCCGCGGGGAGAGAAGTCAGAACCACCCTTACCGCCCCCCATGGGGAGTGTTGTGAGCGAATTCTTGAATGTCTGCTCGAAAGCAAGGAACTTCAAAATGCTTTGGTTTACAGAAGCGTGGAAACGAATGCCGCCCTTGTAAGGACCAATAGCATTATTGTGTTGAATGCGGTAACCCATGTTAGTCTGATAGTTACCCTTATCGTCCATCCAAGTTACGCGGAAAGAGTAGATGCGATCGGGGATACAGAGGCGTTCAATAAGGTTTACTTTATCGAACTCAGGATGTTCGTTATACACGTCCTCAATAGTTGCGAGCACTTCAGCTACTGCTTGATGATATTCAGGTTCGTTGGGGAAGCGCTGCTTCAGTTTGTCTAGTACTTCTGTTGCTTTCATGTTTGTGATATTTTGTTAGAAAAATGTTGTTAAATCTGAATTTTTGTCATTAAAACGGCGCAAAGTTAGTGAAAAATGTTTTTCTGCAAAGTTTTTGCGTAATTTTTGTAAGCACAGGCCTTATTTTTTTTAAAGGGCATATGGATTAAGTGAAACGCATCTTCACGAATCGCTATAATCAGAAGGTCATAACATATCAATCAGGATGTCATTATATTCGAATCAGAATATCATAAATTGTGGCAATAATATAGGAATTGCCACATTACTCCAGTCCCTAACCTTTCTACAAATGAAAATGACTCATCTACTCCGGTCCCTAACCTTTCTACAAATGAAAATGACCCATCTACTCCAGTCCCTAACCTTTCTACAAATGAAAATGACCCATCTACTCCGGTCCCTAACCTTTCTACAAATGAAAATGACTCATCTACTCCAGTCCCTAACCTTCCTACAAATAAAAATAAAGCATCTACACCAGTACAATAACCTTTCCTAAAACAAGGAAAACCTATCTACACCAAAAACTCTTTGCGTCACTTTGCGACTTTGCGTGAGCATATACACGCGGAAGTGATTTTACGCAAAAACGCAAAGACACGCAAAGAGAAGTTGAAATACGTTTACACAGATCTTGAATAATATTAGCTGTTACTTGTGCGACAGCTGGTTAATCATAGTCTGAAATAAGTTAATAATTGTAGAAAAAATGGTGTTTATATTTGCGGATAGTTAATAAATCCTTAAATTTGCCTTCAGAAATCTTAAAATTTCAAACACACTTTTATTTATTAACAACATGGAATATTCTCACGAAGTTCAAAACATGTGTTGCGTGGCTAAGGGCCCCAACCATGGTCCCGCTCCCATTCCTGAAGAAGGCAAGTGGGTTCAGGCAAAGGAAATCAAGGACATCTCAGGTCTTACTCACGGTGTGGGTTGGTGTGCTCCCCAGCAGGGTGCATGTAAGCTCACTTTGAACGTGAAGGAAGGCGTTATTGAAGAATGTCTCGTTGAAACTATCGGTTGTTCAGGTATGACTCACTCAGCAGCTATGGCTTCTGAAATTCTTCCTGGCAAGACAATCCTCGAAGCGCTCAACACTGACCTTGTTTGCGACGCTATCAACACAGCTATGCGTGAACTTTTCCTTCAGATTGTTTACGGTCGTACTCAGTCTGCATTCTCTGAAGGTGGTCTCGTAATCGGTGCTGGTCTTGAAGACTTGGGTAAGGGTCTTATCTCTCAGTGCGGTACACTTTACGGCACAAAGGTTAAGGGTTCTCGTTACCTCCAGCTCACAGAAGGTTACATCACTAAGATGTTCCTCGACAAGGACGACCAGGTTTGCGGTTATGAATTCGTTCACATGGGCAAGTTCATGGATGCAATCAAGAAGGGTGTTCCCGCTGACGAAGCTTTGAAGAGCGTTACTGGTACTTACGGTCGCACAAAGGCTGAAGACGGCATTGTTAAATCAATTGATCCACGTCACGAATAATCAAGGAGGACTGCTATTATGATTAGAGAAGTAAAATTTGAAAGTCAGGACCGTCGTATCAAGCAGATTCTCGCTTGTTTGAACGCACACGGTATTTCATCTATCGAAGAAGCAAATCAAATCTGTGAAGCTGCTGGTCTCGATCCTTATCAGACTTGCGAAGAAACTCAGATGATCTGCTTCGAAAACGCAAAGTGGGCTTACGTAGTAGGTACTGCTATCGCTCTTAAGGAAAAGGCAAAGGACGCTGTTCAGGCTGCTGAATACATCGGTGAAGGTCTTCAGGCATTCTGTGTGCCTGGTTCTGTTGCCGACGACCGTAAGGTAGGTATTGGCCACGGTCAGCTCGCTGCTCGCCTCCTTTCTCCCGAAACTAAGTGCTTCGCATTCCTCGCTGGTCACGAATCATTTGCTGCTGCTGAAGGTGCTATCAAGATTGCACAGATGGCTAACAAGTCAAGACCCGCTGACAAGCCCCTCCGTTGTATCCTCTGCGGTCTCGGTAAGGACGCTGCTATGATCATCTCTCGTATCAACGGCTTTACTTACGTTCAGACTCAGTTCGATTACTACAGCGGCGAACTTAAGGAAGTACAGCGCATCGCTTACAGCAACGGTCCTCGTGCTGCAGTAAACTGCTATGGTGCTGACGACGTTCGCGAAGGTGTATCAGTACTTTGGAAGGAAGACGTTGACGTATCAATCACTGGTAACTCTACTAACCCGACTCGCTTCCAGCACCCCGTAGCTGGTACTTACAAGAAGGAACGCGTACTCGCTGGTAAGCCCTACTTCTCTGTAGCTTCTGGTGGTGGTACAGGTCGTACACTTCACCCCGATAACATGGCTGCTGGTCCCGCTTCTTACGGCATGACTGACACACTCGGTCGTATGCACTCAGATGCTCAGTTCGCTGGTTCATCTTCAGTGCCCGCACACGTAGAAATGATGGGCTTCCTCGGTATCGGTAACAACCCCATGGTAGGTTGTACAGTAGCTTGTGCCGTTCAGGCTGACCTATTCTTGAACAAGAA
>CALCHM010000144.1 GCA_937901345.1 uncultured Prevotella sp. | reverse complement strand
GGGCCATTTTAAGATAGTTCTCAACAACATACCCAATCTTTTCGTGCCATACAGGACCATGTGTTGAGCAAATATAATTAATAGGCAATGATGATAATTTCTCTATTGCTTTTTCTACAGGTCCTCCGTATTTTCCTACTATGTTTGAGTAATATCTGATCATTTCATCGCGGAACTGACTGAATGTGTCGCTGCTGCTGTCAGCTCCCTGCATGCATGCCTCTGAATCAGTAATTCCATTTATTACACCTCCGAATGTGCCGAAGGCATCTCCCGAAAAGAGGGTATGTTCCTCTTCAAGATATGTCACCATGGTCTCAGGCCAATGTACCATAGGTGCGAGGAAGAAGCGCAAGGTGTGTGCGCCGAGCGAGAGGGTATCGCCTTCGCTTACGGCAATGCTACGGGCAGAGAAGTCAGCGCCTTCAAAGAAGAGGGGCATCATTTGCAATGCGCGCTGCGTAGCTACAACTTGAAGTTTAGGGAAGCGCTCCATCACTTCTGCCACGAGTGAGGCGTGGTCGGGTTCCATGTGTTGCACGACAAGATAGTCGGGGGTGCGACCTTCAAGGGCTGCTTCAAGGTTTTCCCACCATTCTTTTGTCATGCGTGCGTCAACGGTGTCCATAATTGTAACCTTTTCGTCAAGGATAAGGTAGGAGTTGTAAGAGATACCGTTAGGGATGATATACTGACCTTCAAAGAGGTCGAGGGTGGTGTCATCTACTCCGATGTAACGGATGTTGTTTGTGATAGTCATAGTTGAGTTGTTAGGTTTTAGGTTATGAGGGATTGCGACGCCGTCGCAATGAAGTGAACTATTGTTAGGGGCAGTCTTCCATGTAGAGATATTTCCATAAGGGAGCCGCCATGAGGGCTTGTTTGATTTCGTCGTTGAGCAGGATGTGCATGAGTTCTTCCTTGGTGAGCAAGTGGACGGTGATGTCCTCGGTGGCTTCAAGGTGTTGGGTGTCTATTTTTACAACGCCTTCTGCCACGAAACAGTAGGTGAGGTTATTCGTTGTAGAAGGGTTACCGCAGATGACGGTTAAGAGTTTCCAAGTGCCACCGCCGTAGCCCGTTTCTTCCATGAGTTCACGGCGTGCAGCCACTTCGGGAGATGCGTCTTCTGGGTCGATACATCCAGCGCAGATTTCGTATGCCGTTTGTTGCAGTCCGTGACGGTATTGGCGGATGAACACAAACTTGCCGTCCTTTGTGCGGGCAATGACATTCACCCAGTCGGGGTATTCCAATACGTAATGTTCAGGATTTTCAGAACCGTTGGGAAGGCGTACGTGGTCGCGACGTGCGGTGAGCCAAGGGCGACGGATGAGGTATTCAGAATGGAGGATGGTCCAGGGTTGGGGATCATTTTTCATAGAAGAAAGGTGGGCGTTGAAAGATTAACGTTGAACGATTAACGTTGAGGGATTAACGTTTAACGGGAATGGGATAGGGGAGGATTTACACTTTCCAGAATATCTTGTTGCGGAACATCCAACGAAGGATGAGCAGAAGCACAAGACAGTTTCCGAAGGTGAGGAAAAGGTTGTAATAGTCGCCAAGGAAGGGTTGAAGTCCGTAACTTACGGAATGTACAACGCTACGGAAGTTGATGCATTCGCCAATCATGTAAGCAGCGATGGCATTCATGCCGTACCATTTCAACCATTCCACTCCGCGACACCATTCTAAGACGTCGATGACGTAATAGAAGAGCGCCAAGAGTAGGTAGCAGTAACCGCCCGTTACGAGAGTCATCGAAGAAGTCCAAAGGCGCTTGTTGACGGGGAGGAAGTTGCCCCAGAGGTACCCTAATGCGAGTAACAAAAGTCCTAATCCTATTAAAATTAGAGTGATTTGCTGTTTCGAAAGTTCCTTGTAGCGAATCACTTGTCCCGAAAGCGCACCCAGCATGGTTGTGGCGGCAAAGGTAAGTGTGCTCCACACCCACGTATAAGAAGGATCACCGCGGAAGCGTCCCAAGATGGTGGCGTCTACAAGGTTGGCGAAGTTGCCCCCTTGCGTGTAGTCGCCCACGATCATCATGGGGATGGCATAGATAATGAGGAGCGCTAGTGTTGTAAGAACTTGCATACGCACAGAAAGCGTGAGGAGGCAAATGGCGGCTATTCCGTAACCAAAACCTATGGCTTGTAGCGTGTTGGTATAAAGGGTGAAACGTTCCCAATTGAAGGTGAGCAACCCGCCTTGGACAACCATCCCCAAGAGGAAGAGCAAGATGACGCGCTTTAAGATTCTGCGCCAAATTCCAGCCCCTTTCACCTCCTTGCGTAAGGCAAAGGGCATCGACACTCCCGCCATGAACATAAAGAGCGGCATTACGAGGTCCCACATTCGTAGTCCGTCCCACGCTGCGTGGTCAAAGTGGTAAGCCAATGAGGATGTCCACTCTGCATCCGAGACGGCTGCGAGTGAACTCACCACAGGACCTACGAAGAGCAGGAGAAAGAGGTCGAAACCACGAAGTATGTCGAGAGAGGCGAGGCGTTTCATAGAGGGAGGTTATAAGGTTGTGAGGTTCTGAAGTTCTGAGGTTCTGAAGTTTTGAAGTTCTGAAGTTTTGAGGTTGTTAGGTTTTGAGGTTTTGAGTGGGGGAGGGTCTTTAGGGTCTCTAAGGTCTTTAAAGTCTTTAGGGACTTTGCCTTAAAACCTTAAGACCTTTAAACCTTATCCCCTAACTTACATGATATATTTCAACATGAAGACAATTGCCAGGAGAATCGTTGCGAACGAAACATTCTTACGCTTGCCACAACAGAGATTGATGAGCACATAACTGATTACGCCAAGCACGATACCCTCCGAGATGCTGTAGGTTGCGGGCATGAAGAGCACGCAAATGAATGCGGGGATGGCTTCTGTGTAATTGTCGAAGTCAATCTCCTTAACCGCACTGAGCATCATCAAACCTACGAGAATAAGCACGGGAGCTGTTGCTGCGCCGGGAACTGCTAAGAAGAAGGGAGCCAAGAAGAGCGAGAGCAAGAAGCACATTGCGGTTGTGAAAGCGGTAAGCCCTGTGCGACCACCAACACCTACGCCCGACGAACTTTCTACAAATGTAGTGATAGTGCAACTACCGAGCATCGCACCTACAGTTGTACCAACAGCGTCCGCCATAAATGCCTTCTTCATCTTTGTCATTTTGCCGTCCTTCATCAATCCCGCTTTCATCGATACTCCAACGAGCGTGCCGATGGTGTCAAACATGTCAATGAACAGGAAAGTGAATACTACCATTACCATATCCTTGGTGAAGATTTGGTCGAAGGAGAACTTCATAAAGATAGGCTCGATTGAGGGAGGGATATCGAAAACGCCGTTGAAACTTGTAACGCCAAGAGGAATACCAATGAGGGTTGTTGCAACAATACCAATGAGCAAGCCGCCTTGAACTTTGAACACCAACAAAATACCTGTGATCATCAAACCTATCAAACCGAGCAGGGCAGGGCCTTCGGTGATGTTGCCAAGTGTAACGAGCGTAGCTTCGTGGTTGACAACGATTCCAGAGTTTTGGAGTCCGAGGAATGCAATAAACAAACCGATACCCGCACCTATGGCTTTCTGAATTGAGTCGGGGATGGCGCGAACAATCTTTTCGCGGAGGTTGCTTATGGTAAGGAGGATGAAGATGATACCTTCAATAAATACGGCCGTGAGAGCGAATTGCCATGAGTATCCTAAGGTGATACATACGGTGTAAGCAAAGAAGGACGATAAACCAATGCCTGGACCTAACACGAAGGGTAATTTCGCATAGAAAGCCATGACCATTGTTGCAAACACAGAACTGACAATGACTGTAGTGAAAAGTGCTCCTTTGTCCATGCCAGTTACACCGAGAATGTTGGGTACGAGCGCCAACATGTATGCCATCGTTAGGAAGGTGGTTATCCCCGCAAGAATCTCGGTGCGTACGTTGTGTTGCTTAGGGTCAAAACCAAATAGAGGGGTAAGAAGATTTTTCATTGTTACGATAAATGTGTGTGCTTAAGAATCAGAAAAACTATGTGGGGATTTAGAATTCCCACTTTACCGCAAGAGTGGGGATGACGTAGCAACCGTCGAAGAGGGCAAAGTTGTTTGACACTTCTACTTCCGTACCCACACTGAGGTTAAAGTCTTTATCTGCCCACTTGAAGCGGTTGAAGTTCAACCACAACTGAGGTTCTGCGATGAAGGTATAGTCGTGAGAATTGCCTGCACCATCTACATGCTTCTCGCGCCAGAAGTCGGCGAAACCTGTGAATGAGAGTTTGCCATCAAGCATGTGGAGATACCACGTTGCGGTTAACTGAAAGTTGTGAGGATCTTCGTTATCGCTGATGTACTTATACGAAGGTGTGAACGTCCAACCCTTGCTGAAATCCTTGGCATTCCAACCATAGGTGGCACCAACGAGGTAAGCGTCCTTAATGTAGTTGAGACCACCGTTGTATTCCAAGTGGAGCGAAACGGGGACCTTCCAGAATTTCAACTCACGAGCAATTTCCCAATAAGCAGACTTCACTTCGTTGTCTGCATAGTCCATGTCTACAAAGAAGAAGGTGTTACCCCATTTGTCTGGGCGAAACATTTCAACTGTAGTAGTCAATTCGGGGCGTGTAGCATTTTCATCATAAAGCGCACGACCAAAATCGTAATGGAACTGCACGTTCTGTGCAACAGCCGTGAGTTGAACTAGTGCTACGGAGAGCACCAATAGCATTCGTTTGAAATACCTAGTCATAAAAAAAGGTTATTGAAGACAACCTTCCCGAAATGAAGAGACTTCAGCGGTTGGTGTCATTTTTGAGATATTATTTCTATGTTTCTTCAATGTTCGCAATGAACTTTCTCAAATTTTGGGGAGCAATACCCTTGCGCCTAGCATAATCGTGGAATTGTTCCTCCGAAATCATTCCCACGTTGAAATACTTTGCTTCTGGATGCGCAAAGATTAGTCCTGAAATTGCAGCATGGGGTATCATCATGCCGTTTTCAGTGAGGCAAATCCCAAGATTTTTGAAGTCTAAGATGCGGTCGAGCATGAAGTTGATGCTCATGTCAGGAAGCGACGGATAGCCTACGGCAGGACGAATGCCTGAAAGCGGTTTGTCTAAAGGTATTCCCCATTCGTGATGCAGTGCCTCGCGGTGTAACCTTTCTGCAGCAGCTTCGGCAAGTCGGTCCGAAAGGGTTTGAAGCAGCAGGTGTTGAAATTCTGCTTGTTGTACTTCTAGTTGAGGCGTGTGCGTTGCTGTTGCAAAGATGCCTAAGCGATTACCTATCGGGTGACACCGAGAAACAGGGGCTAAGTAGTCTGCCAAACAGCGGAACGTGTCGCAACCTTTATCTGCTCTTTGTTGTCGCAAGCAGGGAAGGCGCAGCGTCTCATGGGGTTGGTAGATAAGGATGTCGTCACCTTCCCGTGCCGCATCAACAATTTTGAAGCATGCCTTTACGTGCGTACCGTTCACCTCCATTTTATGCAACGTTTCTTCGGCTTCAGTTTTTAATGCAAGCGCTTCTGTTGAACGCATGGCATCGCCCTTAAATCCCCAGGCGAAAAGAAAGTGCGCCCAATCAATGAGATAAAGCAATTCGGAGGGGCGGTAGTTACGTATGTCCATTGCTATCTGTCAAAAGTGACGCGCTCGCCAAGTGCTGTGTTGGGGCAAATGCTTCCGTCGGCATAGACAAGCACACCGTTACAGAATGTCTTCTCCACCTTCCAGTCAAAGGTGCGTCCTTCAAGCGGACTCCATCCACACTTGCTCTTGATGGTCTCCGGAGTAAGTGTCCACGGAGTGTTGGGGCGTACGATGACGAGGTCTGCTTTATATCCCTTGCGTAAGAACCCGCGGTCTTTCACGGAGAAGCGTTTTGCGGGGTTATGACTCATCAAGGTTACAAGTTGCTCAAGGGGAAGCACGCCTTGGTTGACGAGTTCTAACATGGACACGAGCGAGAATTGCACCATAGGCATGCCCGACACTGCCGTGAGCGCACCGCCCTTCTTTTCTTCCATCAAGTGGGGAGCGTGGTCTGTGGCAACTGTGGCGATTTTTCCGTTGGTCAATGCCTCACGAAGGGCTGTGCGGTGAGAAGCATCCTTCACGGCTGGGTTACATTTGATGCGTGTGCCTAATGTGGCATAGTCGGCATCGGTAAATACCAAGTGGGGAATACAGACTTCTGCTGTGATGTTGCTATCGGCAGGGTCGATAAGGGTGAGTTCTTCCTTCGTGGTTAAATGCGCCACGTGGAGTTGTGCCCCATATTCTTTTGCGAGCGTTACGGCCAATTGCGTAGATTTGAAACACGCTTCTGCCGAACGAATTTCGGGATGATATTCCACTCCAGGCTCTGCACCGAGTTGCAGCTTCAGGCGCTGAGTGTTTTCTGAGATGACTGCCGTATCTTCGCAGTGCGTCATGATAGGCAAGTGGCAGTTGGCAAAAAGTTCGCGTAGTGCCACTTCTTTATCCACAAGCATGTTGCCTGTTGAAGAACCCATGAAGAGTTTTACACCACAAGTGGTCTTAGGGTCAAGTGCTTTTATTGCCTCAAGATTGTCGTTTGTCGCTCCGAAGAAGATGGCAAAGTTTGCAAGAGAATTTTCCGCAAAGAGTTTGTTCTTCGCTTCGTAAGCCTCCATTGTGGTGGTTTGAGGTATGGTGTTGGGCATATCGAAAACAGTGGTGACGCCACCAGCAACGGCAGCTCGACTTTCACTGGCAACGTCTGCCTTGTGCGTTAATCCTGGGTCGCGAAAATGCACGTGACAGTCAATCACTCCGGGAAGCACGTAGCAACCCTTGGCATCAATAATTGTGTCAGCCTCAGGAAATGGAGTGGGAGATGTTATGATTTCAGCGATACGGTCATCAGCAATCAAGATTGCCCCGCAGAAGGTTCTGCCTTCATTGACAATCTGGGCGTTGGTGATTAGTGTAGTCATACTATATGAGGAGAAATGAGAAAGGAGAAATGAGAAATGAGAAAAATGCCTGCGAGAAAAAAACAGAAAGGAGAAATGAGAAAGGAGAATCTTGCTGGCGCTCTATTGTCCCGCATGGCATTTTTCTCCTTTCTCCTTTCTCCTTTTTGCTTTTTACCTACGCTCTGGGTTTGATCTTTCCGAACATAGAAGCGAGGCGCAGTTTGATTACACCAAAGAGGGCTTCTCCGAAAATACCGCCGCTCATCTTGCTCGTTCCCAATTCGCGATTCACAAAGATTACGGGTACTTCCTTAATCTTAAATCCTAACTTATAGGCTGTGAATTTCATTTCAATCTGGAAGGCATACCCCTTGAATCGGATGGCATCAAGGTTAATTGTTTCAAGCACCTTGCGACGGTAGCACTTAAATCCAGCCGTTGTGTCATTAACGGGAATGCCCGTAACGAACTGCACGTACTTTGATGCATAATAACTCATCAAGACGCGACCCATAGGCCAGTTTACAACGTTTACCCCCGTGATGTAGCGCGAACCGATGGCCACGTCGTAACCGTTATCGCGCACTTCCTTCAACAAGCGTGGCACGTCCTTGGGGTCGTGACTGAAGTCGGCATCCATCTCGAAGATGAAGTCGTACTTCTGTTCAATAGCCCACTTAAAGCCAGTGATATATGCAGTTCCGAGTCCCAACTTACCTGTGCGCTCAATGATGTGGAGGCGTCCCTTGAAGTCGCCAGCCATAAGACCTTTAACAATGTCGGCTGTGCCATCGGGTGAACCGTCTTCAATTACTAGAATGTCAAACTTATCTTCAAGCGCCATAACAGCGCGGATGATGGCTTCGATGTTTTCCTTTTCGTTGTACGTAGGGATGATTACTACGCTTTTTCCTGGTTCCATGTTGTTCAATTTTTGAATTACCTCGGCAAATATACAAATTTCGTATGATAGAATCCTCAAAATGTGCTACCTTTGTCGCGCTGAAATTAAAAATATAAACCTAAATATAAAGATTATGAAAAAGATGCTTTTCACTTTGCTGGCTGCTGTAGGGTTTTCTACGGCTTCGGCACAACAGTATGAAATTAAGGGCAGCGCGCCTCGCGGTGTGCTCAAGGTGTATTTGCGCAATTTTGAGACGAGTCAGGTTGACTCCACGTTTGTCACTGACGGCGCATTTGCTTTTAAGGGCGATGCCGACGGCAAACTCTACGCACAAGTTAGTGCGGACAACGGACGCAATCTGTACGTGGTGCTCGATGGAAACGTACAGGTAGATTTGGCTACGGAGAAGGCTACGGGCACTGCTGAGAACGATGGTCTCACCGCATGGACTACGAAATTGCAAACGCCTATGAATAGTTTGCAGGCAATTCAGCAACAAGCGCAAAACATGCGCCGTGAAGGCACGGCAACGGAAGAAGCGATGCGTGAACTTTCTGCAAAATATGATGAAGCCATGTCACAAGTGGTGGGTGGTTTGAAGCAGATGTGTGCTGAAAATATGCAGATGAAATTCCCCGCACTCTACCTTGGGTTTTATGGTACGTATCTTGAAAACGACGTGCTCATTGACCTTTCTGAGAAGAACCCCGCCTTCCTTCAAGTGTCGTTGCTCAACCGTTTGAACAAGGCTATCAAAGGTTGGAAGAATCAAAAGGTGGGTGCCGAAGTTGTGGATTTCGCCATGGCAGACACCACTGGTGTGGAGCGCCACTTGACGGAGTTCGTCGGTAAGGGCAAGTACGTGCTTGTTGATTTCTGGGCAAGTTGGTGTGGTCCCTGCCGTCAGGAAATGCCCGAGGTGAAGAAAATCTACGAACAGTATAAGGACAAGGGTTTTGACATCGTGGGTGTATCGCTCGACAATAATAAGAAGGCATGGACGGGTGCAATCAACAAGATGGAACTCCCCTGGCATCACATCTCAGACCTCAAGGGTTGGCAGTGTGAGGGCGCCGCAGTTTACGGTATCAACGCCATTCCCGCAACCATCCTTTACGGTCCCGACGGCAAGGTTGTTGCTGCTGGACTTCGTGCACATGAGTTGGCAGAGAAGTTGGCGGAAACACTTAAATAAAGGAAATGATATAGCAGTTGACCCAAGCGTGCTATAGACGCTGAAGGCGTCTCC
>CALCHM010000143.1 GCA_937901345.1 uncultured Prevotella sp. | reverse complement strand
TTTGAACAAGGCCATAGCGGCTTTGCTGAACGGAACTGCCACTTCTCAAGGTGGATGGACTGCGGGCATGATTTCCAATTGTTATCAAGAAATCATAGCAGGCGGAACACCGGCGTTGAGCGGTGCAACGGGTACGCTGGATTTTGAATCGGAATACCATACCACCATCCGCTCAACATCCTATGCCCACTGGATAACGTACAAAGGAAAGATGGTTGTCATAGATTACTATAGCCGTAACGGCAACCGCCACTCCTCTTCGCCTGTAGCTGCATGGGAATGGAAGAAACAGCATATACAAAATGTTGACGGAAATGGCAAGCAGATTGATTATCCTGAGCTGAAGGACAACTATGCCGTGCTCGTGGCAGCCTCCGAAGGGTGGAAAAATTATCGCCATCAGGCAGATGTGTTGGGCATGTACCAGCATCTGAAAGCGAAAGGGTATGACGACGACCACATCATCCTGATTCTTGCAGACGATATTGCCCATAACGAACGCAACCCCTTGCAGGGCGTGGTGCGCAGAGAAGTGTCGGGCAAAAACCTGTATGAAGGTGTGCAGATTGACTACCGCTTGGGCGACCTTACGCTTGTTGACCTGAAGCAGATTCTGACGGGCGAACCATCTGAGACGTATCCTGTAACCTTGCGCAGCAGTGCGAACGACAATGTGCTCTTCTTTTGGAGCGGACACGGCACGCAGCAAGGCTGGGAATGGAAAGACACGGAGGACGTGAGTGCCGACTTTGCTCGTTCGATGTTCTCCGAAATGCAGTTCCGCAAGATGTTTGCCATCATTGAGACCTGTTATTCGGGTGGGGTGGCACAGGGTTGTACGGGCATCCCAGGTTTGTTGCTGATGACCGCCGCCAATCCCTACGAAACCTCCAAGGCCGCAGTCTTCGACAATGAACTTCAGGTGTATCTCTCCAACACCTTTACATCGTCCATCCTGTCGCAGTTGGAGCGCAATCCGCAGACGATTCTCTACAATCTCTACCTCCATGCCTTCGACAAAACAAGCGGTTCGCACGTGATGCTCTACAACCATGAGTACTACGGAAACCTCTATCAGAACAATATGAGCGAATTTTATCCGCAATAGTCCCATCTTGAGCGTTTCAATCCCGTTTCAATTGCGAGGCGATAGCGAGACCATCTCGCAGATGCAATAATTACGGAACAGGGGATGTGCCTACACGTGGCGCATCCCCTGTTGATTTTGATAGTAATATAACTGCACCTCCAGAAGGATGAGGACTAGAACAAAAGGTAACAATATAGGAGTTGACCAAATACTACAGACCCCTCCGCCCTTTGGGCACCTCCCCTAACTTCGGGGAGGATTTTGGGATACATTCCATCGCTTGTTATTTTCAATTGGAAACTAGAACGAGGAGACTAACTCAAAATGTCCCCCAAAGTTAGGGGGACGAGCAACTTTAGTTGCGGAGGGGGTCTGTTAAAGTTCTTGGGTCAAATCCTATATTATTGCCATAACTATTTCATATTCCCTTCCCAACACGAGTCCTGAGTGGAATCTTGAGGTTAAAGGTGCTTCCGCTCACTAACAGCGGCATACGTTGAAAGCGGATCCATGGAGTTGAGAAGACAAATAATCCCCCTGAAGACGAACCCTAACAGTTGAGCAAAGGGGGATTGTAATGTCAATTACTCCTTTTGGCGATAAAGTGAAACCTATTATTCTGCTTTGAAATACCTTTCTGCAGTGAGACATGGGCGAATTTCCCCACGGAAATTCGCCCATGTCTCAAGACAACATAGAATTTCCGTGGGGAAATTCGTCCATGTCTCAAGACAACATAGTTTTTCCGTAGGGAAATTAGTGTATGTCTCACTGCGGAGCAGGATTTCAAGAAAGAGAAATTGCAGAGTTGATGGTTACAGTTAATTTCAGTTCAATGACGATAATATCGCATTATGAAGTTCCCTTTGCCGACTTTGTTCTTGATTTTTTTGCTTCTGTAAAGTTGGAATTACATTTTTTTATGCTTAATTTTGCGCCCGTTACAGTTGAAAATTTTGAAAATCAATAAATTCTAAAAATCCACAAAAACTATGTTTAAAATTTTTAAAGGTTTTGACCTGGTTGAATCCTTGCACCAGAACAAGCAGATTCGCCGTCTTGAAAAACTTCCCAAGCATTTTGTTGCGTTGGCCTTCACGCTTGCGGTGACATTAACGCTTTGGAACTTACCCATTGAGATGTTCGGTATTCCCGAACTCACCATTGTGCAACAGCGCACGATTGCGCTCTTTGCGTTTGCCACACTCATGTGGTTGCTTGAGGTAATTCCTTCATGGTGTACGTCAGTGGCGATTATCGCAACGTGTATTTTCACCATGTCAAACGATGCCTTCTTTACGTTTACGAAGGGCGTTGATCCCGAAAAGCTCGGTACACTTTTGAGTTCAAAGGACGTGATGGCCACCTTTGCCGATCCCATCATCATCCTCTTCCTCGGTGGATTTATGTTGGCTATTGCAGCTACGAAGACAGGCCTGGACGTAACGCTTGCGCGCATCCTTTTGAAACCCTTCGGTAAGAAGAGCAACAATGTGCTCCTCGGCTTCATCCTCATCACAGGTTTCTTCTCCATGTTCGTAAGTAACACGGCTACTGCGGCAATGATGATTGCCTTCTTGGCGCCCGTATTGAAGGCGATTCCCGACGCAAAGGGTCGCACAGCCCTCCTCCTTGCTATTCCTATCGGTGCAAACATCGGCGGTATGGGTACTCCCATCGGTACACCTCCCAATGCGATTGCAAACAAGATTCTTGACATTCCCTTCGGAGAGTGGATGTTGTTTATGTTCCCCTTTGTGATTGTTATCCTTTTGCTCTCATGGGTGTTGCTCCGCAGTTTGTTCCCCTTCCAGCAGAAGGAAATTGAACTCAAGATTGAAGGCGAATCACAGGGTGGTTGGCACTCAACTGTGGTAAACGTAACGTTCCTCACAACAATTCTCCTTTGGTGTTTGGGTAAGGACGTGATTGGTATTGGTGCCAACGCTGTTGCCATGTTGCCCATCTGCGTGTTCTGCGTAACAGGCATTATCAAGCGTCGCGACTTAGAAGAAATCAACTGGTCCGTGCTTTGGATGGTTGCCGGCGGTTTCGCCCTCGGTTTGGCGCTTCAAAACACAGGTTTGGCAAAGGTGTTGATTGAAAACATACCCTTCGGTGCTCTCAACCCCATCGCATTGCTCGTTGTGGCAGGTTTGATTTGCTGGGGCTTGTCCAACTTCATCAGCAACACGGCTACTGCGGCACTCTTGATACCTATCCTTTCCGTTGTCGCAGAAGGTTCTCCTGCGCTTGAAACTATCGGAGGTTCTCGTACACTTCTCTTAGGTGTTGCAATGGCGGCTTCGTTCGCAATGTGTTTGCCCATCTCTACACCTCCTAATGCCCTCGCGCACTCAACTGGTCTTATCGAACAGAAACACATGGTACGCGTAGGTGTCATTGTAGGTATCGTAGGTATGGCGCTGGGTTACCTTATGCTCATCGGTATTTCAATGTTGAAATAAACGAATATAACATATAGCGGTTGCTTGCGTTATCTGTGGTAATGGGGCAACCGCTATATTGTTGCATTAAAAAAAGGAGAAATTACCTGCTTCGTGTTGCAAGGTAATTTCTCCTTTGTTTCGTTTGTTAGTGGTTATACCCCTTCTTCTTCCAAGGGTTGCACGTCAATGTCCGTCGTTTCGTCGCGTGTGATTTTAAGTTTCCAGTCCTTTGTGGAGAGTTCCAGTTTGAGGTATGTTCCTCCGTCCATACCAGGCACGCAGACTTGAGAGGTGAATACGAGTTTTTCGTCCGTTGAGAACTCTTCGAAATAACCGATTCCGGCAAGGGTGCCGTGTTCAAGGTCATCTTCGCTCAGGAATTCGAGGAACTGTTTTTTGTGGAAGGTACGACGGAAGACCTCCTTATTGCCCTCCTTCACCACAACGGTGGCGACATTGTCATAAAACCGTGTTCCTAGCGCATCTTCAACGATGGGTAAATCCTCATCGTGACAGCGCTCAATGGTGATGTGATAAACGTTTCCGTTCAGGGTGTCAACATATTCACGAGAGACATCTTTGTCTGCTATAGTGTCGATGGGGACGGCCACCTTCTTGGATGCGGTCTTTGTTTCTTCCTGTTGCGATGTTTGTTCCTGACCGCCACATGCAACGAGCGAGATAAGGGCAAGTCCGAGCGGAAGTAAGAATAGTTTCTTCATAATATCGGGATTCTAGAATTAATCGTTCCAACTGCGGCAAAATAACAAAGAATATTGCAGTTCTCCAAGATTTGTGAGCAAGTTTCTTGCGAATTAAGAGAGGAAAGACGTAATTTTGTGTGCAATTTGTGGGCGGAGTAGGGGAGAATCCTGCTGGTTGCCGTAGGCGGTTTCCCGTTGTCCACCCTCTCATTTCGTATCGTTTATTCATCTTTATTTATCATTCAAAATGTTTCGGAAGATAGTTCTCAGTCTGTTGCTGATAGTAGGTCTCGTAGCGTGTAACGACGACACTCACGCTCCCAATGCAGGTCATGAAGAAAAGGCGAACCGCACGGTGTTGCTTTATTGTGCTGCGCAGAATAGTTTAGGTTTTTCCTCGAAATTCTTTTCCAGTTTCTGGACGGAAGATTCTCTGGAAATCATGGCGGGCAACCACTTCATTGCTGCCGATGATCGCATGTTGGTATTTGTAGATGATGCTTACCATCCTCGTTTGTACCGCTTCCGTGCGGATGCTGCCCCCGAGATTGTTTTTCAGTGGGGTTACGATGCCAATTCGTCAGACCCAGCAACGTTGAAAGACGTGTTATTGCGCGTTAAGGAGCGCTTCCCCTCCGATGAATATGGATTGGTGATGTGGTCGCATGCCGATGGTTGGGTGCCTTCAAGCAATACGAATTATAGTATGGTTGCTCCCACGTCGTTCGGTATCGATGTCGGTCAGGGCGGCACTATGAACAACGATAAAATTGCGGGAGGCGATAACCTCGGAGCGCAAATGAATATTGACGATATGGCACAAGCCATTGCTGAGAGCGGTGTGCATTTTCAGTATATCTTCTTTGACGCTTGTTTGATGCAATGCATAGAAGTGGGGTATGAATTGCGTAACGTTACGGACTATATCATCGCTTCGCCCATCTCGATTGCCAGTGCAGGAGCGTATTACACCCACATGTTGGAACGCGGACTTTTTGCGAAGGATCCCTGTGATATTGCCAAAACCTATTACGAGGATGTGATTTCGCCCGAACTTCAGAAGTATTATGACGACTTCGGTATTGTGCTCTCCGTGTTGAAGACGAGCGAACTTCCCGAGTTGGCAAAGGTGATTCGTGAGGCGCTGAAGGACGTAGATTTTACCGCTTATCCCGATGTGAAGGATGCGCATGCCTATCAGACTTATACCTACAATTATTTCTACCGCCCGCATTATTACGATATGCGTTCAGTCTTGCAACGCCTGCTGACGGAAGCAGATTTTGAGCGTGTTGATGCGGCACTCTCACGTGCCATCCCCTTCTATG
This sequence comes from uncultured Prevotella sp., assembly GCA_937901345.1. GTDB lineage: Bacteria > Bacteroidota > Bacteroidia > Bacteroidales > Bacteroidaceae > Alloprevotella. The sequence goes on along the minus strand of CALCHM010000143.1, from coordinate 2,251 downwards.
CTGGGACACAAAAGTATTGGGTGGGCCCTTCGATGTCTGCTTACCATAACATCACCCCAGATTGTTGTGGCGTTTCCATGTTCATTCCCAAGAAGGAATATGCCACTAACGCCTCCGCTTGTCTTTTTGGCAATCACAACCAAACCTACACCGAAACAGCCTGGGCAAAGGCGATAGGTAAGGGAGCAGAGTAGGAGCGGAGCAAAAATATTTTCACAACGGGTGTAACCTTTTCAAGTTTCGTCCGTCTTCTAATTAGGTATGACAAAAGAATCCGACATCCTCGCAGAATTGCTGGCGCTGAAGCAAAAGTTGTTTCGGTTAGCGTTGCGTATCACGCAAAATCGTGAGGAAGCCGAAGATATTGTTGAAGATGTATTGGTGAAAGCCTGGGAACGTAGAGCAGAGTGGGACCAACTAAAGTCGCTAGAAGCATTTGTCACGACGATGTGTCGCAATCTTGCCATCGACCGTATGGATCTTCATGAGCGTAGGAATGCGTCGTTAGACGACTCGCATCTGCAAACGCCCGATGTGCAGCGCTCACCACATGAGCAACTGGAGCGGGATGAGCGCATGAACGTGGTCAAACAACTCATGGCACAACTCCCCGAAAAGCAACGAAGCGTGTTGCACCTTCGTGATGTTGAAGGAAAGTCCACCGAAGAAGTGGCGCTCGTGCTTCAAACAACAGAGGCAAATGTCAAAGTGCTCCTGCACCGAGCACGGTTATTCATTAAAACAGCTTACCTAAAAATAGAAAATTATGGACTATAAATACATCGAACAATTGCTGGAGCGCTATTGGATGGCAGAAACGAGCGTCGAGGAAGAACAGATCCTAAAGGCCTTTTTCAACCAGCGCGAATTGCCCGAGCATTTAGCGCCATATCAACCCATCTTCGCCACGCTTGCTGCTGAACGTCAAGAACAATTGAGTGCCGATTTCGATGCGCGCCTCATGAAGCGCCTCCAACCACAAAACAGATGGTACATGCGACGCGTGATGACTCGCGTGTTTGCTGTTGCCGCAAGTCTAATGCTGTTCTTTTTTGTAGGAATGGGGACTCATTATATATACTATAGTGCACAACCCAAGGTGGTGTGGGATTACGACCCCGCGAGTTATCACGATTCGTTTGACAATCCCGAGGTTGCCCTTGACGAAAGTGTAGAAGCGTTGCGATTGCTCCAAGAGCAACTCAACACCATTGTCAATGTTGACACCCTTAAAGTCACTTCAATGAAATGAAACCTTTTCTATCCATCCTTCTTTCCTTCATCTTTGTTTTGCCCAACCTTGCGCAACATGAAGAAGATTTCGCTTCCAGTTTCATGGAAATGAATCGAGATGAAGCCAACTTAGAATGCATGACGGTAGGTCCCAGCATGATGGAGCGCATATTGAAGATTCCTACTGACTCCATGGAGTGTGACTCATTGCTCCCGTTGCTTGAACAAATCAAGAGTGTGCGCGTCGTGAGTAGTCAAACTACCGAAGAACAAGCAATCTTGCTGTTCGAGAAGGCCGAAGTATTGGCGCAATATCACCCCTTAGGGTATTTGCGAGTAGGAAAAGATGCACATAGCGCCCTCTACCAGCGACGTCGCGGTGAATATATCGTTGAGATTGTATTGATTCTGCAACGCATCGGAAACTTCTCGCTCATCGACCTAACAGGAAGCATGACGGACAATGTGCTCATGCGATTAACCCAAGATGAAGATGCACAAGAATAATCGCATCGCGACATAATAATAACAAGAAACTCTTCTCAAAACAATTAATACAATAGGCATCATTACTAACTTTAATTCTTAGTCCCGAAACGCGGGACCAGCGGTACAATTAATTTACTATTAAAACACAATAAAGACGAGGACGCCGGGAGGTGTCCTCGTCTTTGTTATATATGTCGCACGTATCCGTTCTTTGATTTTTGTTTCGGAAAGTGCTCTTGCAGGTTGCAAGAGGGAAATCGGTCTTCCGGAAATGCTCTTGCAGGTTGCAAGGGGCAAATCGGTCTTCCGAAAATGCTCTTGCAGGTTGCAAGAGAGAAATCGGTCTCCCGAAAATGCTCTTGCAGGTTGCAAGAGGGAAATCGCTCTTCCGGAAATGCTCTTGCAGGTTGCAAGAGAGAAATCGGTCTCCCGAAAATGCTCTTGCAGGTTGCAAGAGGGAAATCGCTCTTCCGGAAATGCTCTTGCAGGTTGCAAGAGAGAAATCGGTCTCCCGAAAATGCTCTTGCAG
>CALCHM010000142.1 GCA_937901345.1 uncultured Prevotella sp. | reverse complement strand
TCCTCAAGGTTACCGAGGCTAACGGCACTAAGCGTTACGACTTCCAGTATCAGGATCGCTACGGTTATGTGAATACTATCGGTGGTATCTCACGCCTCTTTGATGAGGAGTTCTGGAACTACGCTAAGCTTATCTCTGGTGTTCTCCGCTACGGTATGCCTATCGACAAGGTTGTGCAGCTTGTAGATGGTCTACACCTCGACTCTGAGACTATCAATACCTGGAAGAATGGTGTGACACGTGCGCTTAAGAAGTATATTACTGATGGCACTGAAGCCACAGGTCAAAAGTGTCCGAATTGTGGTTGCGAAACGCTCGTATATCAAGAAGGTTGCTTGATTTGCAAAAGTTGTGGCAGCAGCCGATGCGGATAGTATCACGAATACTTGAAAAAAAGGAGAAATGCTAGCGCAATATCATTTGTGCATGGTATTTCTCCTTTCTTCAGATTTTTTTTCGAAACATGTTGATTGCACTTTCAAATCTTGAATTTTATGCCTTCCACGGTGTGCTTGAACAAGAGCGCCAGGTGGGAGGTGCATATCTCATTGACGTTGAGTTGGACGTTGAAGTTTCATCATTGGCCTACGATGATGACGATTTAAGTGGCACTGTTAATTACGCTCAAGTGTATGAAACCATAAAAGCGGAGATGAAGCAATCGTCAAAACTGCTTGAGCATGTGGTGATGCGCATTGGTCGTGGTTTATTGCGAGAATTCACCACTGTGAATACCGTCAAAATAAGTTTGACAAAGGTGAATCCCCCGATGGGTGCAGCATGTAAAGGTGCAACCGTAACGCTAAGTTTAGACAGAAACGACAAAAGATGCTAGATAAATGCTTGCGCTAACAAAAAGAATGTAATAGAGGGTTTGTTGCCTACAATATTTTAGTATCTTTGCGCTTGCAATAACAAAATGAAACTAAACATGAGTTACTTAATCAAACCACCATCATACACTCCTGTACTCAATAAATATGAAACAGAGCAGGGAATTAAGGTTATCAAGGATTTCTTTCAAGATAACCTTGCCACTGGTCTCTGTTTGCGTCGTGTTACAGGTCCGCTTTTCGTATTACGAGGGTTGGGTATCAATGACGACCTTAGCGGGAAGGAGCGTCCTGTGACGTTTCCGATTAAAGATTTACAAGATGCCAAAGCAGAAGTTGTTCACTCGCTTGCAAAGTGGAAACGCTTGACGCTTGCTGACTATGACGTGCAACCGGGTTATGGTATTTATACAGATATGAATGCTATTCGTGCCGACGAAGAGTTGGGAAATTTACATTCATTGTATGTAGACCAATGGGACTGGGAACGCGTAATACTTCCTGAACAGCGCACTGTTAGTTTCTTGAAGCGTACGGTAAAGTGTATTTATGCCGCTTTGAAGCGTACGGAGTTTCTTGTATGTGAGCGTTTTCCGCAATTAACACCTTCATTACCTGAAGATGTTCAATTCATTCATGCAGAAGAACTCTTACAACGCTATCCTGACAAATCAGCAAAAGAGCGTGAGGACTTCATTACGCGTGAGTATGGTGCTGTATTCATCATTGGCATTGGATGTAAACTCTCAAATGGCGAACCTCACGATATGCGTGCTCCTGACTACGATGATTATTCAACGCTGGCTGCGGATAGCGACTTGCCCGGATTGAATGGTGACCTTTTAGTTTGGAATGACGTATTAGACAGAGCCGTTGAACTCTCGTCAATGGGTATACGTGTGGACAAGGAAGCATTGCTGCGCCAACTTCAGGAAAGCGGAAAGGAAGAACGCTTGGAACTCTACTTCCACCGCCGACTTGTTGAAGGAAGTCTTCCTCTGTGTATCGGTGGCGGTATCGGACAGTCTCGTCTTTGTATGCTTTACCTCCGCAAAGCGCACATCGGAGAAATTCAAGCCAGCATTTGGCCCGACGATATGCGGAAGGAATGCGAATTGCTGAACATTCCTTTGATTTAAACGAAAGTGCATTCCATTCTTAGTGACTATAAATCTAGCTCCTCACGATGTTTTTTTGAAACACGTGGGGAGTTTTGTTGTACATTGGCGAAATTTACTTGTTGAGGGAAATCTATAAAAGCAGTCGGCATGTAGTGCGCTTACAAACACGGTTCGAATTGTGTACGAATTGTGTACGAATTGTGTACGAATGTTGGATGCTTAGAAAGATTTACTTATACGGTGTATTATTACAAGATAGAGGGTGCGGCAAAACTTGCGTTTTTGCCACACCCTCTATCATAATTATGATTGAATATTAGTTGGGAACATTGGGAGTTGGGTAGCGTGTGTTACCTGTTGCTTTGTCGTTAAGGTCTTCACAATACATCATATCGTAAACCATGCCTTCGGGCATTTCCTTAAGCGTTCCGTCAGCAACGAGTGCGTCCATGTCTGCCTTAAACTCGTTGTACATTTCCATTGTCATTACGTAGTATCCCCAAGAATAATCGTTTACGTGGAGCGCAACGTTGCGGAGATAACCGTGGCGTTCGAAGTAGGGGAAGAGGTTGTAACCATAGAGGCGAGATGCCTTACGGATGAAGTTGAGCATTGCGGGCACAATGTTTTCACCATCTCCACGATATTGACCATCTACATATTTATCAGTAATCCAGCATGAAGTGGGGAACTTTTCCTTGAGGAGTTTGTAACCATCGTCATGTGTAGCATATTGTGCGTGGAAGATGAGTTCGTACTTGTCCCATCCGTCTTGCTTTTCGATATCAGAACCATTTTCGGAACCCATGCGGCGTAGTGATTCAAAAAGGTCGGGATAGAAATCAAGATACTTCTTGCCTTCTGCAGCACCAGGTTTCTGCAAGTGAATCTTGGCATAGTTGCCCAACATGATGAATGAGTTGAGCACATAACCAACACTTGTCTGGTAGGGGGTTGCATCGTGAAGTGCTACGGCGCGGAGAGGATTAGAAGCGTAAGCAGTAACAACCGAATCCTTCATTGCCAAACAGAGTTCGCGCATCTTGGGACTATAGCTGAAAAGAGAAGCATTATTCTTTGCATTGTTATATGCAAATCCACGCGAACTACTTACCTTCTTGCCATCCTTTGTTTCAGCATCATCGTAGAAGAGGCGACGTGCACGAGGCCAGTCGTTAATCTTATCCGATGAGTTGTAACCCATGTGCATGATGTTGTAGTAGGAGAATATGTTGTTAGAAACTTCTCCAAGACCACTCCAACAGAGATAGGGATGCATTTGGTGTTGGTGTCCCCATTCGTGAGAAAGTCCCCAGATAGCATCATCGTCACGTGTCATGATAGTTTTGCAGTTCAACACGCGTTGTTCCTGATCGCGGTGGAATGACACACCAAGTCCTCCTTGGAACATGTAGTAAGTAAAGTTCACATAAGCCATCGTGCGGTTTTCGGGTTCGCGTCCGTACTTAGTGAAACCAATTTCGTCATGTTCCCACTGAATGAGCGAGTCGATAACAGCAATAAATTGGCGATAACCTAGCGAACCATCGAGAGCCTTACAATAGTCGCGAAGACCTGCTGATGTCCATACCTGCTGCACCTTTGTACCGCTGATGTCCATACAATAGTTGCGGGCATTAGCACAGATTTCATGCATTTCTTCGTTAGTCTTGTCAGGACTGAGATAACCGTTAACCTGACCGTTTACGAAGTGTACCTTGATATTGGGGAGTGACTTAGGATCGTCAAAGGTGTAATAACCGATATAAGCAAGACCGTCGTATTCGTAGGTGTAGTTAATGATGTTGATACCATTCTGAAGTGCGTAGTTTGTGGGGTAGGGGTTACCACCATCAAAATTGCCACCTTCTTTACCAACCCACCATGCCATAACCTTGAGGTCTACTGTCTGTCCTTCAGGAATACCGCTAACAATGACTGCGTGTTTTCCCTTAGTGATGTTGATACCCGTAATACCTTCGTATTGGCTATAACGCTTACCAGGAGTGCAGAACATTTCGCTCAAACGGTCGTAGTGTAATTTGGGTTCATATTCAGCAACACGATATTCTGTGTTGTATTCTCCCTCAAACACGCGCTGTGCAAGTGTGCGAACAAAGGTGTTTGAAATCTTATCAATGTCAGCCTGAGTAGTGCCTTCCTTCAGCGTAGAATATACGTCATCAGCAAAGACTGAAAAATCATTCTGTAATTCAGTATTCTTCACGCAGAAGCGCATTTCAGCACAGGTAGCAAAATCGCCGTGACCACTCTTGATGACGAACTTGATGTTGCGAGGATTTTTCAAACCTTCCTTGAAATTTACTCGCTTGATGCTCATGGTCTTCTTCCAGTCGTAGGAAGCATAAAGTTGGTAATCTGCTTCCTCCTGAGTCTTGGTGTAAACATCAACTTCACCAAACGCACCGTTTTCAACATCTTGACGGGGAACGTATTCAATGTAGTCAATCTGTTCGGTAGTGTTGGGGAATGTGTAAACGAGTTCCGCAGGATTGTCAGCAGAGATAACAAACTTTGATGGACTCCAAGTAGAGTGCCAAATAGTATTGACATTATTGTCGATGGTGAGGTTGGCTCCCTCTCCATTTTGTGCGGTATTTGTTGTGACAGACGTAGGACGAACTGTGCCGTCTGTAGGAATGGTCTCAACAGATTCATCGCGTGTTTGGATAATGGTCATTTTCTCTGTAATGTCGTATGCCTCATTTTTGAAGATGACTTCGCCCACACGACTTTCGTTATCGAGGTTTTGAGTGGCATGAAGATAAATTGTTCCGTTATCTTCGCGACGAATAGTGAGCCATGGAGTTGCTGTTGTTACCGTAAACTCAACGTTGGCAGGAATGTTATAACAGAGTGTGCGCTCACGATAGTTAATTGTTTGCTTGTGAGGCGCAGCAATCGTTGGCGTTGTTGTTGCCTCTTGAGCGTATGTTGCAACGGGCATGCTCATTGTAAACAGAGCAAGTGCCGCAGTAAGTATTGTTTTCTTCATAACTTATTAGATGCTAAATTTCTGACCGTTAATAATGTAAACTCCAGAAGGAAGGTTAATGGTAGTTGTGCCGACAACTGTTCCTCCCCAAACCTTCTTACCGCTAAGGTCGAAGATGGTTACCAATGTGCGAACGTTAGCATTGAGCGTCACGTAACCCTTTTGTGCAATGACTTCGAGGGCATTTGTTGTTTGAACATCGTTGATGCCTGTTGCAATATCTTCGCCAACACAGAACACGTCGCTTGTAAGGATAAGATCCTTGTAAGTGGTATTGGTCAACTTGATGTAAACTCGCTTTTGGGGTTGGAAGAATACGAGTTTACCGCTAGAGTAACTATACTCATTCTTGGGATTGCTTGCCGTAGCCTTTGTGAGTTCGCGCTCTGTGCCATCGTCTTCAATAGCGATTGCTGTGACTACTACGCCTGAAGAAGCATGTCCGGGACCTTCCTTATAATCAGAGATGTCAAGAACATATTCCGCCTTGTTGCGATCGCTATAACTGGGACACACATCCATGTATGCGGCACCTGTTGCGCTCTTCTTCATGCTGCCTGTGACAATGATTGTTGCCTGAGGGAGGTAGTTGATGTAGGCGGGTTTGTGAGCTGTTTTAGGAAGCGAACCGAAAGTCAGGTTGTTGTCGCTACAATCGTAAACGTTCAGTTTCTTGTTCGGAAGCGTTACGCTGGTGAGGTTGTTTGCCGCAAGATTGAGCGTGTTTAATTCTGCACAATTGCTGAAGTTAACTGTGGTCAGTTTGTTGTTGTTGGCAACGAAAGTGCGCAACGTTTTCAGCGAATCGAGTGCGGTGAATTTGTTGATAACATTGTTCTCACAGCACACTGTTGTCAAGTTGGGTGTCGTTGTGAAGGTCAATGTCTTGATGGCATTATCGCCACAATAAAGTGCATCTAATTGTGCTGCGTTCGTGATAGTTACGGTTACAAACTTATTGCCCGCAATGTTGATGCGTTGAATTTTGTTGGTGCCGTAGTTGAACGTTGTGCCCGAACCGTTGTTTTTAATCCCATTGTTGGAGAAGTCGATGTTCTCCATCAAGGGGTGAGTTGCGGGTTTCACGCCTGTACCTGTCAAGAGATTGTTTGAAGCATTAAGGTCGGTCAAGTCGCCAGCCTTAGAGAGTGCCATGCTCTTGATTTCATTGTCTTGCAAGTAGAGTGAACGCAGTTCGGGTGCCTGGGTTACGTCAATTGCCGTAATCTTTTGTCCTGCACATCCGAGCAAGTCCCACATCTGTTCGTTACCTTTGATAACAATGGTGGTGCCTTTTACTTCTCCTTCAAGATAACGGAAAGCTTCGGTGGTTCCTTCGTAATCAACAAAGGTGCCATCGCCCCAATTGACGCTAATGGTACCCTTAGGGTTCACCATGAGGCGCATCGTTTCGCCTACAGCCTTGCTGGTAGTAAGCGTAACCGTTTGCTCTGCAAATGCCGTTGTTGCCACACAAGCGGCCATAAAGCATGATGCTAAAAGTTTGGTTTTCTTCATAAAGTTTGATTATTAAAATAGTGGTTAATTGTCGTGTAAATATAATATGCTTGCAACGATGTTAAACATATCTGGATTTTAACCCATTTTTACGGTGTAAAATTACAAATATTTTTCAGCACACTTTTAGAAATGTAAATTCATTTAACATAATTAATGTTAAAATGTGGTTCTCAGAGAGATAAAACAACCTAGAAGATATCGTTTGACGATGAAAACGGTTCGAAATAAAGGTGTGAGGTCGGTCTTCTTTGCATGATGGGCAATGCGCTTCATCAGTGATGTATTACGGATGATTTTGACACCAACTGGATGGTGGGGGATGTAAATTATGAAGCAGTTCATACAACTGAGATGCTGCTGGACTGCTTTCTTTTCTTGGTGGAGGAAATCCTCCTAACGCGAACTGAAAATATTGTAATTATGTTACGACACGTTTGTGAAGGATTACAAAAATAGTCCATTTATTGTCCGCTACAACCGTAGAGGATAAAAAATGCTGCAATTTATTGTCCGCTACAACCGTGGAGGATAAAAAACACTGCAATTTATTGTCCGCTACAACCGTGAAGGATAAAAAACGCTGCAATTTATTGTCCGCTACAACCGTAGAAGATAAAAAACGAGCCTATTTCTTATCCTTTGCGACCGTAGAGGATAAATTTGACTTGGTTTTGCTCCCCTTCACAGGGGCGTGGTCTCAGAACTGGGGCAATTTGTTTGGTCATAGACTGATTTGGGCGTAAATATTGACATCCGCTTTGGTTGAACTCTTGATTTCTTGGAGCGCTGATCCAATTGTGTTTCTGTCAAAATAGTGCGTCATGCTGTAACGTAATCCTACAGTAAATCGTTTTTGCAAGGTCCATTTTGTTTGAGCAGCGATTCTGAATCCTTTGAAATAGAGCGCTCCAAACGAACTCATATTTGGCAGCAGGGGTTCGTAGGCATATACGGATGTGGAGTAATCATCGGTTGTAAAAATTGCACCATAGAGAGCGGCTGCTAGCGCGGAGTTGAAATGATAAGTTCCTCTAAGAGATGCTGTAAATCCAAACTTGTTGTCGGCAATCTGTGAATGCGTCATGCACCCTTCAAGCAATCCTGTGGTGCTGAAATTGTGGGCGGTTATCGTATGCTGCAAGCGCAGGCGGTGCTTACCATGATAGGATAGAAGTGACTTATGACCTGGAACATTTTGTTGCCACAAACTGTAGGTATAGCGCAAGCGGGTCATGTGACCTTTGGAGAATTCCTTGGAGAGTTGTGTATAAAATTTCAATCCGTGTGAGGACTTGTCCGATCGATACGTAGCAAAAGGAAAGCGGTGTATGTCTACGTATGTCTCCAGCTTTACTCCTTTCATGCCGCTCCATTTTGCTCCTATTAGGAATCCCTGCTCGTTAGCCACACGTGATGCTGCGTTCATGGTTTGTGCAAAGGGCGCAGTGTATCGTTTTGAAAACCATCGCAGTTGCGCCGAGAGGTGTAGATCATTTGTTGCTTTAAAATAGATCCGCTGACTCAATGCGAGATGCGCACGCTGATCGGCAGCAAGTTCACCACTGAGATTTAGGCGATTTCCGAGATAGGTTTGATAGGAGAATGCTGCTCCGTAAGCAGTTGTTCCACGGAAGGCATAGCGGTTGTAAATTCTGGGTTGGGGAACAATTTCTTTGTCGTATAAACTGAGGTAACTTGCTATTCCCCACTGAACTCCCCAATGCTGAATTTCAGTCCAAACTCCCAGTGTTGCGTTGTGAAGTGCATTCTTGTGGTTGCGTTCATCCTGGGTGCGATGCATGCCGTCGGTGTAGCATGTTACGGCTTTGCCATTTTCAACATTAGCATCTAAGAAACGATATGACGCGAAGGACGTAATGCGGAATTTCGGTTGGACATAGGAATATAGCAAACCGCGATAGTAACGTGATTCATCACTACCACTGTGAGGGGAGAACCGCGACATTGTTCGTGATGGGGCATTTAATAATCCTATCTGACCACCAAAACTGCTTCTGCCAAGCAATAGTCCCTCGCCAAAATGAAGGGTGTAATCGCCCAATATATATTTGTGCTTATGCGTTTGAGATGTGTAGTACAGGTAAAAAGATTGATGGTCGAAAACTGTGTTTCCCTGTGACGCAAAAGGTTCGCCAGCATCCTTCTCTAACGTGAGTCCGAATTCTATATCTTCTTTATACCGAAAGCGATAGCGCGTGATGTTTTTCAGATTGTTGCCAAGATAACCGCCCTTTTGCTGAACATCTCCCTTGCGGTGATAAAGGGGGACGTCCATACGTGATTCTATCAAGTGCCGTCCTCGGATAAGTTTTTGGGAGAGTGATATTGGAGATTTTAGGGTATCGCCCGCATATGTGAAAAGTGATGTGAAGCGTCTTGTTAGTGCATCCCAACCGCTGATAAACTGCAGTTCGCCTAGGGTTAATAGTTGTCGTTTTCTTTGGCGGTAGACGAGAAGGGAGTCAATCTGTTGTTCTGTGAGGAAGGGAAGTTGCTGTAGCGTTTCCTTGTTGCTGGTATTAATATTAATAGGTTGTTCTTTGAGAAGAGACAAATGCTCAATTTCTTCATTGGTCAATCCTTCTTCATCCGTATAATATTCAAGAAAGTCTTCCCAAGTTGTATAGATTTCTCGGAAAGCAACTTGTGAATACATGAGGGCATGAATGCTGCAAAACAGCAGTAGAAGAATCAGACGTAGGAACATGGAGGTTGGGGTTAAGTTAGGGTATTGCAAAGGTAGAAATTCATTTATTTCTTGTCAGCGTGGGCAGTAGATTCTTTACCTTTTTAATGACTATTGTGTAGGGTGGGTAGTACATCTTCTATTTTTTTAGTAATTTTGCCTAACCTAACGACATAGATGATGCTGTTAATGACAGAGAAAACACTTAAATACAATTTTAAACACTATGATGAAAAAATCAATTCTTGCGTTTTGTGCAACAGCGCTTGTGTGTGGTTGTGCAAACAATGAGACGGTGGAAAACCCACTACTGGCGGAGTTTAACACACCTTTTGGCGTGCCTCCTTTCGATGACATCAAGCCTGAGCATTACATGCCCGCTTTTGAATTGGGTATGGAGCAACAGAAGGCTGAAGTTGACGCCATTATCAACAATGCCGAACCCGCAACCTTTGAAAACACCATTGCAGCGCTCGACCAATGTGGTGCTTTGCTCAACAAAGTGACTTACGTATTCTTCGCTCAGAACAGTGCTTGTACTGATTCTGCAATGCAGGCTGTGAGTCGTGAACTTTCACCAAAACTCTCCAAGCATTCTGACGACATCAACTTGAACCCAGAACTCTTTGCTCGCGTAAAGGCGGTGTATGAAACAACAGATACTGCGGCACTCACAAAGGAACAGAAAAAATTGCTCAGCGAAACCTACAAGGGATTTGTGCGTAGCGGTGCAAACCTCGACTCACTCGGACAAGCGCAACTCCGCGAGTTGAACAGCGAAATCGCCCTCCTTCAGTTGACTTTCAGTCAGAATATGTTGGCTGAAACGAATGCCTTCCAACTCTTTATTGACAACGAAGCTGATCTCGCTGGTCTTCCCCAGAGTCTTATTGACAATGCAGCTGAAGCAGCAACTGCGGCAGGTCAGGAAGGTAAGTGGCTCTTTACGCTCCACAACCCCAGTGTAATGCCTTTCCTCCAGTATGCTGAAAATCGCGACCTTCGCCAGAAGATGTATGAAGGTTACACGAACCGTGGTAACAACAACAATGAAAATGACAATAAGGAAGTTGTTCGCAAACTCGTTGAAGCACGTATTAAGAAAGCGCATTTGATGGGATATCAGAATTATGCTGCATTCGCCCTCGAAACACGCATGGCGAAAAATGAAGCCGCTGTTACTTCGCTCTTTGAACAAGTGTGGCCCGCTGTTGTGAAGAAGGCTAACGAAGAACTCAAGGACATCAAAGTTGAAATCAAGAAAGAAGGTAAGAACTTTGAACCCATGGGTTGGGACTGGAGTTATTATGCTAACAAGGCAAAGCAGGCGAAGTATGCGATGGATGAAAACGAACTCCGTCCGTATCTCAAACTTGAAAACGTGCGCGATGGTATGTTCTTGCTTGCCAACAAACTTTACGGCGTAACCTTCACACAGATTGACAGCATCCCCGTTCCTCACCCCGAAGCTACAGCCTTTGAGTGTAAGGATCAGGATGGCACGCATCTTGGTGTGCTTTACCTCGACTTCTTCCCTCGTGCCAGCAAGCGTGGTGGTGCATGGTGCGGTCGCTACCGCAATCAAACGTATGTTGACGGCGTGCGCAAGGCGCCTATCGTAACAGTGGTTTGCAACTTCTCAAAGCCTGCTGCCGGTCAACCTTCATTGCTCACAGCTGATGAAGCATCAACAATGTTCCATGAATTTGGTCACGCTCTTCATTCACTCTTTGCAGACGTTCATTATTATGGTGTAGCAAGTGTGCCCCGCGATTTTGTGGAACTTCCTTCACAGATTATGGAACACTGGGTGTTTGAACCCGAAATGCTGAACCTTTATGCAAAGCACTATGAAACAGGCGAAGTGATGCCTACAAGCCTTGTTGAAAAGCTCGAAAAGAGCGGCAAGTACGGTCAAGGTTTCGCAACTGCTGAATATTGGGCTGCAGCTTGGCTTGATATGGAATTCCACCTTTTGAACGAACTTCCTGAAAACCTTGACGTAATGGAATTCGAAAAGCAGATTATGGAGAAGATTCAAATGCCCAAGCAGATTGCTCCCCGCTATCGCACAACATACTTTAACCACACCATGGGTGGCGGTTACACTGCTGGTTACTACAGTTACTTCTGGTCAGAAGTGCTCGATGCCGATGGTTATCAAGCGTTCAAGGAAACAGGCAATATCTTCAACCAAGAAGTTGCGGCAAAGTTCAGAGAATGTGTTCTCACTCCCGGCTGCATTGACGATGCAGACGTAATGTATCTCAACTTCCGTGGAGCAACGCCTAATATTGAACCTGTATTGAAAAATCGTGGATTGAAGTAAAATCTTACAATCGCTATGCATGGTGAGTACTCACCGATAGTATAATATTTGAGGATGTGTCTGCGAGATGCATCCTCATTTTTTATTATGTTAATAATATTGCAATTACATGATTATGATTTACAAATGAAATGAATCAAACAGATTAATGGTTACAAGTGCAAAAAAGAAAAGCGTGCCCAATTGGACACGCTTAATACGTTGAGGTTAAATATTAACCATTAACCTTCTTCATGTGAGCGATGAGATCGAGAACCTTGTTAGAGTAACCGATTTCATTGTCATACCAAGAAACTACCTTCACGAATGTGTCAGTGAGCTGGATACCAGCCTTAGCATCGAAGATAGAAGTGCGAGTGTCACCGAGGAAGTCAGCAGAAACAACTTCTTCGTTAGTGTAACCGAGAACACCAGCGAGTTCACCCTTAGAAGCTTCTTCCATAGCTGCGCAAATTTCAGCGTATGTAGCGGGCTTAGCGAGGTTAACTGTGAGGTCAACTACAGAAACGTCGAGAGTGGGAACGCGGAATGCCATACCAGTGAGCTTACCGTTGAGTTCGGGGATAACCTTACCTACAGCCTTAGCAGCACCTGTAGAAGAGGGGATGATGTTGCCAGCAGCAGCGCGGCCACCACGCCAGTCCTTGAGAGAAGGACCGTCAACTGTCTTCTGAGTAGCAGTTGTAGAGTGAACAGTAGTCATCAAACCGTCCTTGATACCCCACTTGTCGTTAAGAACCTTAGCGATAGGAGCCAAGCAGTTTGTAGTACAAGAAGCGTTAGAAACGAACTGAGTACCCTTAACGTACTTGTCGAGGTTTACACCGCATACGAACATGGGAGTGTCATCCTTTGAAGGAGCTGACATTACAACATACTTAGCACCAGCTTCGATGTGAGCCTGAGCCTTGTCCTTAGAAAGGAAAAGACCTGTAGATTCAACTACATATTCAGCTTCGATTTCGTTCCACTTAAGATCAGCGGGGTTACGTTCTGCAGTTACGCGGATAACGTTACCGTTAACGATGAGCTGGCTCTTTTCTACGTCAGCTTCGATAGTACCTTCGAACTGGCCGTGCATAGTGTCATACTTGAGCATGTATGCCAAGTAATCTACGGGGCAGAGGTCATTGATACCTACAATCTGAATGTCGTTGCGAGTCTGAGCTGCGCGGAATACGAAACGGCCGATACGACCGAAACCGTTAATACCTACTTTGATCATTGTTTTAATTAGTTATTAAAAAAGGTTGTTAAAACTTTAGTGACTAAATTGGTGAGAATAAAGAGTGGAATATTTACATTTCCTCCTATTCACGTAGCAAAATTACTATTTTATTTTTATTTTTGCACTCAAAATAACTACATTTTTACTAATTATGGCAAAATCTACATTTTTACAAGAATTCAAGGCATTTGCTGTTAAGGGTAATGCTATTGACATGGCTGTCGGTGTAATCATTGGTGGTGCTTTCGGCAAAATCGTTACATCAATTGTTAATGATCTTATAATGCCACCCATCGGGTGGATTATCGGCGGTGTTGACTTCAAGGATTTGAAGTTGGAACTTCCCATTAACCCCATGAGCGTTCAGGAAGGTGTTGAAGCAGTTCCTGTAACTATAAACTACGGTAACTTCCTTCAGACAACACTTGACTTTATCATTATTGCTTTCTGCGTATTCATGTTGGTACGTCTTATCATGAAACTTTCTAAGAAGAAGGAAGAAGAAGCAAAACCAACGACTCCTCCTGCACCTCCTGCTCCTTCAAAGGAAGAAGTTTTGTTGACAGAAATCAGAGATTTACTTAAAAACAAATAAATCCGATAAGGTTTATATATTATAATTATCGATAAAAGTAAAGTGTCATCATGAACTCACGTTTTATGATGACACTTTTAATTTTATAATCTTATGTGTATAGTTCTTAGCGTTTTATATGGGGATGTTTGTTGTAGTTCTTTATATGTCCCATCCTGCATATCCCACATCAACAAGTTGTAGGGCTTTTCCTGGAACACTATCTCCAGCAGCACATCTGTTTTTGCATGCTATTACTTGCGCAAACTCATCTATAGACATTCTTCCGCGTCCAACCTCTAAAAGTGTTCCTACAACGGCACGTACCATGTTGCGCAAAAAACGATCTGCAGTAATTTCGAATCTCCAGTGATCACCTTCTAGTTGCACCCATTTGGCATGTGAAACTTTGCAGATGTTGGTTTTCACGTCTGTATGAAGTTTTGAGAAACTGGTAAAGTCACTAACTTCAAGAAGAAGTTTTGCGGCTTCATTCATCAACTTGTAATCTGGAAGGTAGTGTAATTGCGTTGCAAAATGGCGTAAAAAAGGGTTTTTACGCGAGTATACGTAATAATAATATGTACGGTGTGTTGCGCTAAATCGTGCATGAAAATCCTCTGACACTTTTTTTATATATTGTACGGCGATGTCAGGAGGGAGGATTCGATTCAATCGACTTGTTAATTGCTTGACATCTTCGATTTGTGGAGCATCAAAGTGTGCAAACATCTTTGCCGCACAAACTCCAGTATCTGTTCTGCCTGCACCTGTAACTTCGATTGGGGTTCTGAGTAAAAGTGATAGCGATTCATTTATCTTTTGTTGAACAGAAATAGAGTGGGGCTGCACTTGCCAACCATGATAGTTAGTGCCATCGTAAGAAAGAGCAATTAAATAGCGCATATTGTTTGTTGTACGAAAGTGTTATCTTAAAATTGATGACCACGAGAATAAAAAAATGCCACACTTCTCCCGAAGTATGGCATCCGTATTGAGAAAAAACCTTTTTAAATTGAGAGAGAGAAAGTATTATGCTTCTTCAGCAACTACTTCGAAAGGAAGTTCAACATTAACATCCTTGTGAAGTTTTACAGTTGCAGTGAATTTACCTACTTCCTTAACGTCCTTGAGGACGATAACCTTGCGGTCGATGTTGAAGCCAAGCTTTGCAAGTTCTTCCGCAATGTGGTGGTTTGTAATGCTACCATAAGTTGCACCTGTTGCGCTAACCTTAGTTGCGATTACGATGTTTTCAATTGCACCAAGCTTAGCGCCGAGTTCTTCAGCATCCTTCTTGATTTGTGCAATCTTGTGAGCACGCTGCTTCAATTCTTCAGCAAGCATTTTCTTAGCAGATGTAGAAGCGATAACAGCCTTGCCTGTGGGGATAAGGTAGTTGCGTCCGTAACCGTCCTTAACAGTAACGATTTCGTCCTTGTAACCCAAACCAATAACGTTTTCTTTCAAAATGAGTTCCATATCTTATACCTCCTTTTTTATTTCATCATATCTGTTACGAAAGGAAGCAACGCCAAGTGACGAGCACGCTTCACTGCCTGAGCTACACGACGCTGGAACTTCAATGAAGTACCAGTGATACGACGGGGAAGAATCTTGCCCTGTTCGTTCAAGAACTTCTTGAGGAATTCGGGATCCTTGTAGTCGATATACTTGATACCGCTCTTCTTGAAACGGCAATACTTCTTCTTCTTAACATCCACTGTGGGGGGAGTCAAATATCTGATTTCTGATTGTGCCATTGCTTAGTCCTCCTTTAGTTTGAATTTTTGTTACGACGCTTAGCTGCGTATTCTGCAGCATACTTTTCCATCTTAACTGTGAGGTAACGCATTACGCGTTCGTCACGACGGAAAGCAACTTCCAACTTGTCTACAACTGTAGGCTCAGCCTTGAATTCTACCATCTGATAGAAACCTGTAGACTTCTTCTGGATGGGGTAAGCAAGCTTCTTCATGCCCCAAGCTTCTTCATTGATAATCTCTGCACCTTGTTCTGCGAGAATACCCTTGAACTTTTCGACCGCTTCCTTTGCCTGTACGTCAGACAAAACGGGAGTAAGGATGAAAACGGTCTCGTACTGATTCATCATACGTTTGTTAATAATTAATTTGTTAATACTGTATTCTTGCGATTTATATACATAACCGCAAAAAGCGGTGCAAAATTACAACAATATTTTTATTCTGACAATGGTAAATGCTTATTTTTTAGCATAAATACGGTCAAAATATCTTATTGGGGACTATAAATCTATCTTTTGTAGCGAATATCCTAGATGTTTTAAGCGAATGGATGCCCCTAGGGCGAACATTAATTTGCATATTCTGACAAAACAATGATAGGCTAATGGGGATTGTGGCGGGATTTGTTCGCGGCGTATGCAATTGGTTGCTATTTTGGCACATGTTTGAAATAGCGAAACGTATTTTTTTGTTGTTTCACAATCAAGGGATAAACCTAAATAATGTGTTATGATATGATCGTCCATATCGTCAAATCCTTGCTCGCCATAGAAGGCTGTGTAGGGTGTTTTCGAAATGGTGTCCCAATCTTTGTCCCAACCTTCAGCAATTGCCATACCTATGTAAGATGCCCATGCAACGGAGACTTCTGGATAATCGCGAATCTGTATTACGGCATCGGCGATATATTCCTGTTCTATACGTTCCCATTGTGCTGTAATGTCGTCTGTCAAGATAAAGTCTTCTTCTAAATCTTCTACGGGCAGGAGTATTGCTGACTTCACGCGTGCTTCGAAGGTATCTAAATATGTTTGTTCTTCCATCATTAATTTATATTGTAGTTGAATTAAATAGGCAATGATATAACAGTTGGCCCATCTGAACTTTATGCGTGCATTGCGTTGCAACGGGGCATTACGATGGTTTGTCATCTGACGCTAACTGATATTCTACACGTTGGGGGAGTTCCAGGAGGGGCAACATGTGCTACCATGAATAAAGTACAATTATCATCCTTTTACGTTAAAGATTTCTGAACTCTTTATTGTTTCAAGAATGGGAATTGTACTTTATTTACCGCTTATGTGTTTAGGGTGTCTTGCTTATTTGATTACAAGTTTGTCTGAACCTGCAGCCTTAAAACTCATGTCAAGCCCCTTTACGCTATGTGTGAGCGCTCCAAAACTGATGAAGTCAACACCTGCTTGTGCGTAAGGAATCATGGTTTCGAATGTGATGCCTCCGCTTGATTCTGTTTCTGCGCGTCCTGCAACGAGTGCTACCGCTTTCTTGGTGTCTTCTGGTGTAAAGTTGTCAAACATGATGCGGTCACACCCTTCTTCCAACGCTTCTTCGAGTTCCTTCCAATTGCGCACTTCGCATTCAATCTTGAGGTCTTTTCCGTGTTCCTTACAGTATTGCTTGGCACGACTAATAGCATTGTGAACTCCTCCGCAGAAGTCGATGTGATTGTCTTTGAGGAGAATCATGTCGAAGAGTCCAATGCGGTGGTTCATACCTCCACCAATCTTTACGGCTTCTTTTTCGAGCATGCGCATGCCAGGGGTTGTCTTGCGAGTGTCTAATACGCGTGTCTTTGTTCCGGCATCAATAAGTGCTTGCTGATATTTATTGGTCATTGTTGCAATGCCCGACATGCGTTGCAGGATATTTAGCATAAGGCGCTCGGTTTGAAGCAAACTTTGCTCCTTACCCTTTACGCTCATAACGATATCTCCGGGTTTTACGTGTGCTCCATCTTGAATGTACACCTCTACTTCCAATGTGGAGTCAAAGCGGTGGAATACTTGCTTCGCTATTTCTACACCCGCAAAGATGCCTTCTTCCTTGATGAGCAACTTACTTTCTCCCATGCTGTCGGCAGGGATGCAACATAGAGTGGTGTGGTCGCCATCGCCAATATCTTCAGCAAATGAAAGGTCGATAAGGCGTTCGTTGAGTTCGTCTACTGTGTACATAACGATAAATTATTTTTAGTTGTGAATGTCTGAAGATTATTGTGTGTTTCTTCTTCATGTGCAAATGTAAGGCAAAATTAATGAATAAAGTTTACAAAATTAGTATTTTTGTCCGCGAAGGGAGTTTTATGCTTCTTACAGTGACTTTATTCTTTATCTTTTTTAGTATCGTTGGAATGAAAATTGGGATTTTTGGTGGTAGTTTTAACCCCATTCATTTTGGGCACTTACGTTTGGCAGAGTGGATTGTTACTTCGGGGTATGTTGATACCGTTTGGTTGATGGTGTCTCCCCAAAATCCGTTAAAGCAACAAGGCGACTTAATGCCTGAGAATCTGCGCTATCATCTTGCAAAACTTGCTTGTGAGACTATTGATGGGGTCGAGGCATGTGATTTTGAATTTCAGTTAGAACGCCCCAACTTCACGTGGCGTACGTTAGAATGCTTGCGTAAGGCGTATCCCGAACACGAATTTTCGCTTATTATTGGTGAGGATAACTGGAATATCTTTGATAAGTGGGCGTGCTATGAAACTATTTTGACTACAACGGATATCCTTGTATACCCTCGTGGTAATGAGGCAACAAGCGAGCAGCAAAAACTTTTTCCTGCCGCCAAAGGCGTTCATTTCATGCAGGGCGCACCCTTATTCCCCTTTAGTTCGACAGAGGTGAGAGCGCGATTGAAAAGAGGCGAACAGGTCTGTGATATGGTTCCAATTGTTGTCGTAGACAGATTGAAGGGTGATTATTTCAAGTAACGAGGTATATTTTGTTGCATCACTCTCTTCTCACGACTTGTTTTCATAAACATTTCACTTGCTACGTGTCGCGTTCAAGAAATGAGAAAGGAGAAATCCGTGCAAAGCGGTATTCCGTTTTCGTCGTTTACGCTCCATCGTAGCCCTCAAAAGTCCCCTTTTTTTTGCGTTAAGGCGTCACGTGTCTCGCCATGTCTTGGTAATGACGTTTGCCACACCGCTCGGCAACCAGGGTGTTTGAGCGTAGCGAATATCCCGAATTCCACACCCTTCCTGGGGGGTGTCAGATAGTAGTAGTTTTCCGAAAGAGTGTCTACGTCGCCGACTTCTTTCATTTTGCTCCACCGCTCTTTAAGAATGATTGCCGTGAGAATTGCTCTGTGACATGTGACAATGTGACAACGAAAA
>CALCHM010000141.1 GCA_937901345.1 uncultured Prevotella sp. | reverse complement strand
TTGCCCTACTGGTGTTTGAGACCAGCGCGTCTACCGATTCCGCCATCTGGGCTGCTTCTAAAACCTATTTGGTTCCGAATTGCGGTGCAAAGGTATAGATATTTTTTAGAACAACAAAGTCAGGAGGCTTTTTTTTAGACATAAGGTCTAATTTTCTTAGATAAAAGTTCTAAAACAGGTCGGAATTGGGGAGAACTATGCTACTTTTTCTTGATGCACGCCATGTAATCGTAGTTATCGCCCTTGCAAATGATTTCGGCATGATAACCTTTTAGGGCTGCGCATTCCTTTAATCGGGGAAAATCGACATATAACCAATTGAAGCGCTCGCCTCGCACTTTCCCGTAAACCATTTGATAGTCGACCTCTCCGTAATAATTGTCAAACTCCTCGGGGTCGAAATTTCCGTCTTCATCCTCATAGATGTAACGCAAATCAGAAGAATCGATCAACAACTGTCCGCCAGGTGCCAACAAAACGTCGAGACGGTCGAAGAGAGAGGGGAGATTGTCAAGCGTGCCCACGATTCCCGTACCGTTCATCAGCATGAGGATGGTATCGAAAGCAACCTCGGGAGCGAAAGTAAAGAAATCTTCCTGACGGGCGTCGATAACACCGCGCTGCTGCATGGTTTCAACGGAAAGCGAGGAGATGTCAATGGCCGTGACGTGGAGACCACGCTCCTGTAATGGGAGAGAATGGCATCCAGCACCAGCACCCACATCGAGCACACGACCTTCGGCACGATTGAGGGCGGTTTGCTCCATTAGATTCATCGCTTCAACACCACGAAATAAGGTTGCGACGGGGAGAACATCATTCTCAAACATCGAAGAAAGTACACGTAGAGGCTTAGCAGTACCTTTCGCGTAATAATCACGGATGGCTGTGCCCATTGGATCGCGATGAACAGGAAGAAGGGACATAATCTGACCGTATATAAGATGATAAGTAATAAAACGTGAGTAATGAAATGTGAGGCTTCAAACGCTAGATTTATGCGTTAGTTACCGAGGAATGAGTTTGGAGTGGTCACCGCATGAAATGGAGAATTTAGAGACTTTCTCGTTCAGATAATTGATGAATTCTGAATTTCCCAGCACTTGAATGTCTTCATAGAGTCCCATAACGAAACGCGATGCACCTTTGAAATCACAAACATCGGTTTCGAGCAAATACGTGCCGTTTTCCTCAGGGGTGACATATTTTTCGGCATAAGGATGTTCCTCAATCAAGACTCTGTATGCGAGTTGCCCCAGGCGCAGCGTGATGGGGTATACCTTCTCGCCAGAGAAATGGAATATGTCGGTGTGATAAACACGGTGCTTCTCACGGTTTGACCAACGTAAGTCTATCAGTTCCACCTTCTCTGCACGTGACACCTTGAACGTCTTGTTCTCTCCCGTAGCAAGTTCATAACAGCGCACCTCGCTATTTCCCGAGAGGAACATAAAGGGTTCAACAATGCGATTACTAACTCTACCACTATGTGGAGAATCATAATTACGCAGACACACCATCTGTTCGTTCTGAATAGCCTTGAAAAGCACTGATAAATTCTCTGCCACACGTTCGTCTACGCCATAACCTTTCAGCACCTGCATGTCGTGTAGGCAAGACAATTTTTCACGAAGATGGCGCACTGGGGATGAATTATCTACTACGGTATTTAAAACGCGCAGAATGGTTAGTGCTTCGTCTTCGGTGAAGGAGAAGTTGTGCGTAAGATCTCTGATGAACGGAGATGTGGGGTCAATGCTGTAAGTCGTTCCTTTCTTAACGATGTTGATATCCACCTCGCGAAATTGCTCGATGTATCTGTATATCATGCGCACCTGCGCCCCCATCATTTCGGCAAGTGATTCTACCGTTTGGGGACCATTTTTTACCATGACGCGCAAGAGTTGTAGTTGTTTATGTAATGACATGATTTATAGGTTATATGGATTATATCGATTCGATGTTTCTAGTTCATTCTTACTATTTCATACGGTGTATCATTCCGTCTTTGCAGGCAATGAATTCCTGCTCCACAAGATATGTCCACGCTTGCTTTTTGACCGTTGCGGAAATATGCTTGCAAACGTCAGATAGTTCACTCACGGGATAGAACTGACCAACGGAAAGGTGTTGTAACAGCAATTCTGCCACCACGATTGGATCGAGATCTTGACGCCTTTGTTCCAGGCACACGTCACATCCTCCACATGGTGCAACGTCGTTCTCGCCAAAATATGCCAACAAGTAAACACTTCGGCATACATCCGTTCGCGATGCATAGTCAATGACGCTTTGGATACGCTTAATGTATTGTTCCTTACGTTGTGCATAGACAATGGGAGGGAAGAGCAGCGATCGCCCTTCGAGACGGCGCGTCAGATACGTGATATATGATGCACACTTCTTCGGAATGTAGTTCAAGACGCGCATGTGGGTCAGCGCCTTCAACTGCTCGTAAACCTCCCGGGGCGTACACCCGCAGGTCTTTGCCACCACCTCCTCATCAATCATTACATAATCCGCAAAGAGGCCGCAATAATGGCGCAACAAAGCATTGAGCACCCGGTCGAGCATTGGCGTAAGTCCCTGTTGCCGGTAAAGGTCATCGCGATTCACCAAGAATATCACTCGCGACACGTTTTCCTCAGCCTCACGATAATGTAAATAACCTGCAAGTTCAAGGATACGTAGGGCACTCTCCACCTGAATAGGGAAGCGTCGGAAATTGATGCAGAACTTATCTAGCAGGAACTCACGCGTAACGCCCTCGCCCTCACCTTCGGGCATCTGAAAGAAATTGGCCAAGTCATCGTAGATATGACGAACGTAATCGAGTTCAGGAAAATTCTCGCTCACCGTACGAAGCATGCGCGTGTTATCACCGCGATCCTGCAACAAAACGGCATACGAGCATTTACCATCACGCCCAGCGCGTCCCGCCTCTTGGAAATATGCCTCAATGGAGTCTGGCGCTTCCATGTGAATCACCAGTCGCACGTCAGGTTTGTCAATTCCCATACCAAAGGCATTCGTGGCCACCATGACGCGCGTATCATCTTCCTGCCAAGAGCGTTGGCGCACATCCTTCTCAACGTTGGAGAGTCCCGCATGATAATGCAAGGCCGTGAATCCTTCGACTACGAGAGCCTGTGCCACATCAACGGTGCCCTGACGGCTGCGCGTATAGACGATTGCCGGACCTTCCACGCTTCGGAGTATATGTACCAGTTCATTAAACTTGTTCTCCGTGGTACGCACAATGTAACGCAAATTCTTGCGTTCGAAACTCATGCGAAAGACATTCTTCTCGGCAAAGCCCAGATTGTCTTGGATATCATCGACCACTTTGGGGGTAGCCGTGGCCGTAAGTGCTAAGACAGGCACATTGGGCACCAATTGGCGCAGTTCAACGATTTTCAGATATGCCGGACGAAAGTCATACCCCCATTGCGAAATACAGTGCGCCTCATCCACCGTGATAAAACACACCTTCATGCCACGAACTTTATGCTGAAAGAGTTCTGAGGCGATACGCTCGGGGGATATGTAAAGAAATTTTACCGCACCAAAAACGGCGTTATCAAGGATACGCATGACCTCATCGCGACTTTGCCCCATATAGATAGCCTCAGCCGAAATGCCACGTTGCTTTAGGTGCATGACCTGGTCTTTCATCAATGCTATGAGGGGCGTCACAACGATACAAACTCCCTCCATCGCTAGCGCAGGCACTTGAAAGGTAATACTTTTTCCGCCACCCGTGGGCATCAAACCAAGTGTATCCCGACCCTCGGCAATGCTCTGGATAATGTCCGCCTGAATGCCGCGAAAGTCGGGATACCCCCAATATTGTTGTAGGATGGAACGGAATGACATGGAAAGTGAAAATGTTTTAAAAGGAATCAAGAAGCGCAAGGAGAAGTGACGCCCGTTATGTCTGCACCACAATCTTTTGGAAAACCGAACGGAAGGAAAGCGACGAGATACACGTTTCAATGCAAAAAAATAGCATCGCAAAACGTTGGGAAGCATTTTCATGCTCCAAAAAGTACCCTGCGGCATGTCGGGACGCATTTTCACACTCAAAAATGATTGCCGCGAAGCATGGAGCGTATTTTTCGTCTCCGAAATGTGTTGCCGCTAAGTGTCAGTGTCATTTTTCACGGTCAAAATCTTGCGCCGCCAAGTGTCAGGGTACTTTTTTGATGGCAATCAGCCCCGCCGCGTTTTTTTTAGCCTCCTCGCATGCATTAACAACTCGGTTCCAGCGGTCTGATGTCTTCAATTTGGAGTTGCACTTCGCCACGCTTATGCGTATTCTCCTCCAGTGTGTAACAGATGTCGAACGCACGCTTTGTCTTAATGTAGCGCGCCTGGGAACTTTGACCGAAGGCAATGCCATTCATGACGTTGCTACTTTTGTTATCAACGAGTTCTAGTTTCACATGCTCTTGCCCGCGCCCAACGACCTTGCTCGTTCCGTAATCGTAAACACGAGGTGTGAAGAACATGGGTTTGGGGTTTCCAGGACCAAAGGGAGAGAACTTCTTGAGGTCTTGATAAAACTTCATATTGATGTCGCTGAAGTCGAGTTGCGCATCAATATCCAGTGTGGGTTGCGTTTGCTCATCAAGGATGTGCTCTGCCACATATGCCTCAAAGCGCTTTTTAAATTCCTCTACATGCTCCACCTTGAGCGAAAGTCCTGCGGCATAGGTGTGCCCACCAAAGTTCTCTAATAGGTCGGCACAATGTTGCACGGCACTATAAACGTCAAATCCCGAAACCGAACGCGCAGACCCCGTAGCGATGCCTTCACTATGCGTGAGCACCACGGCTGGGCGGTAATACAATTCCGTCAGGCGAGAGGCAACAATACCAATCACACCCTTGTGCCACGCTTCGTTGTAAATAACGACCGAACGATGCTCGTCAATGCCAGGTGTTTGTTTCGCCATTTCGATAGCCTCTTCCGTCATTTGCTTGTCCAAATCCTTTCGCGCATCGTTGTATTGATCAATCAAACTGGCCAATTCCAGAGCTTCGGAAGGATTACGCTCCACAAGGAGTTGCACGGCTTCTTTACCATTTTGCATTCTGCCTGAAGCGTTCAAACGAGGACCAATCTTGAAAATAATATCGTTCATCGTAACTTCACGATCGCCTACTCCGCAAATGTCGCACACCGCTCTCAGTCCCACCGAAGGTTTACTGTTCAAGATACGCAAACCGTGGTATGCCAAAATGCGATTCTCACCCATAATAGGCACTATGTCGGAAGCAATACTAATCACACAGAGGTCCAACAACTGATGCAATTGGTTAAACTCAATGCCATTGCTTTGCGCAAAGGCTTGCATAAATTTAAATCCGACACCACATCCCGAAAGGTCCGTATAAGGATAACGATTGTCCTCGCGTTTCGGATTCAGAATAGCCACGGCACAAGGAAGTTCTTCATCGGGCACGTGGTGGTCACAGATAATAAAGTCTATGCCGAGTTCCTTGGCATACGCCACTTCCTCTATCGCCTTGATACCGCAGTCCAAAACAATAATCAATCCCACACCCGTTTCTGCCGCAAACTCCACGCCCTTCTTTGAGACACCATAACCTTCGTCATAGCGGTCGGGGATGTAGTAATCAATGTTAGGGTAAAAGTCGCGCAAGAACTTGTAAACTAAAGCAACCGCCGTACATCCGTCTACGTCGTAGTCGCCATAAACCATAATGCGCTCCTTTCGAATCATCGCCTCATTCAAGCGATCAACAGCCTCCTGCATATCGTTCATAAGAAACGGATCGTGTAAGTCGGTCAGTTGCGGGCGGAAAAAGCGCTTTGCCTCTTGGGGCGTGGTGAATCCCCTTTGGAAAAGCAGATGCCCTAAAGCGGGATGCACTCCCACTTCACTCGCCAACTGCTCCTCAGCAATCTTCACCTCAGGAGACGGCAGTTCGTAATTCCATTTGTATATCATTGTAGTATAATTTTTCCATGTCAAGGGAGTATCCGAGCAATACTATCCCAAATTAGTGGGTAAAATTACACAAAATCCCCGATTTTCCCGCCTTCAGAGCATCACATTTTGCGCCCCCGCACACATTTTAACACGCGAGCGCAATACTCTCGAATGCAAAATGTATCTTTGCAGAATGTTTTTTGAGGGGACGAATATTAAAGTCAAGGATTCTCAGAAATCCATGATATTCTTGAAAAAACCAAAGGGATTTTCGCGTTCTCACAACCTCACTTTCACCATCTCATAGAACTCACCGCTACTGAATATGCAAGCAATTATTCTCGCCGCCGGAATGGGACGTCGCTTGGGCGATTTAACCAAAGACAACACCAAATGTATGGTCAAGGTAAACGGCACAACGCTCATTGACCGCCTCTTATCGCAACTTTCAAAACTTCAACTCAACCGCGTGGTCATCGTGGTGGGTTATGAAGGTGAGAAACTACAGCAACATATTGGCACGCGTTATGACCAGGCACTGCGAATTGAATATGTTTGCAATCCCGTTTTCGACAAAACGAACAACATC
This sequence comes from uncultured Prevotella sp., assembly GCA_937901345.1. GTDB lineage: Bacteria > Bacteroidota > Bacteroidia > Bacteroidales > Bacteroidaceae > Alloprevotella. Next base: position 3,026 of record CALCHM010000141.1, on the reverse strand, counting down.
TATTCTCTTGCTTTGGCGAAGGAACAATTGCAAGAAGACGACACGCTCCTTATCGAGAGCGACCTTATCTTCGACGACACCATGTTCCCACTTTTGCTCAACGACCCTTACCCCAACTTGGCGCTCGTAGCAAAATATCAAACCTGGATGGACGGTACGATGGTGCGCATCGATGAAGATAACAACATTGTGAACTTTGTACCCAAAAAGGCGTTTAAATACACTGATGTTGACTCGTATTACAAGACGGTAAATATCTACAAGTTCAGCAAGGAATTTGCACGCAACAAATACGTTCCCTTCCTTGAAGCCTACACGAAGGCATTGGGTAATAACGAATATTACGAGCAGGTGCTCCGCGTCATTACCTTCCTTGACAAGTCAGAACTCAAGGCGCTCCCAATCTCTGATGAGAAGTGGTATGAGATTGACGACATTCAAGACCTCGACATAGCCGAGGCGCTATTTGCAGAAGGCGAAGAACGCTTGCAGAAATACATGAAACGCTTCGGAGGCTATTGGCGCTTCCCTGGTTTGTTGGACTACTGCTACTTGGTTAACCCCTACTATCCCTCGGCGCGCATGATGGATGAGATGCGTGCAAACTTCAATATCCTGCTTACAGAATATCCCTCGGGTATGTATGTCAATTCCCTCCTTGCAGGAAAATGTTTTGGGGTGAAACAAGAATACGTGGTCCCAGGCAACGGTGCTGCAGAACTCATCAAGAGTCTGATGGAACTCCTTCCTGGCAAATTAGGCGTATCTTACCCCACCTTTGAAGAATATCCCAACCGCCGCAAAGCAGATAGTTTGGAAATCTTTACCCCTCAGAATGCCGACTACCACTACACAGCTGAAGATCTTAAAACTTATTTCACGGCACACCCCGTTGACACGCTTCTCCTTGTCAATCCCGACAATCCCTCGGGCAATTTCTTGACGCGAACTGAGGTGTTGGACCTCGCCGCTTGGTGTGGTGCGCGTGGCATGAAGTTTGTTGTTGACGAATCATTCGTTGACTTTAGCGAGAACTACGAACAGCACACCCTTCTTGTCGACGCCATCCTTGAGGAATATCCCTGGATGATGGTTATGAAGAGCATCTCTAAATCCTACGGTGTTCCCGGACTCCGCCTCGGCATTTTGGCTTCAGCAGATAAGAACCTCATTGCAACATTGAAGAAAGACGTGGCGATTTGGAACATGAATTCATTCGCTGAATTCTACATGCAAATCTTCACCAAATATGAGGCGGATTACCGTCGCGCCTGTGTGAAGTTCCAAGAAGAGCGCCAGCGTTTCCATGCCGAACTTCAAACTATTGACTTCCTTCGCGTCATACCTTCTCAGGCCAACTACTTCCTTTGTGAGGTTACGAAGAAATATACATCTCACGAACTCGTTTTGCGTCTGCTTGAAGATTACAACATTCTGGCCAAGGATTGTAGCACGAAGAAAGTGTTCAATGGCAAGAACTACATCCGTCTAGCCATTCGCAATCGTGCCGACAACCAGCGCCTCATCAAAGCGCTACAGCAACTCTAACCTATCCATCCTTACTATGCAAATATGTATCTGTGGCGGAGGTTCTCTCGCACATGTCTGTTCTGGAGTACTAGCATCTGACACCAACAACAAGGTGCGCCTCTTAACGCGCCGCCCAACGGAATGGCAACACTCTATCGACGTCTTCGACCCCAACGGGAAAACCTATACGGGTAAGTTCGACGTCGTATCTGCGCAACCTTCCGAAGTGATTCCAAACGCAGATATCGTACTGCTCTGCTTGCCAGGTTATGCGATTGCCGAAGTGCTTCAGCAAATTAAGCCCTTCCTTTCGGGACACACATACGTGGGAAGCATCGTATGTAGCACAGGATTCTTTTTCTTTGCACACGAAATCTTGCCCCCCCACACGCCCCTCTTTGGTTTCCAACGCGTCCCCTTCATCGCACGCACCATCCACTATGGCGAAAGTGCGAACCTTTTGGGGTATAAGAATGAAGTTGCGGTGGTCATAGAGCATCACAACGAGGATGCTGAGGCGTTGCGCCAATGGATTGAGCAAGCATTCCTAACGCCTACCCGACTCCTCAACCACTATTACGAAGTGAGTCTAACGAATAGTAATCCGATACTCCACACCAGTCGTCTTTACAGCATGTGGAAGGATTGGCAGGGAGCACCTTTCTCGAAGAACACGCCTTTCTACCGTGAATGGACACTTGAGGCCTCCGAGATTCTCATTGCAATGGATGAGGAGTTTATGCAACTTCTTGACCATTTGCCCGTAGATAAGCGTCAAATGCCCCCACTTCTTGAATATTACGAAAGTACGGACGCCGCTTCGCTCACACGCAAGATTGCGTCCATCAAAGCTTTTGAAGGCATCCTCTCACCTATGACGGAAACGCCCGACGGGTGGATTCCCGACTTCAATAGTCGCTATTTCACCGAAGATTTCCCCTACGGACTCCAATTCATCAAAAACCTTGCGGTAGAACATGGGGTAGCAACGCCCACTATTGACCGCGTTCTGACCTGGGGATTGTCTAAGGTGAAACAATAACATCCTTGCAAAGGGACGTGTTCGCTCCTTAAAAACTCCTTTTTGGGGAGCAATCATGTTTACAAATGAATCCGTCAAAGCAAACAAACACCAATGACTCAAATCGACTCCATACAAGAATTGCGCCAATTGCAAATTGATATTCTCGACACGGTGCATCAGTTCTGCCAGGAACGAGATATCACCTATTTCCTTTCGAGCGGCACACTTTTAGGCGCCGTTCGCCATGGCGGATATATTCCTTGGGATGACGACATCGACGTGGGCGTCTGCGTAGAGGATTTGGACGCCTTTGAGGCGGCGGTGCAGCAGCACCTGCCCGACAAATTCGAGCTCTTCCGCCGACAAGCGGACGTGTACTACCCCCGTATGTTCTCCAAGATCTGCTGCGACGGTCGTTGCTGCATTGATCTATTCCCCCTCATTCCCGTCCCCGATCAAGGGTGGCGCGCCA
>CALCHM010000140.1 GCA_937901345.1 uncultured Prevotella sp. | reverse complement strand
AAAAAAATGCCAGCGGGACTCCGGCGAGCATTTCTGAGCATAAAAAACACCAACAGATCAGGGCGAATCGGAGCAAAGACTTTTTGATTGCACACTGAATTACCAACCTATTTTCTGTTTATAACCCGCTCTACCACAAGATATCCTATGAACGTTATCAACCATACGCCCTACTCCTTCTACATCTATTAAAAATACATAGTTCCTCGCTTGGTGCTTCAATTATAATTTGTATATTTGCGCCTTAAATGAAAATAGAAACTAAAAACTAAATTATTAACTTCATATTTTTGCCGAGATTTCGGAAGGAATCAACTCAACATTTTGCTCGGCGAAACATAAAGAAGGTTACATTAACTATGAAATTTCAAGAACGCCAAGGACTCAACCTCTTTGAGGTGAATCGTGAGGTGCTTGCCGAATGGGACAAGCAAGACCTCTTCCATAAGTCTATGTCTGAGCGCGAAGGGCAGAAGGAATACGTATTCTTCGAAGGTCCTCCCTCGGCTAACGGTCACCCCGGCATCCACCACGTTATGGCACGTACCATCAAGGACGTGTTCTGTCGTTATAAGACCATGCAAGGTTTCCTCGTGAAGCGTAAGGCGGGTTGGGATACTCACGGACTTCCCGTTGAACTCGGAGTTGAAAAAGAACTCGGCATCACCAAGGAAGACATCGGTAAGACCATCAGCATTGAAGAATATAATGCACAATGCCGTCGCAACGTGATGATGTTCACACAAGAGTGGGCAGACCTCAGCCACTTGATGGGATATTGGGTGGACATGGAACATCCCTACATCACTTACGAAAACTCTTACATCGAAACTCTTTGGTGGTTACTCAAGCAACTCTACAACAAGGATCTCCTCTACAAGGGATACACCATTCAGCCCTACTCTCCCGGTGCGGGTACAGGACTTTCAAGTCACGAATTGAACCAACCCGGTTGCTATCGCGACGTGAAGGATACAACGGTGACGGCACAATTCGTTATCACCGATGCTCCCGAAGCATGGAGCGCTTGGGGAACTCCCGTATTCTTGGCTTGGACAACAACACCTTGGACACTTCCTTCAAATACGGCACTCTGCGTAGGTCCCACTATTGACTACGTTGTTGTAAAGACTTACAACCCCTACACGGCAAGTCCCGTGACGGCGGTAATGGCTAAGAGTCGTTTGAACGCTTACTTGAAGGCAGAAGGAGCAGAACTCGCACTTGCCGACTATAAGGCGGGCGACAAGGTTATCCCCTACGAAATCATTGCCGAAGTTAAGGGTGCCGACCTCGTAGGCATGCACTACAAGCAACTCATGCCATGGGTGAAACCCCTTGAAAAGATGGGAAACTTGGCGGCAGATTTCGTCAACGAATATGCTCAAGCACATCCCGAAAAGGTATTTGCCGTAGGTGCTGACCAGTTTGTAGAACTCTCAGAATTGGCATTCCGTGTAATTGCAGGTGACTATGTGACAACGGACGACGGTACGGGTATCGTACATATCGCTCCAACCTTCGGTGCTGATGACGCCAAGGTGGCTCGCGACGCACAAGTCCCCTCACTCTTCATGATCAACACAAAGGGTGAAACGCGCCCCATGGTTGACCTTACGGGTAAGTATTATGTAGAAGCAGAACTCGCTCCTGAATTTAAGGCGGCATGCCTCGACGCATCCTACGCACATCATGCTGGTGACTATGTGAAGAATGCTTACGCTCCCGAATTTAACGTAGGTGGTAAATATGACGCGGCGGCGGCTGAAAAGGCTGAAGACCTCAACATCGTCATCTGTATGGAGATGAAACAAGAGGGTTCGGCATTCAAGATTGAAAAGCACGTTCACAACTATCCCCATTGTTGGCGTACAGACAAACCCGTGCTTTACTATCCGCTCGACTCTTGGTTTATCCGTTCAAGCGCCGTTAAGGAGCGCATGATGGAACTCAACAAGACCATCCTTTGGAAACCCGAATCTACGGGTACAGGTCGCTTCGGTAAATGGTTGGAAAACTTGAACGACTGGAACTTGAGTCGCTCACGTTATTGGGGTACTCCCCTTCCCATCTGGCGCAATGCTGAAAGCCGCGAAGAAATCTGCATCGGTTCGGTTGAAGAACTCTATAACGAAATCGAAAAGGCAGTTGAAGCAGGTGTAATGACCGAAAACCCCTTGAAGGCAAAGGGATTCGTGCCTGGCAATTACGACAAGGCTAATTACGACCTCATCGACTTGCATCGCCCCTATGTGGATAATATCAAGCTCGTAAGTGAAACGGGCAAAGTGCTCACTCGCGAATTGGACCTTATCGACGTATGGTTCGATTCAGGTGCAATGCCCTACGCTCAGATTCACTATCCTTTCGAAAATAAGGAAGCGCTCGACAATCGCACATGCTATCCCGCCGATTTCATTGCCGAAGGTGTTGACCAGACACGTGGCTGGTTCTACACACTCCATGCAATAGGTACAATGGTGTTCGACAATGTAGCCTTCAAGACTGTAATCTCCAATGGTCTTGTGCTTGACAAGAACGGCGACAAGATGTCAAAACGTCTTGGCAATGCTGTAGACCCATTTGAGACAATAGACAACTATGGTAGCGATGCCTTGCGTTGGTACATGATAACTAACTCGGCTCCTTGGGACAACCTCCGTTTCAACGAAGAGGGTGTCAAGGAGGTTACCCGTTCATTCTTCGGTAAATTGTACCAGACATACAGCTTCTTTACAATGTATGCCAATGTTGACGGCTTTACATTCGAGGAGCCCGAGGTTCCATTGTGTGAGCGTCCCGAACTTGACCGTTGGATAATCTCGGAGCTCAATACCCTTGTCAAGAATGTAAACAACTGCTTGAACGACTATGAGCCTACCAAGGCCGGACGTCTTATCCAGGAGTTTGTGATTGACAATGTGAGCAACTGGTTCGTACGTCTCAGCCGCAAGCGTTTCTGGGGCTCGGATATGAGCACTGATAAGCTGTCTGCTTACCAGACACTTTATACCTGCCTTGAGACAGTAGCACGCCTTATGGCTCCTATTGCTCCGTTCTATGCCGACCGTTTGTATCAGGATCTTACATCCGTTACATGCCGTGGCGATGCCAAGTCGGTACACCTTGCCAAGTTCCCCGAGTGTGATGAGGCTGCCGTTGACAGCGAACTCGAGTACCGCATGGAACTTGCACAGCAGATATCTTCAATGGTACTTGCGTTGCGCAAGAAGGAGGCACTCATCGTGCGTCAGCCATTGCAGAAGATTGCAATCCCTGCTGCCGACGAGGTGATGAAATCACGCATTGAGGCGGTGAAACAGCTTATCCTCAGCGAGGTCAATGTCAAGGAACTTGAGTTCGTGGAAGGTGAC
>CALCHM010000139.1 GCA_937901345.1 uncultured Prevotella sp. | reverse complement strand
ACCAGATGTGTAAGGGGAACATGGCGCTCTTACCGGCACCACCGATAAACATCAGTACGAGGGCTGTGGGCAACATAAAGGCACCAGCAGCAAAACCTTCAGCATTGAAGTCAAAACCGAACGACTTGCAGTAGTAACCATAGATTAAGATACCCACAAGGAAGAACATGTCGGCAAAGCGCGTCACGATAAACGCTTTCTTAGAAGCGGCAATCGCAGCAGGAGTGGTGTAGTAGAAACCAATGAGGAGGTAAGATGACACACCCACAAGTTCCCAGAACAAGTACATCTGGAAAATGTTGGTAGCTACGACCAATCCGAGCATGGACATCGTGAAGAGACTCAGGAAGGCGTAATAACGCTGGAACCCACGCTCACCCTTCATGTAACCGAAAGAGTAAATGTGTACCATGAGCGACACCGTAGAGATGACAATAAGCATCATCACCGAAATGGGGTCGAGCAAGATACCCATATCAAAGTGCAAGTTGCCAAGGGGCAACCAAGTAATGTTATAAGGCATTACTTTCTCGAATACTCCGTTAACACGATCTGCAGTGAAGTATTCGAAGGCTGTGAAATAAGAGAGGAGTGTTACCGCACCCAAACTCAATGTGCCAATAATGCCGGCCGCGGTCTTGCTAATCTTACTGTCAAGAAGACCTAACAGCAAGAAGGAGCAAAGGGGCAAAAGGAGTATGAACAATGTATATTCCATAGTGGCTTACCATTTCATTTGCTTCAACTCATCCACAGAGATGTTTTTGAGCATTCGATAAATATTAATCATAATGGCGATGGCAATGGCGCTTTCCGCAGCTGCAATGGCAATACCGAAGATTGCAAAGAAGTAACCTTCGTGACCATCGGGGAAAAGCATGCGATTGAACACCGCAAAATTAATGTCGGCTGCGTTAAGCATCAGTTCTATTGAAAGCAACATCGCAAGGGTGCTCTTTCGGGTAAAGAAACCGTAAATGCCGGCAAACAGCATAACTGCCGAGATGATGAGGAGATATTCTAACTGAATCATAGTCGTTGTTTTAGCGTTTACGGGCAATTATCAATCCACCAACAATGCAGGCAAGTAATAAAATACTCACTGCTTCGAAGGGGAGTAAGAAACCGCCTTCGCCAGTTGAAAGCATGTGCTTACCAATTTCCTCAATGCTGAGGAATGAAGCGTCTGATTCGCTGGGCGCAGAAAGTGCGGTTGCCAAGAACTGTTGCTTGAAGAACATTGCAATAAATATGCCAAGACCTGCAATGCAAGACATACCCACAGCAATCTTTTTCATGAGATATACGCGGTTGAGTTTCTCTTGCTGACCACTCGTCAAAAGTATCGAGAAGACATAAAGCACAATGATACCACCTGCATAGACCATGATTTGAACTGAGCCAAGGAAGGAATATCCCAACAAGAAGTACAACCCCGCTGTGCCAAGCAGCACAAAGAGCAGGTAAGTTGCAGCACGAATAATACTCTTGCTTACGACAGTTGCTACTGACGAAATCAAGATAATTACCGCAAGGATAACGAACATTATATTGTGTGAATCCATAAATCTTTAATTTTAGGTTTTAAGGGGGAAAGGAGGAAAAGTCATTAAGGTCTTTAGAGTCGTATAGGAGTTTAAGGTTGAGAATTTGCAGACATTTTAATCCTGCATAGTCCTTAAGACCTCAAACCTTACAACCTCTAAACCTTATTTTTACTTTTCCGCCACCTTACTTCCTTCTTTGTTCAACACTTGGACGAGTTTAGAGCGGTCGAACACAGCATTTTCAAAACTCTGGTCAAATTCAATCGCATCTTGGGGACAAGCACGTGTACAGAGCATGCAGAACATGCAGCAACCGAGGTCGTACTCATACTTTACCAAGCGCTTTTTCTTCTTGCCATCTTCCGTTTCATAAAATTCGCTTGTCACCTTAATCGAACCGTTAGGACATGCCATCTGACAGAGTCCACAACCGATGCACTTGTGTTCGTTGGCGTCGTTGTGGGGCATGACAAGCGCGCCACGGAAACGGTCAAACATTTGCAGTTCCTTGCGATTTTCAGGATACTGCTGTGTTATTTTCTTCGTGAAGAACTCACGCATCGTGATTTTCAACCCTGTGCACAGAGACTTGATGCCGCAAAAGAGTCCTTCGAAATAATTCTTTTCTTCCATGTCTTATTTAGAAATGAAGTCCGAATGCCACGAGGAGCGCCATCAAGACAAGGTTTAACATACTAATAGGTACGAGATACTTCCATTCCAATGCAAGGATTTGGTCGATACGCAAGCGGGGGAAGGTCCAACGCATCCACATGAGGAGGAACACTACAAAGAATGTCTTTCCGATAAACCAAACAGCACCGGGAATAAAATCCATCACATTATTAAATCCGTCAAGACCTGCAATGTGAAGAGGTGCCCAACCACCAAGGAATACCAACGTTGCGATACCTGCACAAATAAAGAGATTGAGGTATTCCGCAAGGTAGTAATATCCGAAGTGCATACCTGAATATTCTGTGTGATAACCTGCTGTCAATTCGCTTTCGCATTCCGGAAGGTCAAAGGGACCACGATTACATTCTGCATTACCAGCAATCAAGTAGATGAGAAAGGCGATTACCGCAGGAATGTGTCCGCGGAAAATGTTCCAACCTTCGGCATACTGTTGCTCCACAATACCTTGGATAGACATTGTGCCTGTCAAGCATATCATGGTGAGCATGGTCATTCCGATAGAGAGTTCGTAAGAAATGATTTGCGCTCCACTTCGCATGGCTCCAATGAGTGAATACTTGTTATTACTACTCCAACCTGCGAGCAGAATTCCCACTACGCCTACGGATGAAGCCGCAAGGATAAAGAATAAACCCACGTTGAAGTCAATCATCTGTGCGCCACGGTTCCAAGGCAAACATGCAAAGGTCACCATTGACGCAGTAACAACGAGGAAAGGCGCAAGGTTGTGAAGGAACATGTCAGTGTTGCGAAGGTTAATGATTTCCTTTGTCAACATTTTGAACACGTCACAGAACACTTGTAAGAGTCCCCACTTACCCACACGGTTCGGGCCAAGACGGCACTGGAAAAAGGCACATACCTTACGTTCCATGTAAATGAGGATGATGGCAAACACGGCATAGAGCGTTATGATAGCAAGCGCAACAAGAACGCTCTCCGTCAAAATCGCTGCCCATTCTGGCATTACCCCTGTGAGGGCACCGTGCAACCATTCGGTAACTATTTTGAAATCAAACATAATTATTTGGGTTTGAGAGTACAGAGTTCAGAGTACAGAGTACAACTGCCTTTCGGCAAGATTTTTTAGAGTGTATCAATTCCGGATGGAGTTGTACTCTGTACTCTGTTATCTGTACTCTATGAATTATCTATCCACATCAGGCACAATATAGTCAACCGTACCACCGATAGTAATCAGGTCGGCAAGCATTGAACCGCTACAGAGGGTGTCCATCGCAGCAACGAGCGGAAGACCTGTTGAACGGTAGTGCAAACGGTAGGGACTCTTGTCGCCCTTACTGATTAACATGACGCCAAAGATACCGCGACTGCCTTCAACTGCACTATAATAAGTACCTTCGGGCACCTTGATGATGGGTTTCATCTTTTCCTGAATGCTACCTTCGGGGATGTTATCAACGAGTTGTTCAAGAATGCTGAGACTTTCTAAGATTTCATCCATACGAATCATGTAGCGGTCAAAACTATCTCCACCTTCGCGCACCACTTCGTTAAACTTCACGCGGTCATAAGCGGCATAAGGACGCGTCTTGCGCAAATCGTTGTGCCAACCTGCGGCACGTCCCGTTCCTCCCGTACAACCGTAGGAAATTGTCTGTTCCTTGGTTAATACACCGACGCCCTTCGAACGGTTTTGGAAAATCACGTTACCCGTAAATAATGCGTGGAGTTCCTTCAAACTATTGCGCAAGTAGGGGATGAGTTCCTTCACGCGGGGAACGAAGTTGGGGTGAAGGTCGTGCATCACACCACCAATCGTATTATAATTTAAAATGAGGCGTCCGCCACAGGTTTCTTCAAAGATATCCAAAATCTTTTCGCGATCGCGGAATCCGTAGAGGAAGGCGGTTGTCGCTCCAAGGTCTTGCGCCAAACAGGAGAAGAAGAGGATGTGAGAGTCAATACGTTGCAACTCGTCCATCATTGTACGAATCACCTTTACACGGTCGCTAACCTCTACGCCCAAAGCCTTTTCGATACACATACAGAGCGCATGGCGGTTTTGCATCGCGCCGAGATAATCCATACGGTCGGTCAAAGCGAGGGTCTGAGGATAAGTAAGACCCTCGTCAATCTTTTCGATACCGCGGTGAATATATCCGAGGATGGGGTCGATCTTCTTAATCGTTTCGCCTTCAAGAGCCACGCGGAAGTGAAGCACACCGTGAGTGGAGGGGTGTTGCGGTCCGATGTTTACCACATAATCGCCATCCGCAAAAATCGTATTGCGCTTGCTTGTCACCGTTCCATCGGCATTGAGCACCAATTCTTCCGTGTCGTCTGCCAAGGGTTCGTTCGTCATGCGAAGCGGATTGTTCTTTTCCGTTTCGTCATCCTTGCGGAAGGGATATCCAACCCAGTCTTCGCGCAAAAATACGCGACGCATATCGGGATGTCCTGTGAATCGGATGCCATAGAAGTCAAACACTTCGCGTTCGTAGATATTTGCTACCGCCCAAAGGTCTGAAACACTTGGAAGGAGCGGATTTTCGCGATCAAGGGTAGCTGTTTTCACATGCACCACCTTGCCGGTTGAGGTTGAGGTAAGCGTGTAAATACATCCCAACCCCTCTTCCATCCAGTCAACACCTGTAAGACATTCCAGGAAATCCATGCCTTCAGTCTTCAAGCGTTCCATCTCCTTGCGCAATGCTGAAGGTTCCACTTCGATGGGTTTCACTTCATTTTCGGCAGGAGCAGTGGGAGCGGCAGGTTTTGGCGCAGGTTTGACGGCTGCTGGTTTGGGAGTTGCAGGAGCTGCTGCTTGTACTTGTGTCTTTGTTTCTGTTGTTTCCATTATGCTTCCTCCTGCTGATTTAAGAGTTGTTCGTTTTTAGTTTCCATCTCCGTTTCAAAGGGGTCCTTCTCCTTGCGGTTGGTCGTTCCGAAGAAGTTTTCGGCCTTCACCTTGCGCTGCAATTGCATCATGCCATAAAGGAATGATTCGGGGCGCGGAGGACAACCGGGCACATAGACGTCAACGGGAATTATCTTGTCTACGCCCATGACAACGTGGTACGACTTCGTAAACGGACCGCCCGAAATAGCGCAACCACCCACGGCCACTACATACTTCGGATCAGCCATCTGGTCGTAAAGACGCTTCAATACGGGCGCCATCTTCGTAGTAATTGTACCACTTACGAGAATCACGTCGGCCTGACGAGGAGAATTTCGTGTTACTTCAAAACCAAAGCGAGCAATATCGTGGCGTGCGGCGCAAACCGCCATAAACTCAATACCACAACAACTTGTGGCAAACGTCAATGGCCAAAGCGAATTGCTACGTCCCCAGTTGATAAGGTCATCGAGCGTACTTACAATGACGTTCGTACCATTTTGATTCAACTCTGCCACGAGTTTTTCGAACGTCTCATTGTCCTTAAATTCCTCGTAAGGAATATTCTTGATAACAGGTTTCTTTGTTATTGCCATTTGAGCGCTCCTTTCCGCCAAGCATAAGCCAAGCCCAGCACTAAGATAAACAAAAAGAAGAGCACGCTAAACAAACCGCCAGGGCCGAGCGTGTTCATCACCACTGCCCATGGGAACAAAAACATTGTTTCCACGTCGAACATCAAGAAGAGGATGGCCAAAAGGTAATAACCTATGCGGAACTGCATCCAGGAGCGTCCACGTGTAGGCACACCACACTCGTAAGCCTCTTCCTTCTGTGCATTAAAACTTCGTGGAGCTATCAGTTTTGCCAAAACCGTAACCACCCCAACAAAGGCAACACCGGTCACAATTGCCGTGACAAGCAAGGTAAAGTTCATATTATATAGCGTTTAAAATTATGAATCCGATAACTATAATTGTAGAGAGCATCCTTCAACAGGACATTTCTATCATAACAACTCACAGCACAATGGCACAAAATAAAAAGGGCAACACCCCTAACAACCAGATATTCGTTCTGTTGCGCGGCATTACCCTTGTGTTTATATCATCAAGATACAGACATTTCTTCCTGTTCAAAAGACACGTCCATACACACAACTAGCGACGAACAGGTGTTCGCCGTTAGCATATTTGCAACTATGTAAAATGACTCGCTTTGATACAATGAAGTTCTGACACTCACATTTTTCATCTTGTCCATGTCACTTAAAATTCACTGCAAAAGTAACATTAAAATTCTTACATGCAAAACAGAGTTTACATTTTGTTTCTGAAATTAACATTATTCCACCCGCTTTATGGGAACCATACACCATCGTTATAGACCCAATCATTCATAAGTCAAATGAAACTCAAAAGGTGTATCACCATGTAACACATTGAGACGCGAACTACAAAATTATTCTCCCCCCCCCCGAACCGTTTTCCCAAAAAATATCCTTGTAGATTAACTAATTCGCGAAATAGTTAATATGAAAATCAAAATTCGGAGATCTTAACTGAACACAGTCCGCCCTGACATGTATCTCCATGGACTTAAATTAGCGTAGGATTAACTGCACTAGAAAACAGAGGAGCAGTAATAACGGAGAAGGAAACCGCTTTCATCTAGCCTCGCCACCGCCCGTAGATGCTAAAATATCCTTTTAATTGTACGACTCCTTCCCTAAAAATATATTATCTTTGCCACGAATTAAGGGAACGGTTTCTTGCCGCCCCATGCTAGATACAGAAATGACTCTCATTAAGAAATTAGACCTATTTATCCTAAAAAAGTTCCTGCTAGTCTTTGCGGCAGCGTTCTGCATCACACTCTTCGTGTTTATGATGCAATTCACGTGGCGCTACGTTGATGAACTCATTGGCAAGGGACTCACGTTGGATATATTAGCACAATTTTACTGGTACATGGGCATCACTTTGATGCCTCAATCTTTGCCCCTAGCCATCCTCTTGGCTTCGCTCATCACCTTCGGGAACATGGCAGAGCAATTGGAGTTGCTGGCCATGAAGGCTGCAGGCGTTCCGCTGATTCGCATCATGCAACCCATCTTGTTCGTTGTCGTGCTGCTTACAGGAACCTCCTTCTACTTCCAAAACAAAGCAGCCCCTGAAGCACAAGTAAGCATGCGCCAATTGTTGTTCAGCATGAAACAAACATCGCCTGCGTTGGAGATTCCCGAAGGACAATTCTATAACGGAGTTCCCCAAGTCAGCATCTTCGTGCAACAGAAAACAGCCGAGACGGGTATGCTTTACGATGTGATTATCTACAAAACCGACCGTGGATTTGACCGTGCGCAAATCGTACTTGCGGATTCTGGAAAATTGGAAATGTCGGCAGATAAGATGCATTTATTCTTAGAACTGTGGCAGGGCGAGCAATTTGAAAGTCTTCAAGGACAGAGCAGTTTAGGATTACAAAAATCAGCAGAAGCGCCCTTTGACCGCGAGACCTTTGAACACAAGAAGTTCATCATAGACTTTGATGCCAACTTCAGCATGATGGACGCAGAGTCATTAAGAAACATGCCCGAGGCCAAAAATATGCGAGAAATCGAACAGAGCGTAGACTCCATGAACCTCGTAATGGATAGTTTAGGAACCTCATACTACGACAACATGCGCCGTGCCTACTTGAGGAACCCCGACATTGTGAAACGTGACTCGGCAAAATTCATGACCGCAATTGAGAACGTTGTCCATTTTGACACCATTCTTGCTAAGGAAACGCGTCGTAAAGTTTCAAATGCAGTTCAAGGCGCTCGCAACGCGGTTCAATCCTACATCTTCGATCTTGACTGGAAATCCAAAACCATTGAGCACAACGAAGGACAAGTGCGCCGTCACTGGTTAGAATGGCACAAGAAAATGGCACTCGCACTCTCTTGCCTCTTGTTCTTCTTCATCGGTGCGCCTCTCGGAGCTATTATCAGCAAGGGGGGATTAGGTATGCCAGCAATTGTAAGCGTGCTCATCTTTATCGCTTACTTTATTATCGATACCGCCTCGTTCAAGATGGCGCGCGATGGTAGCATTGCCATCTGGTTAGGCACATGGATAAGTCCGATGATTCTGTTGCCCTGTGGCGCATATCTCACCATAATGGCCAATCGCGATTCGGTAGTATTCAACAAGGATGCCTACGTTCTCTTCTTCCGTCGCTTCTTTGGTATCCGCACGAAGCGCAATCTTTGGAAGAAAGAAGTGGTTATTTACGACCCCGATTACGAAACACTTTACACGGAAGTGGTGCGCCTCAGCGAAGAATTCCAATTCTATCGCGAACGAAAGAAACTTTATCGTGCTCCCAACTACAAGCACATATTCTTCCGTAGACGCGTAGACCATACCATGGAAGACCTCAACGAACGATTGGAATCCGTTGTTGACCAACTCTCAAATTCACGCAACCAGCAGATTTTGCGAGAAATCAACAAACTGCCACAAATCTATGTTTACGCTCACACGCATCCCTTTGCCCGTAAGCGCTACAACATCTTGGTAGGTTTATGCTTGCCCGTTGGATTCGTGATGTGGTTACGCATTTGGCGCTTCCGCCTACGCTTGATGAATGACATCAAACAAATCGTTAAGCGCATGGATCGATTACACCGCCTCATTGAACAAGAACTTCTGCGCACGAACCCCGAATTTCTGCGCAATACAGACACTAATGATAATTTGACAAACCCTTAACCTCACATGGAAGATAAATATCCCGTAGCCTCAATCGAAGAGGCACTTGAAGACTACAAACAGGGAAAATTCCTCGTTGTAGTTGATGACGAAGATCGCGAAAATGAGGGCGACCTCATTATGGCGGCAGAACTCTGTACACCTGAAGCCGTGAACTACATGTTACGCCACGGTCGCGGTGTGCTTTGCGCCCCCATTTCGTTGGAACGTTGCAAACAATTAGACTTGGAATTTCAAGTGCAACGCAACACAAGTATGCTCGGTACGCCTTTCACCGTTACCGTTGACAAACTTGAAGGTTGCACAACGGGTGTAAGTTGCCACGATCGTTGTGAAACAATCAAAGCGTTGGCAAATCCCAACAGCAAACCCGAAGACTTCGGGCGCCCAGGACACATTAATCCGCTTTATGCACAAGATCGCGGTGTGTTGGCACGTGCAGGACACACGGAAGCAGCGGTAGACCTCTCACGCCTCAGCGGACTTCAACCAGCAGCCTGTCTTATAGAAATCCTAAACGAAGATGGAACAATGGCACGCATGCCACAACTCCAGGAATTTGCAAAACGCGAAGGACTGAAGATTATCACCATCAAGGATCTCATCGCATACCGTTTGAAACAAGAATGCCTCGTTGAAAAGGGAGAAGAAGTTGACATGCCTACTGCATATGGACATTTCCGACTCATCCCCTTCCGCCAAAAGAATAACGGACTCGAACACGTTGCGCTCATCAAAGGCACTTGGGAACCCGGAGAATCACTCTTAGTGCGCGTACATTCTTCATGCGCCACTGGAGACATTTTCAGCAGTGCCCGTTGTGATTGTGGCGAACAACTTCATCGCGCCATGCGTATGGTTGAAGAAGAAGGCAAGGGCGTTGTGCTCTACCTCAATCAGGAAGGACGTGGCATCGGACTCATGGCAAAAATTGCGGCTTACAAACTTCAAGAGCAAGGTATGGACACCGTAGACGCAAACATTCACCTCGGTTACGACCCCGACTTACGTGACTATGGCGTTGGCGCACAAATTCTCAACCTGCTCGGAGTAACAAAAATGCGCCTCATGTCTAACAATCCCGTTAAGCGCGTCGGACTCGAAGCCTACGGTTTGGAAATTGTAGAAAACGTGCCCATCGAGGTTGAACCCAATCAGTACAACGAGCGCTACTTGAAGACCAAGAAAGAGCGCATGGGACACAACTTGCACCTAAAGTAATGTGCATCTGGAATGAAAGGTCACTGTCTACACCATTACCCAGCAAACCTTTCAATATTCCGACCTGTTTATCTCAAATAGAATTATCAACAACTCAAAAAACTTTTAAACTTATGGAATCATCTTACATGAAATCATACGTTAGCGGCGAACGCACGCTTGACCGCCCTGCAGCATTTGCTATGCTGATGCGCAAGGTATACACATGGATGGCGCTTGCACTTGCTGTTACTGGTCTTACGGCTTATTACTGCTCAACCAACTACGACATCATCAATGCCATCGCCTCTGATTCACTCGTATTCTGGGGATTGATTATCGCACAATTAGGAGCAGTCATCTATCTTTCGGCTCGCATTGAACGTATGTCTCTTGCTACAGCAGGCATCGTGTTTCTTCTGTATTCCATCCTTACAGGCGTAACCTTCTCATTTATCTTCTTGGTGTACACCATGGAATCTATCGCCTCAACATTCTTCATTACAGCAGGAACTTTTGGTGCCATGTCGCTTGTGGGTTATTTCATCAAGAAAGATCTTAACGGACTCGGACGTTTCTTTATCATGGCGCTCATCGGTTTAATTATCGCTACAATCGTGAACATTTTCCTTCAGAGTAGCGGTCTCGCCTTAATTTGCACCTATGCAGGCGTATTGATTTTTAGCGGTCTCACGGCTTACGACACGCAGAAGATTAAGGAAATGTTCCTCATGCACGGTGCTGAGATGAACGAATCTACAATGAAGTTGGCATTGATGGGTTGTTTGACGCTTTATCTTGACTTCATCAACCTCTTCCTTTACTTGCTCCGTATCTTTGGTGACCGCAAGTAAGCATATCTCACTCTTTACTCAAATCCAGACACTCAAAAATATAAGCATATTATGAAGACGCTTTCAGCAACTCTTAACCGCCTTGCCCCTTCGGCAACGCTTGCTATGTCACAAAAGAGCGCCGAACTCAAGGCGCAAGGTCTTGACATCATTAATCTTTCTGTTGGTGAACCCGACTTTAACACTCCCGACCATATTAAGGAAGCGGCAAAGAAGGCTGTTGATGACAATTTCTCACGTTACTCACCCGTTCCTGGTTATCCCGCTCTACGCGAAGCTATTTGCGCAAAGTTGAAAAACGAGAATGGTCTCGATTACTCACCAGCACAAATCTCTTGTTCTAATGGTGCAAAACAATGTGTATGTAATGCAGTCATGGCGCTTGCAGGTAAGGGCGACGAAGTAATTATTCCTGCGCCTTACTGGGTAAGTTATCCACAAATGGTGCTCCTTGCTGATGCGACTCCTGTTTATATCGAAGCAGGCATTGAACAAGACTTTAAGATCACTCCCGAACAACTCGAAGCAGCGATTACTCCCGCCACTCGTGCAATCATCCTTTGCTCACCCAGCAACCCCACAGGTTCGGTATATACCCAGGAAGAGTTGGAAGGTCTCGCTGAAGTGCTTCGCCGTCATGAGCGCGTTATTGTGATTTCTGACGAAATCTACGAACACATTAATTATATTGGCGCACACGCTTCTATCGCTTCATGCGAAGGTATGCAGGAACGCACAGTAATTATCAACGGCGTTTCTAAAGCGTACGCCATGACAGGTTGGCGTATCGGTTTCCTTGCTGGTCCTGATTGGATTGTGAAGGCTTGTAACAAACTCCAAGGTCAGTATACTTCTGGTCCTTGCTCCGTAAGTCAGGTAGCTGCAACAGAAGCGTTTGCTGGTCCTCAGGATTGTGTTGAAGAAATGCGTCAAGCATTCGAACGCCGTAAAAACCTCATTGTTGAACTTACAAAGCAGATTCCTGGTCTTGAAGTCAACAACCCAACAGGTGCGTTCTACCTCTTCCCCAAGTGCAGCAGTTACTTCGGTAAGACAGATGGCACACACGTCATCAACAACTCCATGGACTTTGCGATGTACCTTATGGAAGTGGGGCAAGTTGCAACGGTTGGCGGTGACGCTTTCGGTTCACCTGAATGCTTCCGTATGAGTTACGCAACAAGCGACGAAAATATCGTTGAAGCCATCCGCCGCATTAAGGAAGCGCTTGCGAAGTTAAAATAAACACTGACGTTCGATTTTTCTGCAATTCAGAATGTCAAGGATACATAAAAATCAACAAATAAAAAATCTCCAGTAAATTGCTGGAGATTTTTTTGCTTTGTAGTCGAATTTTGCGTAATTTTGGCATCGCAAAGGTTCACAAGAACATTTGCATTTGCATAAGGCAATTCCCCTTTAACTCGTTTAAAGGATATTGTAATTAGTGGATTGGTGTAGGCAGTTCCCGTAACGCAAGTTGCGGGACTGCTTTTTTGTTTGCACCTATGAAATTGTCGAAGAGATTGAGATTATAAGATATGAACACAATGGTTTGAAGTTTGTATAAGTATGCCATTCTAAAAATTCGCTACCATCAGTAGTTGAGGAAATCTGCCACAGTGGAAACGTTCTACCACCGGTGGTTGAAGTAATCCGACCCCTCGGAAATGTTTTACCACCGGTGGTTGGAGCAATCTGACCCCTCGGAAACGTTCTACCACCGGTGGTTGGAGCAATCCGACCCCTCGGAAATGTTCTACCACCGGTGGTTGGAGCAATCCGACCCCTCGAAAACGTTCTACCACCGGTGGTTGGCATCAGAGGTATAACATAAAGGACTTTAATTGTGCTTTTTAAAATTTGCAGTGCAAAATTTTGGAAGAGGAATTGGTGTTCCCCAAAAACAATGAATCCACATCACCATTTTTAGCGATGTGGATTCATTATTTTTGTTATTTCAACGTTTACGAGGGCAATCATAAAACTTGGCATCATACCTATTGTGTGCGCTTGTGTTTCCAACGTTTGTGTGACCACAACCAGTATGCCGGTTGACGTTGAATCATCGTTTCAAGTTCGCGTGTACACACTTCTGAGATTTTAAAATCAGGAAATGCCTTAGGGTCATCTGCTATAGGTTTGAATGTTCCACAATAATGCCCTCTTGAAATTCGTTTTATATCAAGGAAAAACACCGATGCGTTGACCTTTTTTGCAATACGTTCCGTACCCGTGAAGATGGGCGTGTCTTGATGCAAGAAATCCATCCATAAATGCGTATTTTCAGGACGAGGAGTTTGATCGGCAACAAAACCAATCACACTCTTTCTGCCTTCAGCTTTGAGACGCATGATTTCGCGTAAGGCATCATACTTAGAGATGCATTTCGCACCATGATGCTCACGCATTTCGATGAAAAGGTCGTCCATCGTCTTATTCTTCAACGGACGATAGAGTTCGCCGAGAGTGGTGCGAGGGTGAAGCCAAAGCGGAAGTGAAGAAACCCACTCCCAATTGCCATAATGCCCGAGATAAACAAAGACAAAGTCGTGAGTGTCTAACGCGCTATCTACAGCCTTACAATTTTCAAACTGCATGTGGCGCATCATTTCTTCAGGTTTAATGGTGAGCAATTTCAGCGATTCGACACCATAGTCGCAGAGGAAATGATAAAAGTCGCGCTCTATCTGTCGCAACTCAGTTTCCGGCTTCTCAGGAAATGACTTCTCGAGATTCATGCGCACTACACGGCGGCGATACTTCACAATATAGTAAAGCACACCAAAAACGATATCTGAAAGCACATAGAGCGCTCCAAACGGCAGGCGTGAGATGAGTCGAAATAGTGATTTCTTCATGATTTATTCTGATAGTTGGAGAAATAAGGTCATTGCATCGCTCCAAAATGTTTAACCCATCTAATCTGTTGTGATTTCACCACGTAAACTCTGGTTCATCATGCCGACAATCTCTTCTCGAGAGTAATTATTGCCAAGCAGGAACATGAGTTTGGTAATCATACTTTCAGGCGTAGAGTCATAACCATTCAATACCCCCGATTCGATTAATTGGAGAGACGTTTCGTAAAGTCCCATTTCAACACGCCCCTTGGAGCATTGCGTGATGTTAACGACAATAATGCCCAGTTCTGTCATTCTCTTTAGGCGTGTAACCAGCCAAGGACGTTGGGGAGCGTTTCCAGCACCATAAGTTTTAAGAATGACAGCCTTCAATCCTTTAACTTGAGGAATGAGGTCAACAACCTCCTCACGAATACCTGGGAAAAGCGTTAAGAAAACTACGTGATTGTCCAACAAATAGTTCACCTTAAATGGTTTGTTGGGATCTGGTCGACGAATCAAGTGTGTCTCATACTTGATATGAATTCCAGCTTTTGCCAAAGGAGGGAAGTTGTAACTTCTAAAAGCATTAAACCCTTCAGCATTGATTTTTGTGGTGCGATTGCCACGCATCAACGCACTTTGGAAGAATATACATACTTCAGGCACCATAGGTTCGCCTTGCGCATTGCGAGCTGCGGCAATTTCTATAGACGTCAAAAGGTTTTCCTTTCCATCTGTTCGAAGTTTACCGATAGGCAATTGTGACCCCGTAACAATAACAGGTTTTCCCAGATTCTCAAGCATAAAACTCAACGCTGACGCCGTATATGCCATCGTATCCGTGCCATGAAGGACAACGAAACCATTGTAACGGTCGTAGTTTTCGTCTATCATCTTAGCAATTTTCACCCAATAATGCGGTTCCATATCAGAAGAATCGATAGGCGATTCAAAGGTTATCGCATCGATGTTAAAGTTGAAACGCTTGAGCTCGGGTACGTGGTGGCGAAACTGATCCATGTCGAAATTTTCAAGCGCCCCAGTTTCGGGATTCTCAATCATTCCGATAGTACCACCAGTGTAAATTATAAGTATAGATGTCATAAGCAGTTGAAAAACTGCTGCAAAGTTAACTTTTTTTTACCAATCTGAAGTGCATTATGGGATTTTCACAATTCAAATATCCTATAAGTTGATAATTATTTGTACTTTTGCCGCGAATGCGGATTGTGCATATCCTTTTAATTGATACATAGAAACATAATTACAAATATCATATGGAAAACAACAAGAAGAATTTTGTTGAGGAGGAAAACGACTTGCAATTCACAGATTTGTTGAAGATTTGTTACGGACACCTCAAAATGCATTGGAAGTGGTTTGTGCTTTCAGTTATTGTCTGCTTTGTTGTGGGGTATGTGTACTTACAAAAACAACCTCGCACGTATCAAAGCCAAGCCGTGATGCTCATTGAAAACATGGATCCCTCAGGCATGAGCGGCATGAACAGTCGTGCCCGTGGCAATATGGGTTCTTTGTTAGAGTTGAATGGTATCAGTGTTGGTGACAATCTGAAGAATGAAATGTTTGTACTGACTTCACGTCGCCTGATGCAGCGCGTCGTGGATAGTCTTGATTTGAATGTTGAATATGCTATCGCAGAATCACTTCATTCTCGTTCATTGTATAAGTCAACTCCCTTCTTCGTTGAATTCTCTGACTCAGTGCCTCAATTCGTTAGTTTCGATGTCAAGGTTCTTGATAGTCTTCAGTATCAATTGACAAATTTGACCGCTCTTTATGAAGGAGCAAAGGAACCCGCAGAGTTCAGCGATGTTCTTGTTGGAGATTTCAGTTTGCCTCTTGTAACACCCGTTGGTGCGCTTACTTTGGTAAAGCATGAAGAAAACTTTGCAGCATTGGAAGGCGAAGACGGTGAGTTCAATCAGTGTGAAGTGACCGTGAGTCGCACGAGCAAGACAAGTGCAACGCTTGCATATTGTGCCCGTTTGGTAGCTTCTGAATTTGACAAGGAAAGTTCTTTGATTGTGTTAACATGCAGCGACAACAACGTAAGTCGTGCTAACGACATTATCAACGAAATCTTCCAAGCCTACAAGCGAGATGCCGTTGAATACAAGAATCGTGTAGCACAAAGCACTGCTGACTTCATTGGAAGCAGAATTGCACTGATCTCTAAAGAACTTTCAGCCGTTGAAGATTCTTACGAAACGTTCATGGAGAGCAACAACCTCGTAGACCTCAAGATGGATGCGTCTGCATATCTTGCTGAAACAAACGAGGCGCGTAAGCAGATGCTCGCATTAGAAACCGAACTTGAAGTATCAAAATATCTTACCGATTATTTGATTGAGCACTCAGCAAACGACCAACCCATTCCTGTTATGGGCGGTTTGGGACAAGCAAGTAGCGCATTGGCGTCACAGATTGCTGAGTATAACAAGTTGGTACTTGAACGTGCACGCCGTTCGGACAACTCTTCTGAAGATGCTCCTCACGTTCGTGAAATTAATCGCAGAATTGTGGCATTAAGCACCTCTATCAAGGCTGGTTTGGATAGTAATATCAAGGCACTCGAACTTCAGTTGAAGGATGCACGTCGCCAGCAGTATAGAGTGAATGCACGAGTGAATAGTCTTCCTGAAAAGCAACGTCAGGCGATTGATATCGAACGCCAAAAGGCATTGAAGGAAGCGCTCTACACGTTCCTTTTGAACAAGCGTGAAGAAGTAGCTCTTCAATTGGCTATCGAAGAAGCGAACGTGCGTCTTGTAGAAGAACCTATGAGCACAGGTTCTCCTGTAAGTCCCAGAAGTTCAATCATTATGTTTGCTGCCTTCATTATTGGTTTGCTGATTCCCGCAGGAATTATCTTCTTGCTTGAGCAATTTAATACGAAGGTTAAACGTCGTTTGGATGTTGAAAAGGCAACAGATGTACCTATTGTGGGTGAAATTCCTAAGTGGGACAATTACGTGGATACACAAACAATTGCAGACATTTCACATGACTCTACAATTTCTGAAGCATTCAGAGTGTTGCGCTATCAGATTGACTTCCTCCGTCATAATGCGAAAGTGTTTGTGATTACGTCAAGTACTCCTCACCAAGGTAAGTCATTTACGTCTAAGAATCTGGCAACCGTATTGAGTTTGACTGGAAAGAAGGTGCTTGTTATTGATGCAGACATCCGCAAGCGTTCAATCAGTCGCACACTCTCAAATCCCAAGCGTAATGGATTGACTTCATACCTCAATGAAGATATGGGAACTAAGAGTCTTGCAAGTTACGTACAAGCAGACAAGATTCATGCTGGAGTTGACTTCTTACCATGCGGTGTCATACCTCCCAACCCCACAGAATTGTTGATGTCTACACGTCTTGAAGAACTTATTGAAGAAGCTAAGCAGACTTACGACTATATCGTAATTGATACAACTCCTGTTATCTCTGTGGCTGACGCTAGCATTGTTGACCGTATAGCAGACCTCACGCTCTTTGTTATTCGTATGGGTGTGGAAGAAATCACATTCCTCCCACAGTTGGATCGCTTGAGTCACGAAAAGAAGTTGCGTAACATGGCAATTATCCTTAACGATGTTGACTTGCGTAAGAGTTATGGTTACGGATATGGTTACGGTTACTCTTATGGTTATGGTTATGGTCAAGATTTTGACAGAATGAATAAGAAAAAGAAAAGAATCTTTAGCAAGAAGTAACCTTTTATTCTGAAACATAGAGGCAGAGCCTGATGCTGAAGAGCACTCGTGGCTCTGCCTTTGTATGCAAAATATCAACAGAAATTTATTACATCCAGAATTAAAACTATACAAGATATCATTATGATGACTGCAAAAGAAATACGCGAATCGTATAAGAAGTTTTTTGAGCAGCAAGGCCACCTCATTGTGCCCTCTGCTCCCATGGTTATTAAGGATGACCCCACACTCATGTTTACGAATGCAGGGATGAACCAGTTTAAGGACATCATCCTTGGCAATCGCGAACCCAAGTGCCGCCGTAAGGCTGACTCTCAAAAGTGTTTGCGTGTTAGCGGTAAGCACAACGACCTTGAAGAAGTTGGTCACGACACCTACCACCACACCATGTTTGAAATGCTTGGTAACTGGAGTTTCGGAGATTATTTCAAGAAGGAAGCGATTACTTGGGCTTACGAGTTTCTTGTAAACACGCTCGGCATTGACCCCAAGAATCTCTACGTTACTGTTTTTGAAGGCGCTGCTGACGATGGACTTAGTCGCGACGACGAAGCTGCGGAAATCTGGTCTAAGTATTTCACACCCGACCATATTATTAATGGTAACAAGAAGGACAACTTCTGGGAAATGGGCGACACAGGTCCCTGCGGTCCCTGTTCTGAAATCCACATCGACATCCGCCCTGAAGAAGAAAAGGCAAAGGTTCCCGGTGCATCGCTCGTGAATAAGGACAATCCTCAGGTGATTGAAATTTGGAACCTCGTGTTCATGCAGTATAACCGCAAAGCAGACGGTTCGCTCGAAGGACTTCCCGCAAAGGTTATTGACACGGGTATGGGCTTCGAACGTCTTTGCATGGTGATGCAGGGCGTACGTTCTAACTATGACACAGACGTATTCCAACCCATTATTAAGAAGATTGGCGAATACTCAGGTTATACTTATGGCAAGGACGAAAAGGTTGACGTTGCGATGCGTGTTATTGCCGACCACCTCCGTACCATTTCGTTCTCTATCGCTGACGGTCAGTTGCCTTCAAATGCTAAGGCGGGTTATGTGATTCGTCGCATTCTTCGCCGTGCCGTTCGCTACGCTTACACCTTCTTAGGTCAGCGCGAAGCGTTTATGTACAAACTCATTCCTACACTTGTTGCTGAAATGGGCGAGGTTTACCCCGAACTCACAGCTCAAGAAACGCTCATCTCTCGCGTAATGAAGGAAGAAGAAGAAAGTTTCCTCCGCACACTCGCTACAGGTATCAACCTCCTCGAATCACTCATTGCTGAAACGAAGAAGGCGGGCAACACCGTTCTCGATGGTGAAAAGGCATTTACCCTTTTCGACACCTATGGTTTCCCCCTCGACCTCACACAGCTCATTTGTAGCGAACAGGGACTTACCGTTGACGAAGCGAAGTTCACAGAGAAGATGGAAGAACAGAAACAGCGCGCACGTAACGCCGCTGCTGTTGAAACAGGTGACTGGGTAGTGCTCGCTGAAGGCGAAACTACTTTCAAGGGTTGGGACGTAACGGAACACACTTGCCGCATCCTTCGCTATCGTGAAGTAGAACAGAAGAAGCAGAAGTTCTTCGAACTCGTGCTTGACACCACTCCCTTCTACGCAGAGATGGGTGGTCAGGTTGGCGATAAGGGTGTGCTCTGCAATGAAGCTGAAACCATCACTATTATTGACACAAAGCGCGAGAACAATCTCCCTATCCATATCACCAAGCAACTCCCCAAGGATCCTGCAGCAGAGTTCATGGCATGTGTAGACGTTGAAGCACGCCGCGCTTGTGAAGCTAACCACACAGCAACCCACCTTATCGACCAAGCCTTCCGCGAAGTGCTCGGTACGCACGTAGAGCAGAAGGGTTCGCTCGTTACACCCGACTATCTCCGCTTCGACTTCTCACACTTCCAGAAGGTTACTGCCGAAGAACTTCGTGAAGTAGAACGTATCGTAAACCGTCGCATTCGCGAAAACCTTCCCCTTCAGGACCACCGCGATATGGCAATTGAAGATGCAAAGCAACTCGGCGCCATTGCCCTCTTTGGCGAAAAGTATGGCGACCGCGTTCGCGTAGTTCAGTTTGGCGATAGCGTAGAATTCTGTGGTGGTTGCCATGCCAAGAGCACAGGTTGCCTCGGTTTCGTACGCATCATCTCCGAAAGCAGTGTGGCAGCAGGTGTTCGCCGCATCGAAGCTATCACGGGTGCTGCGGCTGAAGAAAGTCTTTATGCACAACAAGACATGCTCAACGGCATCCGTCAATTCCTCAACGCTAAGGACGTAGTTGCAGCGCTGAAGAAGACACTTGATGAAAATGCCGAACTCCGCAAGCAAGTTGAAGCACAGATGAAGGAGCGCCTCCTCCAATTGCGCGAAAAACTCATTGAAAAGGTGGAACAAATGGGCGACGTGAAGGTTGTTAAGGCCGTTATGCCTGGATTTGTAACTCCCGAAGGAGCAAAGGACATTGCCTTCCAACTCTCTGGCATCATGCCCGACAATATGCTCTGCGTATTGGGTACAAGTTACGATGAAAAACCCTTGCTCACAGTGATGATTTCAAAGAACCTCATTGCAGAGAAGAATCTCCATGCGGGCAATCTCGTACGTGAAGCCGCAAAACTCATCAAGGGTGGTGGCGGTGGTGCGCCTCACTTTGCAACAGCAGGTGGTAAGGACGTTGCAGGACTTGATGCTGCAGTAGAAAAGGTTCTCGAAATGGCTTTGGCTTAATATAAGTCCATTAACCCCATCAATAAGACCAGGGTGTGTCAAAATGCGAGTTTTGACACACCCTGTTGTTTTATATAAAATTCTATTGGTGTCCAGTAAAGTTTTCGAGAAGTAACGGCCTGAACCAAAGGTCGCTGACCAACGGAAGGCAAAGGCCAAGTTATCCCCTTTGCTTTACCCTTCGGCCTGCGACCTTTGGTTCAGGGGAATCATCCAAGTTGTGGGACTTATACCATTCAAACAACTTTATATAGAATTAGAGGTGTTTACCAGACATCAATATCTGAAAAATGAAAACATTTTCAGTGCCCTACGAGTGAGTCGCGAGCATTTCTGAGGGCTAAAAAAATGCCAGCGGGACCCCAGCGAGCATTTTTCAGAACCCTCCAAGTCGGGAGACCACCTTTTTGTCCGTTTTTATCCCCGTCCCACATCGGGAGCGGACCTTTTCAGTCTGCGAGGTCGTGTCCCGAGTC
>CALCHM010000138.1 GCA_937901345.1 uncultured Prevotella sp. | reverse complement strand
AATGGCAAACCACAAATCATCTGTAAAAAGAATTCGTCAGACGGCGACTCGCAGATTGCACAACCGCTATTACGCGAAGACAATGCGTAATGCAGTTCGTAAGCTCCGCGCTACAACTGACAAAGCAGCTGCAGTAGAACTTCTGCCGAAGGTTCAGAAGATGCTTGACAAGCTTGCTAAGACTAACATCATTCACAAGAACAAGGCTTCTAACATCAAGTCTTCTCTTATGATTCACGTGAACGCACTCGCGTAATTAAGACGTTAGCATTTAAAAGAAATAGAGCGGTACTATCTTCAAGATGGTGCTGCTTTTTTGTCTTTTCAAACCTTAAGTTCATATTATGGAACAGCAACAGAATACACCGAATTTCCGAGAACGCTTTTCTGACTTCAACTACGAAATAGAACGCTACAAAGTAATTATGCATAACGATGATGTTACGACTATGGACTTCGTGGTAATGGTCTTAACAGATGTGTTCTACAAGTCGGTAGAAGAGGCTGAGCGCCTTATGCTGGAAATCCATCACAATGGTTCGGCTGTAGTTGGTAAATATACCTGGGATATTGCATGTACCAAGCAGCAACGTGTGCAATTCTTGGCAGCGCAAGAAAATTTTCCTTTAAAAGTGACTATAGAACAAGATTGAGTTCTTTTTTTGGCACAGCAATTGCTATATATAATAATGAGTCCCACGTCATGAAAGAAAAGTGCCCCGGGACTTCACTTCTGCACGATAGGAAAAGAAGTGGGGGACACCACCAATACCATGCCTTTAGAATTTACAGAATCAGCAAATAATGCCTTTGGCGATGCGCTAGGATTGGCTAATTCTATGCGCCACGAGTGTGTAACGCCCGAGCACTTCCTTGCGGCTTTCTTGAAGCAGAAGCCCTTTGTTGAAGCGCTTGAACGCTGCAATCTTAATGCCGAAACCTTGAAGGAAATCGTAGGACGTTATCTCTCTTGCGATGCTTTAGAGTGTGTACCAAAGGACGTAGAGTACAATGTAGGACTTTCGGTGTTGCTTCAAGAAATGATTACGAGAGCATGCGTTACGATGAAATCTAACAATCGTAAGGTGCTAGACATGCCTAATCTCGTTCAGTCGTTCTTGAAACTCCGTAAGTCAATTGCCGCAGATATGTTGCGCGACCTACTTGGAAAACAACAGGAGCAATTCCTGAATGCCCTTCAGGAGGTTTACGCGAATGATAAATCTACGCGTGTTGTCGGTCAAGCACATGTTAGTGTTGACACCATAGATATGGGTGGACAACCCTTCTCTCCTCCGGGAATGGAAACACCTGCTTGGCAACGATTTGCTACAGAGTTTGAACCCAACCTTTCTACGCCCATCGTTGGACGTAAAAAGGAACTCGACCGTATAGCAAGCGTTTTGAGTCGACAGAGTAAGAATTGCGCATTGCTTGTTGGTGAACCCGGAGTGGGTAAAACGGCAATGCTTTCTGCGCTCCAGAAGTATTCGCAGAATAGTTCAGCACCTGCGCGCATCCAAAAATGCCCGATGTATCAACTCGACGTAACGGCACTTTATGCCAACGCTCAGTTCCGGGGCGAAATGGAGAAGTGTATGAAGGCGGTGCTTGAAGGAATCAAGGATTTGGCAGTTGAAGGCACTGACGAACGCACAGGACGTAAGGTTGTTGTAACTCCTATTATTGTTATTGATGACATCCACCACTTAGTAGGGTCAAGTCGCGGTCAAGACGGTTCTATGGATGTGTCACATCTCTTGAAACCTTATATTGATGGCGGTACGCTCCGCTTCATTGGTACAACAACGCACGAGGATTACACCCGCTACGTTTCGAAAAACAAGAGTCTGACGCGACGTTTCCAACAGATTGAAATCAAAGAACCTTCTGTTGAAGAAACGGTAGAAATCCTTAATAATCATCGTAAGGAAATCGAACGTTTCCATCACGTAAGCATTACGGAACCCGTTATTCGCCACGCTATTGAGCTTTCGGCAAAATATATTTCCGATCGTTTCCTTCCTGAAAAAGCTATCGAGTTACTTGATGAAGCGGCTACGCTTACAGAACTCCGTGCGCCGAAGGACTCTTCCTCAAAGTTGCGCATCAAGATGTCTATGGTTGATGAGGCTTTGGCTAATGTTGCAAAGATTGAGGCTATGGCCATTAAGGGCGACGATTTGGAGTCTCTTGCAACGCTTGAAGACCGCATCAAGTCGCAGATTTATGGTCAGGATGAAGCAATCCAGAAACTCGTTGAGGCAGTTCAGATGTCAAAGTCGGGACTTACGGATGATGGCAAACCTGTTGCGAGTATGCTCTTTGTTGGTCCCACGGGTGTGGGTAAAACTGAGGTTGCTAAGGTGCTTGCAAAGGAATTGGGAGTGGAACTGATTCGTTTCGATATGAGTGAATATACCGAGAAGCATACGGTTGCCAAACTTATTGGTTCTCCCGCTGGTTATATCGGTTATGACGATGGTGGTTTGCTCACGGATGCCATCCGCAAGACTCCTTATTGTGTGCTCCTTCTTGATGAAATTGAAAAGGCACACAGTGATATCTATAACATCTTGCTTCAGGTGATGGACTATGCCCAACTTACCGATAACAAGGGTAATAAGGCGGATTTTAAAAATGTAATCTTGCTCATGACCTCGAATGCTGGTGCGCAGCATGCCCGCAAGGCGAACATCGGTTTTGGTGGTGGCGTCAGCACAGGTGAAGCCATGATGAAGCAGGTAAAGCAGACGTTCAAACCTGAGTTTATCAACCGCCTTTCTGCCACCGTGGTTTTCCACGATATGGACAAGCAGATGGCGCGCCTTATCTTGGATAAGAAACTCAAGGGTTTCCGCGAGAAATTAGCGGCCAAGAAAGTTACGCTCAACCTTTCTGCCGAAGCTTACGAATGGCTTCTTGAAAAAGGATTTACGCCGGAATACGGAGCGCGTGAGATGGATCGCGTCGTAGCGCAATATCTCAAACCTCTGTTGATGCGCAGCATTCTTTTTGGTAAGATGAAGAAGGGTGGCGATGCCTTGGTGAGTGTAAAGGACGGCGAACTTTGGATGAAGTAAGCGGTAAGGTTTTAAGGTTGTAAGACCTTCGGAGCGGATGAGCAGACACTTACGTTCCTGAAAGCATTGAAGGTGAAAATTCCCTCAGAACCTTAACTCCTTAACCCATTTAGAACTAACCCCTCAACAATGGTTTTTGAACTTACAGAAGAAATAGGTTTTCCCGACCCACGTTTGGGCGAGGAAAGCGGAATATTTGCAATAGGAGGCGACCTGTCAACGGAGCGCCTCCTTTTAGCATACCAGTATGGCATCTTTCCGTGGTATGATTTTCGCGAAGGCATTCCCCAATGGTGGTGCCCGATGCAGCGGTTTGTCATTTTTCCTGACGAGATTCATGTTTCTCATTCGCTTCGCAACCTCATCAATAAGGGGCGTTACACCTTTTCGCTCAATCGTGCGTTCGAAAGGGTTATCAGCGAATGCGGCCGTTTGCGTGAGCATGAGCAGGGCGCATGGTTGGGTGATGAAATCAAAGAGGCTTATACGCGCCTTCACAAACTCGGATTTTGTTCTAGCGTAGAAGTGTGGGAGGGTGACGCATTGGTGGGCGGACTCTACGGAGTTGTACTGTCTGCGAATGATGAAGGAACCCAGTGGGCCTTTTTCGGTGAAAGCATGTTCTCGCTTGTGCCCAGTGCTTCAAAATTGGCGCTCGTGTTTCTTTCGCGATTTATGCGAACCCATGGAGGTGTTCTGATTGACTGCCAACTCCATACTCCTCATCTTGAAAGCATGGGTGGACGCTTTATTTCCTATGACGATTACCTTCGATTGTTGGGAAAAGAGGATGCCATAGACAACGGTATGGTGTAAAGTGCAAGGATTTGAAGTCGAGTCCTCGTTTTGAGGTTCCCCTAGAGTTAAAAATTCATAACATATTACGATTGCGTACGATTGCGATTGCAAGTAACTTTGCAGTCGCAATTTTTTTGGAGATAATATGAGTCCGACTCATTGAATTTCCCCTTTTTTTAACAACTCAGTCAGTGTAAAACCTGCATAGCGCCAATTTTTTTTCAAATCTGTCCGTGCAGACTTGCAGATTGCTATCCGGTTTGCAAATCGGTCCATGCGCTCCGCATAGCGCCATCTGGTTTGCAAATCTGTCTATGCACACTGCATAGCGCCATCCTGTTGTTCAGTTCGGTCTGTGCAGGTCTGCATAGCGTCATCCGTTTTGCAAATCGGTCTATGCACGCTTCAACCCCTCTCTCCATCTTACTTTGCGCATCATGCCGAGGTATTTCAATCTACTTAACACACAAAACTCATTATGCAAAAGTCAATCATCCTACTTGCTGTGCTATTCGTTGCTTCAGGTTTGAAAGCGTCTGTGATACCCACGGAGGCGGATAGTTCGCAGGTTGTTAATTTGGAAGAAGCCATCGTTGTGGCAACTCCGAAGCAAACTACGCAACTCCGCAAGCAACCACTTTCGGCCACTATTTATAGCGGGCAAGAGTTGGAACAATTACAGGTGACCAGCCTTAAGGGACTCTCAGCGCTCACGCCTAATTTCTTTATGCCTGATTATGGTAGTCGTTACACTTCAGCGGTTTACATTCGTGGTATCGGTAGTCGTATGAATACGCCTGCCGTAGGTCTTTATGTGGACAATATCGCTTACGTTGACAAGAGTGCCTACGACTTTTCGTTTACCGACATTGAGCGTGTCGATGTGCTTCGCGGTCCTCAGGCAACACTTTACGGGCGCAATACGATGGGTGGCGTAATTCGCATCTACACATCTGACCCGCTGCGTAATTCGGGCACACAGATAGCCCTCGGAGGTAGCACACGCAATGGTGGACGCACTGCTTCGTTTACTACTTTCCTGCATCCCTCTGATAATTTCGGCATCTCGCTGACAGGATATTATAATGGTGAAGAAGGTTTCTTTAAAAACACAACGGGCAAACATGCCGACTTCAGCGATGCGGGTGGCGGTAAGTTGCGCATGAGTTATCGTCCTTCAAGCGCACTTCGTTTTGACTTCACTGCCTCTTACGAGCAGAGTTATGAGGGTGCATGTCCTTACTTTTATGAGGGTGCAGTAAAGGGCGAAGAACCTTATGCTGACTATCTCGGGATGCTCTCGCAGAATCGTCCTTCGACCTATCGTCGTGGCGTGTTGAACACAGGTTTAAGCATCGCCTGGAAGGCACCTCGCTTTACACTCAATAGTGTGACGGCATATCAGTACGTGGCCGACCGACTCTTCATTGACCAAGATTTCATTGCTGCCGATATCTTTTCGCTCGATCAGCGCCAAAAGTTGAACACCATCAGTCAGGAGTTATCCTTGAAGAGCAAGGGTGGAACTCCCTGGCAATGGACAACGGGCGTCTATGGAATGTACCAAAACGCGAAGACTACGTGTCCCGTTGATTTCTATCAAGACGGTGTAGACTTCCTCAACGGTATCTTTAAGAATGTGCTACCCCAGGGTATACCCATGTCATTCGGATTTACGGGTAGCGAACTCCCCTTCCGTGCGAGTTTGAAGACACCTGCCGCCAATGCCGCACTCTTCCATCAGTCGTCTTACAAATTTGACAATGGTCTTACGCTTTCTGCAGGATTGCGTCTCGACTATGATTACCAGCGTCTCGACCTCCGTTCAGGCGTAGCGGCTCCCATTGACTTCCAGTTTGCAATGATGGGTCGCCCCGTGCCTTTCCAAAGCAATCCTGTGTTGAACGACAAGTTGAACAACGACACGTGGCAACTGCTCCCGAAACTCGCACTCCAATACGACTTCAGTCAGAACCTCGGCAATGTGTATGCCTCTGTCGCTAAGGGTTACCGTTCGGGCGGTTACAACATTCAGGCCTACTCCGACCTTTCGCAGAGCATGCTTCAGGGCGACATGATGCAGCAGGTGTATGATTACAGTTACGGCATGATGACAGGCATGGGTATGCCAGGAGCAGTTGTTGAAAAGAATCTGAGCAGTTTGAAGGAAAATATTCCCGCACCTGCCGATGCCGCTACGCTATATTACAAACCCGAACAAACGTGGAGTTACGAGGTGGGCAGTCACTTCAACTTCTGCGGTGGTGCCTTCCAATTGGATGCTACAGCCTTCTGGATGGATACGCGCGACCAGCAGGTGGCAAACTTTGCTGAAAGCGGCATGGGACGTAACGTGAAAAATGCAGGAAAGAGTCGTTCTTATGGTGCAGAACTCGCGGCACGCACACGCTGGATGGACAATCGCTTGGCGGTGAATGCCAATTACGGATTTACACATGCCACCTTCCGTGACACCGACAACTATGTGCCTTACGTGCCTAAGCATACGTTGAGCGCAACGGCAGAGTTCCGTCAACCCCTTCAGTCATCCGTGCTTCGTGCCGTAGCATTCGGAGCAAACCTCTTTGCGGCAGGCAAAATCATGTGGGACGAGGCCAATACGCACCACCAAGATTTCTATGCAACACTCGGTGCGCACCTTTCGCTTGAGTTGGCTGGCGACATGCAACTCACCCTTTGGGGAAAGAATCTCACCAATACCAGTTATGACACCTTCCGTTTCGACAGCATGAACCGTCGTTACTCACAGCGCGGCATCCCCTGTCATTTCGGAGCAGATTTCAAGGTGAAGTTTTAAGTAACGAGTTGCAACGTATCTTCACCGAACGAAAAAGATTCAGATTAGAAACAACAAGAGGGTGTATCCTGCGGGATGCATCCTCTTGTTGACTTTTATGCCCTGCTGAACACCGTTTGTTGCGCTTCTAATGGTATCCGAATGCTTTTCGAATGGTGTTCGAAGATGCTTCGAAAGGTGGTGTGAGTTAGTGGGCAATCCATAAGAAAAGCGTACTGGACGTTTATCCAATACGCTTGATGAGGGTGAGTCCGTCGCGCAGGGGGAAGATAAATTTCTCTACGCGCGGGTCGTTTGCTACGATGTCATTAAATTGCTTGATGCCGATGGTTTGCGGGTCGTTGTTGTATGCCTCTTCCACAACGTGTCCGTCCCAAAGGGTATTGTCTGCCAAGATGTAACCGCCCGGACGTAGGTAGCGCATGATGAGTTCGTAGTATTCTGCATACGTGCGCTTGTTGGCATCAATGAAGGCAAGGTCGATAGTTAAGTTCATCTCGGGGAGCAGTTTGAAAATGTCCCCAATGACCATGTCGATTTGGGGTGGGAAAGGAGAATTTTCCAACCACGGGCGGGTGAAATCTTCTTGCTCATCATTGATTTCGAAGGTGACAATGCGCGAACCTGCTTGCATTCCCTGAGCCATGCTGAGTGCGGAGTATCCCGAGTAGGTGCCAATTTCCACCACCGTCTGCGGACGTATCAGTTCGGTCAGCATCTTGAGCAATTGCCCTTGTAAGTGTCCCGAAGCCATGCGCGGACGAATAAGTTGCGTGTTCGTTGCGCGGTAAAGTTGATACAGATAAGGATGTTCGGGGGTAATATGTGAGAGGATGTATTCGTTGAGCATAACTGTAGTTTCGTAATCGTGTTGAAGCGGTGCGATTCCTTCCGCAAAATAGTAGTCCGCAGTACTCTGTCCGTTGTACTCTATTCACAAAGCGCCTCCACCGCCAAACGGTAAGAGTTCATGCCGAAACCAGCAATCACTCCTTTGCATACAGCCGAGAGCATGGAATGGTGGCGAAACTCCTCGCGAGCATGAATGTTAGAGAGGTGCACTTCAATCACAGGCACACGGAGCGATTTGATGCAATCGCGCAAGGCGATAGAGGTGTGGGTATAAGCACCCGCATTCAGAATAATACCGTCACACTGTGCGTCATCTGCCGCCTGAAGCGCATTGATAAGTTCTCCCTCAATGTTGCTTTGGAAATATTCAAACGCAATGCCCTCGCCATACCGTTTACGCAGGTTTTCCAAGCATTGCTCCATGGTTGTTGTGCCATAAATTGCGGGTTCGCGAGTGCCCAAACGATTGAGGTTGGGACCATTGATGATATAGAGTTTCATAATCAAAAGAAGTTGCATAATGGAGTTAACACATCGGCAAAAGTACAATAAGAACTTGGATAAATCCCTCACAGGTATCAAAAAGTAGTGACTTTTCATTTCTAAACGCTTCAAGTGCGTGGATAAATCAGTAACTTTGCCCTCAAAATAAGTTTAAGGATTTTTTGCGTGCGACGTGTGAAACGTTACCATTCGCGCCTCCTTAACATGTTAGCATTTTAAATACAAACATCACATAACCTTATGGAAACAACCCGCCAACAGAAGATTTCACGCCTTATTCAGAAGGAATTGTGCGACATCTTCCTACTTCAAACAAAGTCAATGCCCGGTGTGCTCGTGTCGGTGAGCGCTGTGCGCATTTCCCCCGATATGAGCGTTTGTCGCGTTTATCTCAGTGTGTTCCCCTCAGAGCGTAGTGCCGAAATCGTTGCGAATATCAACAACAATATGAAGCAGGTGCGTCTCGAGTTGGGCAATCGCGTGCGCCATCAGTTGCGCATCATTCCCGAATTGAAATTCTTCGTGGATGACTCTTTGGATTATATCGAACACATTGACGAATTGTTGAAAAAGTAATTTGAGGTGGTTAATGTTGAACGATTAACGTTGAACGATTAACGCCTTTTCCCCTTTCTCCTTCCCCATGTCTCTCACTTTCCGCCTCGCCTTGCGTTACCTTTTCAGTAAGAAGAGTCATAACGCTATTAATATCATCTCTGCCATATCGGTGGGGGGTATAGCGTTGGCTACGTTGGCGATGGTGTGCATCATGAGTGTGTTTAACGGCTTTTACGATGTGGTGGAAGGAATGTACACTACCTTTGATCCGCAGATCAAGGTAATTCCGAAGAGGGGAAAAATGGTGGAGGCTAACGATAGTGTGTTGTGCGCACTTCGTTCACACCCTAATGTGCTTGCGGCAACCGATGTGTTACAAGATCATGCGCTCATTCTCTTCAGTGGTCACCCCCTATTAGTGGAGATTAAGGGCGTTGACGATAACTTCTCAAAGACGAGCGACATTGAAACCATCCTTAAAGGAGGTGAAAGTTTGGTGTTGCATGATGGAGAAACGGAATATGGTGTTCCCGGAATCGCACTATCTTACAATATATGTGGTTCTTTCAATTATGGTTCCCTCCAAATCTGCGCCCCGAAGAAGGGAGAACGCATCAATGTGGTCAATCCCGCAGAAAGTTTTAATACTGGAATCTTGACATCGCCCGCCCAAGTGTTTATCGTCAACCAACCTGTCTATGACGAACACTATATGCTCACCTCGTTGCGCTTCTCACAGCGACTGTTTGACCAACAAGGCATGGTGACATCTGTAGAAATACGACTCAAGGATAATGCCAGTATGTATCTTACCAAACAGGAACTGCGCAAAATTGCTGGTGACCGTTTTGAGGTACTCGACCAATTAGAGCAACAGACTGACGTTTATAACATCATGAACATAGAGAAACTCGTTGCCTTTGGTTTCCTTGCCTTCATCCTGTTTATCGCAATGTTTAATATCGTTGGCAGTCTTTCCATGCTTATCATTGAGAAACGTGAAGATATGCTCACACTCTATGCCCTTGGTGCCTCACCCGCCATGTTGCGCAAGGTGTTCTTCGTAGAGGCGCGTCTCATTGCCTTTTTGGGAGGTGTCATCGGGATTGTTTTAGGTGTTATACTCTGTCTCGGACAACAAGTCTTTGGGTGGATCACATTGGGAAATGGTGAAGGTAACTTTTTAATTGATGCCTATCCTGTCAGTATCGAAGTCATTGATTTGGGATTCATCCTGCTCACGGTTATTCTCATCTCCCTTGTGAGTACGTGGCTTCCCGTTCATTATCTTACCCATCGCTTGCTATGGCGCGAACACGAGGCAAACTTGCGAGGCGAAGAGTAGTCGTTAAAAGTTTAAATCGCCATGAGGTGTTAAAAAATACGAACACTTACGTTCCCCATTCACAAAAAAACTGTTCCTTTGCAGTACAAAACGCATTCACATTTCAAAACTTATTATAATTAAAGCACTATGTACGGAAATTTCCAAGAATTTCTCCAGAATGAGCTTGAAGCCATTAAGGAGGCTGGTCTTTACAAGAACGAACGCTTGATTGAAGGTCCTCAGCAAGCAGCAATTCAGGTAAACAACAAAGAAGTGTTGAACTTCTGTGCGAACAACTACCTCGGTCTTTCTAACCATCCCCGCCTCGTAAAGGCTGCGAAGGATATTATGGACCAGCGCGGTTACGGTATGTCATCTGTACGCTTTATCTGCGGTACTCAGGATTCTCACAAAACACTCGAAGCTGCAATTTCTAAGTTCTTCAAGACAGAAGATACTATTCTCTACGCTGCATGTTTCGATGCTAATGGTGGTGTGTTTGAACCCCTCTTCACTGCTGAAGATGCTATCATTTCTGACGCTCTCAACCACGCTTCCATCATTGATGGTGTACGTCTCTGTAAGGCAAAGCGCTATCGCTATGCAAATGCTGATATGGCAGATCTCGAACGTTGCCTTCAGGAAGCACAAGAACAGCGTTTCCGCATTATCGTAACTGATGGTGTATTCTCAATGGACGGTAACGTTGCGCCTATGGATAAGATTTGTGATCTTGCTGAAAAGTACAATGCGCTCGTAATGGTTGACGAAAGTCACTCTGCAGGTGTTGTAGGTGCTACAGGTCGTGGTGTAAGCGAATTCTTCAATACTTATGGTCGCGTAGATATCTACACTGGTACATTGGGTAAGGCATTTGGTGGTGCAATGGGTGGTTTCACAACAGGTCGCAAGGAAATCATCGACATGCTCCGTCAGCGTTCACGTCCCTACCTCTTCTCTAACTCTCTCGCTCCTTCAATCGTTGGCGCTTCAATCGAAATGTTCAAGATTCTCGAAGAATCTAACGAACTTCACGATCGTCTCGCTGAGAACGTAGAATACTTCCGTTCTAAGATGATCGAAGCTGGTTTCGATATCAAACCTACTCAGAGTGCTATTTGTGCAGTAATGCTTTACGATGCTAAACTCTCACAGGTTTATGCTGCGAAACTTCAAGAAGAAGGTATCTACGTTACAGGTTTCTACTATCCCGTTGTTCCCAAGGATCAGGCTCGTATCCGTGTACAGCTCTCTGCAGGTCACAACCGCGAACAACTCGACAAGTGTATTGCAGCCTTCATCAAGGTGGGTAAGGAACTCGGCGTGTTGAAGTAATACAGATTTCAATTGAATGAATATAAAAGAGGGTATGCCAAATGTAGTTTTGGCATGCCCTCTCTTATTATGGTGTGCGAACGTCGCTATTTTATCTTTCACAGAATCAACGGTCGTATGGGGGCTATTAAAGTTCCTGGGTCAACCAAAGGTCACGTAAGTAACTGAGATATCATTGCCAAAGGGATTTGCAAAAAAATCTGGGGCAAATCAGGATTGCGGGAGGTGATTTGTGAAAAATCTGGGGTGCCGCAGTCTTTCGGGAACCGAGATTTTAGAAAAATGAGCGCAGCTGACGTGAGGGATTCTAAATTTTTGAAAAATGGCATGGAACGACTCAATTGCATAGGCGTTCCACAGGGGCTAAGGTGTGAAACTACAGTATGGTGGTGGTGTTGAGTCTTTGCACATCTATCTCAAGCGCTTTGAGTGCGAAGGCATTGAGATGGGGCGAAACGAAAAAGAAAGGTGTGTGTCAAGATGATTTTGACACACACCCTTATTTATCAATTCGCTGCATCCACTTTACAGTTCAAAGAACCGCTCTTGTAAGTATAAATGCCATCAATACTGATAGCCTTGCTCTTTACGCCTGTTGCAGAAATGCGAATCGTGCCACCATCAAAAAGGAAGTTACCCTTGCCCTTAATCCCGCGACACTTGCTCTCAAGGTCTACATCACCAGGCATATATGTTGTGCCTGTTACGTTCAGTTCAATCAACGGATTGTCAGCAACACCCTTAATCGTGAGGTCGCCATCCACACTAATGCCCTTCGTGCCGTTTCCTGATACGT
Source organism: uncultured Prevotella sp. (assembly GCA_937901345.1). GTDB lineage: Bacteria > Bacteroidota > Bacteroidia > Bacteroidales > Bacteroidaceae > Alloprevotella. The sequence goes on along the minus strand of CALCHM010000138.1, from coordinate 8,803 downwards.
TGCCTTTAATCGTACCGCCCGAAATGGTCATGTGACTATCACTCTTGATGCCCTTAGTGTCGTCTGTAACAACGTCAAGATGGATTGTTCCGCCTTCAATAAATACTTCTCCATTGAGTTCGTCCGCTGTATCGTTGGTCAGCGAGATGTCAAATCCATCACCACCAACATTTTTCATTGTGAACGTTCCTCCCTGCATCAGTAAGTATTGGTCAATATGGAAGGCATCGCTCACCGCGCCTAACACGTTCACCGAACCCGTAAATGCCTTCTTAAATTGCGAATATTCATCGCTGACAAAGGCATGCTTGGAGTTGCCCGTAATGTTTATTGTTCCGGCACCTTCAAACTCGGGGTGACCATTTACGAAGAAGGCCCCCTTATGTGTTCCGCCAGCACAATCGGCAAAAGTGTTCGTGCCGTTAACCACCATCTTAATACGCTTGCCGTTAAGGATGTTTATGGCAGGCATACTTACGGTCGTTGACGTAAGACTAACACCATTGAGCGCAACGGTTGCCTTAAAATCGCCTTCCATAGTGAAGGAACCTGATTCAGAACAACCGCTCAGCGTGTAAGTGATTTCATCTTGATAAAGCGCGTCGGCAGTGATATTCACATTTGCACCATCCACTAAAACTGTAAGATAGGGCGCAAGGTCACCACTGAGTTCCACCGTTGCTGAATTGCCATTATAAACCACACCTACGCTCTTTTCTGCAACAGGTGTGTTATTAATTGTCATACGGTCAATTGTACTGATGTCGTAAGTCTTTCCGCCGAGGGTGAGTGATGTACCACCAGCAGAGAAAGATGCTTCACCAAGAGTAATTGCGTTGAACGCTGTAGTCACACTACCTTGCTCCACGCGCAGTGTCTGTGCCGTTGCAGTCAAAGTCGTTCCTGCAAGGGCGAGAAGGAGTAGATACTGTTTCATTGTGCAAGTAGTTTAAAGGTTTGTTCTCCTACGCGCACCACGTAAATACCCTTATGCAGGGGAAGGGTGAAACGTTCGTTTCCGTTGGTGCTCTTTTTCAGTGTCGCAACGTTGCGTCCATCAAGGTTGTAAACACCAACTGGGGTGCCTGCGGGTGCTACCACTTGAAGTGTGCCATCTAAGAATTGTGCATGCACCGCAGCGGTCGTAAGCGTATTGATGCCCGTAAGTTCAGCCGAGAAAAAGATGGCACCAAGTTCGGAGGTGGCAATCGTTATTGTTTGCCCGTCACATGTTGTAATCAATTTATCATTCGCAAAGGTGAGCACAGCTCCCGAACTGATGTTGAGACTCTGCTCATTGCCGTTTAGCAATCGGAATGTTAAGTAATCCAAGCGCTGAGCGCTCACGCTCGTTGCCAAAAGGAGGGCAACGAAAAAGGATAATATTCTCATGATATGGAGATGCTTTATGAGGTTTGAGGATACCTTCGATAGTGGTTATAGTCCCTATAAATCCTACAGTTGCTATAAACGCTATCCCTACGTTAATTAAAATTTCAACTTATAGCCAATACTGATTGCATGCACATTGGCATCGTCGCTATAATGTGCGTCGTTAAAGACGTAAGCAATCGTAAGGATGTTCTTTTTGTTTAATTTCCAGTCGGTACCAACGATGAGGCGCGTTTCTTCAGTGGCGCCACCTTCTTGCAGTTGTGTTTTGATTTCATAAGTTGCAAAGGGTGCAAACGGACACTTCTTGATGTCGTATTCCACACCGATGCGCGAGCGAAGCAGGTGGTTGTTCTTGTGATTCTTACGGTCTACGCCTACTTCTGCTTCAAACCATTCGTAACCACCAAAGTCGTATGTGGGAACCGAACCGTCAAAACCGGCAGATACTTCCTCACGATAGCGAATGCGCTCAATGTCTTTACCTACAGAATGGGTGTATTGGTAGCGCTCACGCAAGGAGAAGGTGAAGCGTCCTACTTTCACCTTGCTTGAAAGGTCGAACGAGAGGCGGTGTTTCGTGCGATGAAAGGCTTCATCTACGTTGTAACCATTGAATTTGCCATTGCTCTTCTTGAAGTCTTCTTTAACTTCTCCACGACTCAAGTCGCTGATGTACTGATAGGTTGCTGCCACTTTAAGATAGTCACACACCTTATAACTGCCGCTAACAAAGGCATTGGCACGTGAAACTTCTCCCAGATTGTCATTCGCACGCATGCCGACTCCTAAAGTCAAGTCCATGCGCTTATTGATTTTCTTTTCTGCTTCAAATTCAAGCCAACTTCCGAATTCGTCTTTCTGTGCAAAGGTTGGAACTGCCAACAAAAGGGCACAACACGTTGTCAAAATCTTTTTCATAATGGTTTGGTGTTTAAGGTTTATTAAATTAATGAATAGATAACTATTTTTAGGGTTAGGATACTTTGTTAAGAGGGAAAAAGTGTTGGGAATAAAACCTAAGAGAACGGTCGCTTACCTCAATCTCACGGTTTTATGCTCAACACTTATTTATTCTTTTATGCATCAGGAGTCTTAAACATGCGGTCTACCGACTTAATGCGCTTTTCGGGATCCACGTAGAACACGCGCAACATCGTCATGTCTGTCAAGAAGTCTACAGCACCCACTTCTACACGCGTGATTTTCACCCCGAGGCGTTCCTCAAGGTCTTTTACAAGATCGTCATAGCGCTCGGGCTTAATCAGGTCAATATTATCGTATTTTACATACTTACATCCTTGATTATACGCTGAGTGGAAGTTTTCTGCTAACCATACGATGACAACGAACACTAAATTGATTACCAGTCGCTCAGCAATACAGAGATTGCCCGTCTTACCGTTCAATACCGACAACGCAATTAAGAAGAAGAGGTACGTCATTTCGCGTATGGGTACACTCTCCGTACGATAACGGATAATACCAAATATGGCGAAGAGTCCCAATGCGGCGCCTACCATTCCAGCGTCTGATACCGTGCCTGCCTTTTCCTGACCCATAAACAGATAGATCAGCATGAAGATACTTACCGAGAGCAAGATAAACGTGAAGTAGTAATCACGACGCTGCCCCTTGGGGTAATAAAAGAAATGAACGATTGACCAAACAGTCACACAGTTGAGGACAAGACTTCCAAGCAAATGCAGTAAGTCGGCACTTTCAGAAAGAAATTCAAACATAGTACAGAATTAGGTTTTGAAGTTAAGAATGTTCAAATGTTATGAGGGTAAGAGGTTGAGAAGGTTCTGAAACTCTTAGGTTCTGGGTTCTGATGTGTAGAGGTTTTGAAGTTCTAAGGTTTTGATAAACTTTCGAATATTCTCCCTTACCTTCCCTTTATTTTCTCATAGCGGTGTATGCGTTTCTTAAAGCGATTGATCTTTAAGTTGCTATTTGTCAGCGCAGAACCGATGCAGTATTTACTGAAACCGCTGGGCTTTATGCGCAATTGGCGGAGTAGGGCGAGGATGGGAGAATGCATACGTCCATCTCGTTTGAGCTCGATGACTACAAGGTTATCTGCACTGCCGGTCTCTCCTGTCTCATGGTTGATAAAACGAATGCCAAAGTCAATCGTCAAACGTTCCGTCTTTGCCTCGTTGACAAGGGTAATGCGGTGAAAGGCATTTTCAATTGTAGGGATGATGTCGCTGAACGTATATCCTGTGCGCTCTCTCAGAAATTCCTCACCATAACGTTCGTTGATGACAGCCTCAATCGTGGGTATTTCAATACGTTTTTTGCGCGTCTTTCCGTGGTTGTCCTTCTTCTTTACCTCAAGGAAACTGTGCCCAGAGTCCAAATAGGTTCGGGCACGTACTTTCGTACGCGGAAAATGGGCGCAATGGTGCTGACGAAACATGTCGTGTGTCACAGGTGTATCCCAGTAAACCGTACGATAATCCGCAATGCACTTCCCATTGTTATGTTGCGCCGAGTAAGTACCAACGGTTAAGTCCAAAAGTTGTTTTAGTTTTGAAATATTTGTGACAAACTTCGTGTCCGTACGCTTCATGAGGCGAACGGACTTCATCTCTTCCAGCGTGATGGGATGCATTCGCGCTACAAGTTCGTGAAGTTTGTCGTAAATATCAGTCATCGAGTTGCAAATATACGCAAATTTCTGTAAATAAAAAGGATGCCTCAAATATTTTACGATTTGCCTTCATTCCATAAGAATCGTGCTTTTTTGTTTACAGAACGGTTGTAATATTTATAAGGATTAAACAGACAATCTTTTGCAGACATATAACCAACCTATTGATGCGGAGCACATTTTCTGCGTTTCTCAGTGTCTTGACCGCATTTTTTTGTACTATGTTAATGATTAGAGGAGTGAAAATGACCATTTTCTGCCGAACCACCCGTTAGTTTTGCTCAAAATGACGATTCTCTTGGTTGCCATCTCGGTGCTACACGTGAAAACGCTCATAGATTCACAACCTTAAATTATTTGATGAGGCATGACGATAGTTTGTAGGGTGAGTTGTGAAGGTGTATTTCGCTTTATGATGTTAAGTTTTCAAAATAAGTGTTTTAATAATAGCGTGGTTCGAGGAATAAATTGTACCTTTGCGGAGACTATAATTTTAATTATTTAACGCTCACTTATCACTTTAAACTATGCGTAAAGTTATTTACACGCTTTTGTTGGGCTGTTTGGCAATGCCAGCTGCGGCCGACTACGAGCACCCTTTGCAGGGTTTTGAGTATGATGCTTCGGAGAATTTGGCTCCGCAGGGTCGCAACGACTGGGAAAATCCCGTGCGCGTTGCTCTTAACAAGCAGCAACCTCATGCTTGGTTCTTCAATTTTGAGAATGTGGATCAGGCTCGCAAGGTGTTGCCCGAAAACAGTAAGTATTGGAAGTCCCTCAACGGTGAATGGAGTTTCAATTGGGTCGGTAATCCTGAAGAACGTCCTGTAGACTTCTATAAGGTTGACTACGATGTGACAAACTGGGACAAGGTTCAGGTGCCCATGAACTGGAACGTGGTAGGTATTCAGAAGGACGGTTCACAGAAGTACGGTACACCCGTATATTCTAACCAGCGCGTAATCTTTGCACACCAGGTTGCTGTTGGCGACTGGAAGGGCGGTGTGATGCGTGAACCTGCAAAGGATTGGCCTACGTATAAGCATCGTAATGAAGTGGGTTCTTATCGCCGCACATTTACTATTCCTGCTGAATGGGCTGGTCGTCAGGTGCTCATCAGTTTTGATGGTGTAGACTCTTTCTTCTATCTGTATGTGAATGGCAAGTATGTGGGTTTCTCTAAGAACTCTCGTAACGTTGCTGAATTTGACATTACCAAGTATCTTGTAGCAGGTGAAAACGTATTGGCTGTTGAAGTGTATCGTCATTCAGATGGTTCATTCCTCGAAAGTCAGGATATGTTCCGCCTTCCTGGTATTTTCCGTACTGTAGCCCTTTCAGCAAAGCCCCAGGTTCAGGTGCGCGACTTGCAGGCAATTCCCGATTTTGATAAGGATTTCGTGAATGCCACACTCGCTATCGATGCTGAAGTGCTCAACCTCACAAGCAAGAGCGTGAAGGGTTATACTATTGACTACTCGCTCTACGCTGTTGAACTTTATGGCGAAAAGACAACTCTCGTTCCTGGTGTTTCTGCTTCCGTAAAGGTGAATGCACTTGCTAAGAACGATGCTGACCATGCGAAGGTGACGATGCAGGTAGGTGCACTTGTGAACAAGTGGAGTGCAGAAGCGCCTTATCGCTACGTGCTCGTAGGTCAGTTGAAGGATAAGAAGGGTAAGGTTGTTGAAACCTTCTCAACAAACGTTGGTTTCCGTAAGTGTGAAATCAAGGATACTCCCGCTTCAGAAGACGAATTTGGTTTGGCAGGTCGTTACTACTTCCTCAATGGCAAACCCATCAAGATGAAGGGTGTGAACCGTCACGAAAATAGCCCCGAACGTGGTCACGCGATTACACGTGAGCAGATGGAGTATGAAGTAATGCTCATGAAGCGTGGTAATATCAACCACGTGCGAAACTCTCACTACGTTTGCGATCCTTACTGGTATTACCTCTGTGATAAGTATGGTATCTACCTCGAAGACGAATGTAACATCGAGAGTCACCAGTACTATTACGGCGAAGCTTCGCTCTCACACGTTCCTGAGTTTAAGAACCACCACGTTGCGCGTAACATGGAAATGGTGTACAACAACATCAACCACGCGTCTATCGTAATTTGGTCGCTCGGTAACGAAGCGGGTCCTGGTAACAACTTCGTGGAAGCTTACAACGCAATCAAGAAGGTTGACACAACACGTCCCGTTCAGTACGAACGTAACAACGATATTGTGGATATGGGTTCTAACCAATATCCCTCAATTGCTTGGGTACAGGGTGCTGTAAAGGGTAAGTATGGTATTAAGTATCCTTACCACATCTCTGAATATGCTCACTCAATGGGTAATGCCGTTGGTAACCTCATTGATTATTGGGAAGCAATGGAAAGTACCAACTTCTTCATGGGTGGTGCTATTTGGGACTGGGTAGACCAAGCAATCATCAACTACGACCCTGTTACTGGAGATAAGTATTGGGGATATGGTGGTGACTTTGGTGATAAACCCAACGATGGTATGTTCTGTATGAACGGTATCATGCGCCCCGACCTTTCACCTAAGGGACAATACTTCGAAGTGAAGAAGGTGTACCAGAATGTAGGTGTAAAGGCGGTTGACATCAAGAATGGTGTTGTTGAAATCTTCAATAAGAACTACTTCGTGCCCCTCAACGATTATGAAATCGTTTGGAGTCTTTATGAAAATGGCGAATGCGTTCTCGCAAATCAGCACCTCACGGGTCCCAAGATGGCAGTAGGTCCTCGCGAAAAGCAGAACTTCCGTCTTGACCTCTCAGGCGTACAACTCAACGAAACCAGCGAATACTTCGTTAAGGTACAATTCAAGTTGGCCAACAACAAGCCTTGGGCGAAGAAGGGTTACGTGCAGATGGAAGAACAACTCCTCGTGAAGGAAGCTGCAAATCTCCCCTCTATCGCAGCAGGTCAGCAGGGAACTATCGAAACAAAGACTGAAGGTTGCCGCCTCCTCGTTAAGGGTGAAGATTTCACAGCTGCATTCTGCACAAAGAAGGGTTGTCTCTCACAACTCGCTTACGATGGTTTCGATGTTATCAAACCCCATTCTGGTGGTATGGTTCTCGATGCTTATCGTGCAGCAACCGACAACGACATTTGGGTGTATCAGCAGTGGACAAACAAGGGTACGCACAACTTGAAGCACAAGGTGCTCAATATGACGCAGACGAAGGGTAAGAATGGCGAACTCGTGCTCGCATTCACCGTTGAAAGTCAGGCACCCAAGTACGCTAACATCCTCGGCGGTTCATCTGGTCGTTACAGCATCGTAGAAAAGGGTGATTCACTCGGTGAAACAGACTTTAAGTTCACTACAAACCAAATCTACACAGTTTATGCTGATGGTTCTGTAGAACTCCAGGCGGCAATCACTTCAAACAATCCTACGTTGATTCTCCCCCGCCTTGGTTATCACCTCGAAATGCCCAAGCAGTATGAGTTTGCAACGTACTACGGTCGCGGTCCTGTAAACAACTACAACGACCGTAAGACAGGTCAGTTCATCGAACAGCACAGTCATAGCATTTATGACAATATCATGCTTCCCAAGCCTCAGGATTACAGCAACCGTGAAGATGTGCGCTGGATTTCTCTTACAAACGAAGCAGGTCATGGTGCGGTGTTCGTAGCAGGTGGTCAGATGTCTGTATCTGCACAACCTTGGACAAACCTCGAACTCCTTTATGCACCCCACTTCTACCAACTCCCCGAAAGCACAGGTACACACCTCTACCTCGATAGCAAGGTGACTGGTCTTGGTGGTGCTTCATGTGGTCAGGGTGGTCCTTTGAATCCCGACCGTTGTTTGGCAAACGCTCACAACTTCAGCTTCATCATCCGTCCTGTTCTCAGCAACAATATGGCAGCTCAGGCACAGGTGACTACTGCAGGTGAAAAGCCTTTGACGATTACACGCAGCAACACAGGTAAGGTGGAAATCTCTTCTGTTGACAAGACTCGCACTATCATGTACAGCTTGAATGGCGACAAGAAGGCAACTCAGTATACAGAAGCCATCAACCTCCGCGATGGTGGTGTGGTTAAGGCATGGTATGCCGACAATGAAGCACTTGCTGTTGAAATGTCGTATGCTAAGATTGAAAGTGTTCCCCTCGTGGTTACATTCTGCTCAAGTCAGGAACCTGGTGAAGGTGCAGATCGCCTCGTTGACGGTGACAACTCTACCATCTGGCACACCGTTTACGGCGTAACCGTAGCGAAGTATCCTCACTGGATTGACTTCGACGCCAGTGAAGTGAAGCACATGAAGGGCTTCGTTTATACGCCGCGCCAGAACGGTCCTAACGGTCAAGTGAAGGACTACGAAATCTACGTATCTCAGGACGGTAAGGAATGGGGAGACCCCGTGAAGAAGGGTAGCTTCGCTAAGGGCGCAGATCCCAAGCGTGTGCTCTTTGATGCTCCCGTTCAGGCACGTTACATCCGCTTCCGTGCGCTTTCTGAACAGAACGGCACAGACTTTGCCAGCGGTGCAGAGTTCAGTTTGATTGCTGACTAAGAAAAACAACTCGCAATTGGCAACTTGCGAGAGTTGAATAATACGAAAGGAGGGTGCGTCACCATTAGTGGCGCACCCTCTTTCTGTGTATTTGGACAATGCAAAGCAATAATATAGCAGTTACTTGCGTGACCTTTGGTTGACCCAAGATTTTTAACAGACCCCCTCCGCAACTAAAGTTGCTCGTCCCCCT
>CALCHM010000137.1 GCA_937901345.1 uncultured Prevotella sp. | reverse complement strand
ATCAATGCATTAATAAGCAAGTTAAACAGAACTGGCACAGAAGTTGCAACAGTCATTTAAGAACGTATTCTTAAACGAACATGGTTACCTTCTTGATTATGTTGACGGACAAATGCAGGATTGGAGCGTTCGTCCCAACCAAATCTTCGCTATCGCATTAGACTTCTCTCCGCTCGACATTAAGGAACGCAAGCGCATATTGGATATCTGCACACGTGAATTGGTAACTCCGAAGGGTGTACGTTCACTCTCACCAAAGAGTGGTGGTTATAATCCGCTCTATGTGGGTCAGCAAACACAACGCGACTTTGCTTACCACAACGGAACAGCATGGCCTTGGCTTACTGGATTCTATTTGGAAGCTTACTTGCGCATTTATAAGATGAGTGGTGTGAACTTTATCGAACGACAGTTGATTGGTTTCGAAGAAGAACTCTTCTACCACTGCGTTGGTACGATACCTGAACTTTTCGACGGAAATCCTCGCTTCTCAGGACGCGGTGCTATTTCATTTGCCATGAATGTGAGCGGACTCTTACGCGCTATCAACATTCTCGACAAATATACGCGTGAATAAGAAGCACACACGCTACTCGTCTAAGTTCACAAATGACGTTAATCACACATTTATTTTAATAGAATATCAACACACCTCTGCAACTTGTACGTTGCGGGTTGCAGAGGTTAAACATAAGAAACCATGAAAGTATTAATGTTCGGTTGGGAATTCCCCCCTCATATCTTAGGTGGTCTTGGTACGGCCAGTTATGGTTTGACCAAGGGATTATCCCTCCAGTCCGACATGGAAATTACCTTCTGTTTGCCCAAACCTTGGGGAGATGAAGACAAGAGCTTCATGAATATCATTGGTATGAATGAAACTCCCGTAGTTTGGAAGGACGTTAGTTGGGAATATGTAAAAGAACGCATTGGTCATAAATGTGATCCCCAAACTTACTTCGACCTACGTGACCATATCTATGCCGACTTTAGTTATCGCTATACTGACGACCTAGGTTGTATTAATTTCTCAGGTAGATACCCAGACAACCTCCATGAGGAAATCAACAATTACTCTATTGTTGCCGGTGTTATCGCACGTCAGCAACAATATGACATTATTCACGCTCACGACTGGTTGACCTACCCCGCTGGTATTCATGCCAAGAACATCTCGGGAAAACCATTGGTAATCCACGTTCATGCAACAGACTTTGACCGCTCAAGAGGAAATGTAAATCCCACGGTGTATAGCATCGAAAAAGACGGTATGGATAATGCAGACTGCATCATGTGTGTATCGGAACTCACACGCCAAACGGTTATCAAGCATTACCATCAAGATCCTGCAAAGTGCGTAACTATGCACAATGCTGTATATCCCTTGGAACCAGAAATCCAAGAAATCATTAAGAAAGGACGTACGAAGAAGGATAACAACGAAAAGGTTGTGACATTCCTCGGACGTATCACCATGCAGAAGGGACCTGAATATTTTGTAGAAGCAGCTGCGCTTGTGCTACAGCGAACTCACAACATCCGTTTCTGCTTTGCTGGTTCTGGAGATATGCTTAATGAAATGATTGAATTGGCAGCACAGCGCGGTATCGCTGATAAATTCCACTTCCCAGGCTTCATGAAGGGTAAACAAGTGTATGAAACTTTCCGCGATAGTGACGTTTACGTTATGCCTTCTGTATCTGAACCCTTTGGTATCTCGCCACTTGAAGCGATGCAGTGTGGTGTACCATCAATTATCAGTAAACAAAGTGGATGTGCAGAAATTCTTGATAAGTGTATCAAAACCGATTATTGGGACATTCACGCTATGGCTGACGCCATGTATTCTATCTGCACGAACGAAGGACTTTACGAATATCTAAAGGTAGAAGGTATTAAGGAAGTTGACGAAATCACCTGGGAAAAGGTGGGATTGAGAATTCGCAAGTGCTACGATGAAACAATTGAACGCTTTAACAGACACTAAAAAAACTATCCACAACTATGAAAACCGTTTGCTTATATTTTGAAATTCACCAAAATATTCATTTGAAACGTTACCGCTTCTTCGATATTGGTACGGATCACTATTACTATGATGACTATGAAAATGAGCGTTCTATCACAGAAACAGCAGAACGTTCATACGAACCCGCACTCAAGGCGCTCCTCGAAATGGCTGACATGTATGGAGATTACTTCAAGTGCGCATTCTCACTCTCTGGTTGCGCTATTGAAATGCTTGAAACTTATGCGCCACAAGTCATCGAACTTCTTCAGGAACTCAACAACAAGGGATGTGTAGAATTCCTCGCTGAACCTTATTCACATGGTTTCTCTTCTATCAAGGATCCCGAATGTTTCAAGGAAGAAGTTGATCGTGTATGCAAGAAGATTAAGGCACTCTTTGGACAAACTCCCAAGGTATTCCGTAACTCTGCCCTCATCTATTCTGATGAAATTGGTGAACAAGTAGCAGAAATGGGTTTCAAGGGTATGCTTGCTGAAGGTGCAAAGCAGGTGCTCGGATGGAAGAGTCCTCACTTCGTATATGCATGCAATCGCAACCCCAACCTCAAATTGTTGCTCCGCGATTACAGTCTTTCTGAAGATATCTCTTATCGCTTTAATGATTCATCATGGAGCGAATACCCACTCTTTGCAGACAATTACGCACAATGGATTGCTAACCTTCCCGAAGAAAGTCAGGTTATCAACTTATTCATGGAACTCTGCGCATTGGGTATCTTCCAACCGCTCTCTTCAAACATCCTCGAATTTATGAAGGCACTCCCCGCACAACTCAAGGAACGCGGCATTACATTCTCTACACCTTCAGAAATTTGTTCCAAGATCAAGTCAGTAGGAACTATCGATGTCCCCTATCCTACATCTTGGGTAGACGAAGAACGCGATCTCTCTCCATGGTTGGGTAACGTCATGCAGCAAGAAGCTTTTAACAAGTTGTATAGTGTTGCTGAACGCGTACGCATCTGCAATGACCGCAGACTTAAGCAAGACTGGGACTATCTCCAAGCATCTAATAACTTCCGCTTCATCTCTACAAAGCCCAACTCTTATGGTGCTTACCGCGGTATCTACGATTCACCCTACGATGCGTTCACAAACTATATGAACATCATAGGTGACTTCGTAACACGCGTTAACAACATCTATGGAGGTATGGAAAACGAAGAACTTAATTCACTCCTTACTACCATTAAGAATCAGGATGAAGAACTTGCTATTAAGGAAAAGGAAATTAGCAAGTTGAAACAAGTTGTTGCTAAACTTGGCGGTGCTGAAGCCCTCGAAGCACCCAAGGCAGAAGAAGCACCTGCAAAGAAGGCTGCGCCTAAGAAGTGTGCAACAAAGAAAACAGCAGAAAAGAAGGAAGATGCACCTGCAAAAAAAGCAGCACCCAAAAAGACTGCTGCTAAGAAAGCATAACGTTTCATAATTCTTTTATACTATTGACGGTGTGTTGAAATGCAAATTTTGACACACCGTCTGTTTGTATAATACAGTTTGTAAAACGTCTAAAATAATTATAGTATCAAGACACCTAACTCTGAAATTCACAAATAAATAACAGTATTGCGCTCTACACATTTATCTGTCGTTTGAACTATAGTAGCAAAAGTTCTAGAGAAATTCATATATAAAAAAAGTGAACCAGGAAACCTAGTTCACTTTTGAGCCTCTTGTCGGATTCGAACCAACGACCCCGAGATTACAAATCACGTGCTCTGGCCAACTGAGCTAAAGAGGCGGGAGGGTAAGCTCACTGCATCGCGCCGCTACAACCAACTACCTTTGCTGCGATCAAGCCCTGGAGGATTCGAAGGGAGCTGGCCGTACAGCACTTACCCGTGTCTGCAATGCTGCTTTGTTTTACGGGTGCAAAGTTAGTTATTTCTCCTATTACAGCAAAGTGTTTTACATTATTTTTTGATAAACAACATACAATTTAAATATTAAAGATAGAAATTACTATTACAAACCTATCGGATATATCATTTAGGGGAAGTTTGGGTGAAACTAGACAATACAAAAGAAATAAGGTTACCACACCATCCCATGCGTGCGCACACGCAAACAAGTGCTTCATTAAAGAGAGAACTTGATAGGATGGTCTGTAACCTTATTTCTCACAAAAGATCACTTTGTAAGTTCATATCATAATTAGTGTATGTAAAAATGCTTATACACCTTTAATACACCGTAATTAATGATTATTCATTAACACGATCCTTGCAACTGTTGATTATTTTAAAAACTAATGCGTTGTTCCTTACTTGAACGGAAATAAGGGAAGATGGAGAGGATGAGCCCTACAACTACGCAAACAAGCATTCCGATGAAACCGTAAAGGAGGAAACTGATATCAGTATAAGCGTTCAACCAGAAGACTACCGCTTCGCCCATAAGGAAAGCAATCAGCGCAGCCTTTCCGCCAACATTCTTAAAGAAGACACCAATGAGGAACAGACCTCCGATACCACTTGAAAGAAGTCCTAAGATGGTGTTAAAGTAGTCAAGGAGCGAGAGGATGTTCCATGTTGCCATCAAGAGCGCCAAAGCCACACCAAGCAAGCCTGAAATCATACATGCGAGACGTGCTACAGAAAGCATTTGCTTATCTGTTGTCTGAGGTTTAAAACGGCGATAGAAGTCCACACTGAAAGCAGTAGATACAGAACTAATGTTTGATGAAATCGTAGACATTGTTGCAGCAAAAATAGCAGCAATCAGCAATCCAGCAACACCAGCAGGCATTTGACTCATCATAAAGAAGGGGAAGATGGCATCTGACTTCTGCATAGTGAAATCGAGTTCTGCAGGATGTGTCTTATAGAATGTATAGAGTCCCGTACCTATTACATAGAACGATACACTAATAAATACAGACATGATACCATTCATAAGAATACTACGACCAGCGCTTTTTTCATCTTTCGTTGTGATATAACGCTGAATCACCGTTTGGTCAGATGTATACGAAATGAGATTGTTTGCCAAACCACCTAAGATAACCACCCAGAATGTTGCACTAGTAAGATCAAAAGCATAATCAAATAGGCGGAACTTATCATTAGAAATCGCAATATCAAAGAATCCTGTTGCACCACCTTCTGTGTTGAAAATAAGATAACCAGCAGCCAAGAATGCACCACCAACAAGAATAATTCCCTGAACAACGTCACCCCAAACAACTGCTTCTACCCCACCCATCGTACAATAGATAATCGTAATAATACCCATCAAAATAATGCAGATATAAATATCTATACCAGTTACAGCTGTAAGTGCTAACGAGGGAAGATAAAGAACGAGAGCCGTGCGCGCAACCATAAACACGATGAAGAGCGTAGAAGCAATCATGCGCGTAGAAAGATTGAAACGCATTTCAAGATATTCGTAAGCACTCGTAATATTCAAGCGACGGAAATAAGGCAAATAGTACTTGATTACGGGGAATGACACCAATAGGATGGTAATCAACATTGGATAATAAGTCCAATCGGTTGCGTATGCTTTAGCTGGAATTGCCATATAGGTAATTGCACTGAGCATAGTAGCATAAATGGAAATACCAGCTGCCCACCAAGGAATACGGCCACCTCCCTTAAAGAAGTCTTCGGATGAATTTTCACGCAACATAAAGAAATAACCCAACCCTAGCATACCTATCATATAAACAATAAGTACAGTCCAGTTGAGCCAACCGAAACCAACTCGTTGTTCCATTGAAACTTCTGTAACCTCAGCAGAACGTACACCTGGTTTCGTTTCACCACCAATAATATACCACTTATTGTTAAAGGGAACTATCGCTGCACCTGCACGTGCCAATTTTTCACTCTGAGATTCTGTTACCCATGAATCGGTAAGTGTATGATACAGTAATACTTCTTGATTGAATTGATACCATTCAGGTTCGTGAGTGAGATAACCTTCTTCTGGATGATTCAATGCACGTGTAAACACGTCCTTATTAACACCTCCAAGTATTGCAATATGAGCAATTCCTGAAACTACAGCAGAAGCGCCAACAATGGCACATTCCTTACCATCAATGATAACAGGAGAAGTCTTTTTCCACTCATTATTTTTTGCATCATAATAAAGACCATCATAATGCACATAAGCAGTATCTGATGAAGTTGCTGGTGCAAAACCTCCGAATAGATAAAATTGTTTATTTAATGCTGCTGATTGAACAATACCAGCAGGTTGTTTACGAAGACGCCCTGGAATGGAAGCGATTGTCTCCCATGCTTCACCACCAGGATACTTCAAACGGAAGGCTGATTGTGTTTCACCACCTGCAACATAAATATAAGTACCATCATAACCACCTGCAGCCTCACTTTTTGCCTCTGGCAATGAGGGAAGTTCTTGTTTCTGGAGTTGATTTTCACCAGCAGATACTAAATATACCTTATTTGTAGCACCTGATTGTCCCATACCACCGATACACACAATACCTTCAGGGACTTGTACGCTCACACCATAGGCAACGGCATCAAATGCAAGCGTATTAAGTTGCCACGTGTTGCCATCGTAAGTATAAATGTTTCCATAATACTGTTTACTGCCGCCTTCTGCAGCAGGAACATCAGGAAAATTACAACCACCAATAACAACTATCTTATCACCCACGACACCAGAAAAAGGTGCAGAAACACCCTGCCCCACAGACACCTCAAGTTGTGAAAGAGCGGTGAAGTTGACTTGATTAAACTTATTGTCATTCTGAGCAAAAGCACCCATTGTTGTAATCACCAATAGGAGCAAAAGGGAAAGAATACTCTTGAAATTCTTCATAGTGAATTATTAAACAAGAAAGGAGAAAGGGTAAAGAAAAAGGTTAAGTTTGAAACATCCATAACTCAACGTTTTTCTTTCATCCTTTCTCATTTCTACTTCTTTGTTATTACTTATTACAACGTTCGAAGAAGTTGATAGCTTCCAATTCTTGCTTCATGCGTGCTTCTTCTTCATCTGTCATATTCTGGAAGGGCGTACGATTTGGACCAAGATCAAGACCAATCAATTTCATAATGCGCTTACCACCAACGATGTTTCCACGGAAATGGCAAATCACATCAATGACATCTTGAGCAAATTCCTGTAATTCTCGTGCCTTTTCAAGATCTCCTTGATTCCATGCTTCAATAATACCAGAGAGGACCGCACCGTTGTAATTAGTTGTTCCACCGATACCACCTTGAGCACCACCCATGGCGAGACAAGGTAAAATCGTTTCGTCTTGACCATGGAGCATATCAAACTTACCATTCTTATAACGACGGCAACGATTGTATTCGTATAAACTTTCAAATGTATACTTAATACCAGCAAAGTTAGGAATACGACCATCAACTGCCTTCAAGAAATCGAGCATTGAAAGGAATGCACCATTAAATGCAGGAATATGGTAAAAATAGAAAGGAAGATTAGGAGCTCCAGAAGCAATTTCTTCACAATATTTCACTAATTCTTCAATGCGTGCCACCTTTGGGAAGGGAGGCGCCATAACTGCAACACCCCACGCTCCAATCTTTTGAGCATGTGCGGCAAGGCGATTACTACTCTTCACACAGGTACTACCAACGTGTACAATCACTTTGAAACCTTCAGGCGCAGCAGCCATCCAAGCTTCAGCAAGTTGCATACGCTCTTCTTCTGTGAGCATATAACCTTCACCTGAACTACCATTAATAAATACACCCTTCAAACCATTGCGAGCAAGCAATGCTGCATAAGCGGGAATCGGTTCTAGATTTACAGAACCATCTGCATTAAAGGGAGTAAAGGGGGCATTAATAAGCCCAATAATCTTTTCCATATATGATAAGTTAGAAAGTAACTAGATTATTCCCAACCTAAAGCACTTGCGCCAAGCACAGCTGCTTCACTACCATTAAGCGTAGATACTAAAAGTTTTGCCTTATCTTTATATACAAAGAGAACGTTTTCATCATATGCACGCTTGATAGGATCCATGATGTAATCACCGGCCTTTGTCAAACCTCCAAAGAATACAAATGCCTCAGGTGAACTAAACGCTGCAAAGTCTGCACAAGCTGCCCCCAAACGCTTACCTGTTTCTTCAAAGATTTCAAGTGCTAATTTATCACCCGCTTCAGCAGCTTGATACACATCGAAAGAAGTAATCTCATCGACATTCAACTTACGAAGAAGACTTTGTTCTGGACTTGTTTCAAGTAAATAACGAGCCGTGCGTGCTACTCCTGTTGCAGAACAATATGTTTCCAAACATCCCTTTCGACCACAACCACAAGGACGAGCATTTTCTGAACGATCAACAATAACGTGACCTAATTCACCTGCGAAACCATCAGAACCATAAATAACTCTACCATCGCATACAATTCCAGAACCTACACCTGTGCCCAATGTAATCATGATGAAGTTCTTCATTCCACGAGCTGCACCATAAGTCATTTCACCCATAGCTGCTGCATTCGCATCATTAGTAACTCGAACGGGAACACCAAGAGCATCGCTAAAAAGTTTTGCAATGGGAACTATACCCTTCCACTCCAAATTTGCAGCATTATCAATTGTACCTGTATAATAGTTTGCATTAGGAGCTCCGATACCCATACCCTTAATCATTTCAATACCACCAACGAGGTCGATTGCAGGTTGGAGTGCTTCCACAGCTGTCTTTACGTATTCTTCAACATTCTTGTAACCACGTGTCTTGATTACTGTTTGAGCTTTGATAATACCGCGAGCATCTACAATACCAAATACTGAGTTGGTACCGCCCATATCAAGACCGATTACATAGGGCTTTTCTAAAGTCTGATCCATAATAAATTATATGATTAAATAGTTTGATTATTAGATTATATGCATGTTATGACAAGAACTCCATAATATTTAAGAGAACGTATCTCACATCATAGTGAGTCAAATCATCGTAACTCTGCAAATTTACATATATTTAGAATACTAGAGTCTAAATTTGAGAAATAAATGTTGCATTTCTCATCTAAACATGCTGTTAACGTAAAGGAATGTTTATTTGTAACTAAATGTATTCCGAATATAAGCAATAAATAAGATGCACGCTTCACCGTTTAAAGGTACATCTTAATGAAGTATATTATTTTTCGTCAATCACCACTGTTACGATTGAGCGCGATGGAACAGTGAGTGACGTTAATCTGTGTTCACCTATATATTGCAAATCCTTGTCTATAGATGTTACATACATTTTTCCTTTTCGGGCATTATCACATTTTAAAGATATGTTTTTATCCGTATCGGCATAGTTGACAATGACTGTTACCAACTGCGAACCATCAGTATACGACGAAAGCATAAGTGAAGTTGCTGCATCAAGAGGTGTTATATCTTGATTTAAAGCACGTACATCTACTCTGCGCATGTTGGGACGTATAAAGAAACTATAATTCGCCGTTGCCCAAAACATCTTTGTTGGCACTATTCTACCATCATATTTTACACTTTCGCCCGACGCCCCCTCCAATGGTAATAACTGTATAGGAACATCCTCATTTAATGAAACAGCAGTCCACCATTGCCAAGCTGAAGCATTAGCTAAAGTTAAGTTGGTATGGATAAGGCGCGCTATATACAATCCCAAATTGATACTCTTTACAGGCGATGAGGGCATGGTAATCTCTTCATTTTTTTCAAGAATACAATATTCAGATGCCCAAAATTTGGTCTTATGGTTATTGCCAGCAAGTGAATCTCTTACCTGTGTACGTATATCGATTAACAAACTAGGTGGATAAGCAGTCCAATAGTCATGTGCTGCAACGCAATTATAAAGATTCTTGAACGACAATACACTATAGTCACCATCTTCGTAGAACATCGAACGAATAATGTTGTCGGGTGTTTTTACATTGGAATCTACCTCAAACAACATTTTCATTTCTCCAAGTTCGGGTATAATGATTTTGGTATCTACTCCAAATTCAGATATCGCCTTGTCTAATTCTGCAACCATCTTATAGATGTCCGACTTTGTTGCGAAGGTTCCTTCTTGCCAACTGTTGGTGTGCCATTGAACATTGGGTTCATTAAGCGGACTTACATAC
The DNA here is from genome assembly GCA_937901345.1 of uncultured Prevotella sp. GTDB lineage: Bacteria > Bacteroidota > Bacteroidia > Bacteroidales > Bacteroidaceae > Alloprevotella. The sequence continues at coordinate 16,023 of CALCHM010000137.1, read as the reverse complement.
TTTATATTGTATCCATTCTCTCTAAAATGTTGCACACAGCGAATGAGAAATCGTGCGAAATCATCAAACTTATCATGCTGAAGGTTGATACATTCACTATCGGCAGACAATGTCGAACCAGTTCTGGTCATAAAATATGGCGCAGAATTTGTAAAGAAGAGAAAGTCATTCATCCCTCTCACCTTAGCTGCATTCATAAACCACTGTTGTCCTGCCTGTTTTGTAAAGTCATAAGTTCCATTGGGTGAAAGGAAACATTCAGTTCTGTTCCATGTACTCGTGACCTCATGGTTCTCCCTGTTTTCATAACTCCCTGCGCCAATATTCACTCTCCAATTGGATAGAGCCATTCCTTTAGGGTTGCCGTACTCGTCAAATTCACGTTTGAAAAGCAAATCTGCAATATATTCCTTTTTCTCTAACGGCCAATTTTTACCAACAAAATCCATGCGCCAAGCATCGGATGCACTAAAATTGTCTATTTCTTGGTATAATATTTTTTTGTTTATAACATAGTCTAACGTCTCCTGAGCTTTAAGAGTTCCAGTTATGCACAAACCTAGCCCAAACAATAAAAACGCACAATATCTAACTTTCATGAATTAACGTAATTTGCATTGAATATTTGTGAAGAACAAAATCCCTTTCACGACATACAAATAATCTGACTTATATTGCATAGATTTCAACGACTAACCTTCTTTAATTTTGCAAAACTCAACAACAATGTCTTCAATCCTACTCCTTGGAAATCTACAACTGCTTTTGAACTATTTCCACTTCCTTCAAGAGAGGTTATTGTCCCCAAACCAAAACGATCATGTTCAACAATATCTCCGACCTTAAGAACAGAAGCAGAAGGAGTATTCTGATTGTTATATGTGGGGATTCGTGAAAGCGTGGTTGGTTTAATTGTTGAAGATGTACGTGTGGCACAAGTATTCGATGATTTGCCGAAACTATTTTGAGGGTATGAAGAGAAAGATGTCGCTGATGATAATGATGTCAACTGTGAAGGTGTAGGTTTTGGAGCTTCAATCAAACTTTCTGTGAAGAAACGTTTCGGTATATTTTTCAAGAAAGAACTTTCTACACAAAATTGAAATTGTCCCCACTTGAAGCGTGTTTTAGCATACGAAAGATAACAATATTTTTTTGCTCGAGTCACTGCAACATAAAATAGACGTCGCTCTTCTTCTATTTCCTTATGTGAAAAACTTGCTGATTCAGCAGGAAATAATCCTTCCTCCATACCTGTAACAAAGACTGCCTCAAACTCTAATCCCTTAGCTGCGTGAACTGTCATTAAGGTCACACGGGGTTCATCGCCATCCTTTTGATCAGCATCAGTTAGCAAAGATACCTTTGCTAGATAATCTGTCAAAGTAAGTGTATCAATTCCTTGTTCTTCACGTTGTTCTGTTTCCATTTCTGCCATCGCACTGATAAGTTCATCTAGGTTTTGCAACTTAGCAGTTCCCTCATTTCCTTCACCTTCCAAATCTTTATGAATACCCTCATTAAAGATGATTTGTTTAGCTAATTCATGTACAGAACAACCTTGTTCGGCTAATCTAGCATAGTTTTCAATGCTTTGTGAAAATACAATCAAACGCTTTGCTGCTGCCGCAGAGAGAGATAACCCACATGCTTCTGGATGCTGAGCGGCGTAGAGTAATGGTAACTCATATTCTATTGCAGCACCTTTTAATTTATTAATCGTTGTATCTCCAATCCCGCGTCTAGGGTAATTTACTATACGCTTAAATGCCTCTTCATCATTAGAATTGGCAATCAAGCGGAGATAAGCTAAAAGATCCTTAACTTCTTTACGTTGATAAAATGACAATCCACCATAAATGCGATAAGGGATATTTTGAAGTCGGAAGGCATCTTCAAATGAACGACTTTGAGCATTCGTGCGATACAATACGGAGATATCGGAAAATGCAACGCCCTTTTGGCGGTTCAAGCGTTTGATTTCTGATGCCACTTTATAACTTTCATCTTTATCGCTTGCCGTAGCAAAGAGTTGAAGCACATCGCCTTGACCTTGGTTACTATAAATATTCTTAGGAATTTGATGCTGATTGTGAGCGATGATGGCATTTGCAGCACCAACAATGGTTCCGGTGCTTCGGTAATTACATTCCAATTTAATAACCTTTGCCGAGGGATATTGTTGTGTAAAACCTAAAATATTCTCAATTCGAGCCCCACGAAATCCATAGATACTCTGCGCGTCATCACCAACAACACTTATACACGACTCTGGAGTCGTCAACTGTGAGATAATCTGATGTTGTACATAATTCGTATCTTGATATTCATCTACCAAGATATATGTAAAGCGTTGTTGATAACGCAAACGAATGGCCTCATGCGTACGAAACAAACGATAAGTTTCAACAAGTAAATCGTCAAAATCCATTGCATTCGCAGCACGACAACGATTTTTATAACGCTCATAAATCGCATATATCTCAGGCATGTTTGCAATCATATCAGACTTACGCTGCGCCGTATCTGCTTTGTAATCATCAGGCATCACGAGTCTATTTTTGGCTGCTGAAATACGTGACAACACTGCTGAAGGTTTGTATATCTTTGTATCCAAATCCATTTCTTTAATAATGGAATTCAGCAAAGATTGTGCATCACTTTGATCATAGATCGTGAAGTTTGACGTATATCCAATATGTTGTGCTTCGAATCGCAGAATACGCCCAAACAAACTATGAAACGTTCCTGACCATAATTGCTTTGCAGTTTCACCATCCACCAATTTACCAATACGCTCATTCATTTCTCGAGCAGCCTTATTGGTAAAGGTGAGTGCTAATATCTGCCATGGTTTAACACCCTGATGTAGTAAATAGGCTATCTTGTAAGTAAGCACGCGCGTTTTACCAGATCCCGCACCTGCTAAAATAAGCGTAGGACCTTCGCAATAAGTAACAGCTTCTAATTGTGCTTTATCTAAATAGTTTTGTAAGTCTTGCATAATTATTGAGTGGTAAACCTGTTTTCTACACCTTAATTAAACTTAAAGTATCACACACGGATGCTTACACGCAACCATTATTCTTCGTCAGTATGGATTGCATGAGATTTTCGACGTTCTTTATCGTGCTCTAGTTTACGTAAGTAAAATTTAATCTTCTGCTGAACCTCATCCAGTTGTTGCTGATCGACACCTGCGTCCAATCCCTTACGTAATTCCTCACGCGCTTCTTCAAGATAAACGGAATCTTTCAATAAAATTCCCTGTTCACGCACCTCCATTGCCAATGGATAGGTTGAACGAATGGAATCGATGAGTATTACGGCTGTCTGATAATCGCCCGTATTATATGCATTACGAGCTTGCATCAACAACATAGTTCCATTTTCCTCGGCAATTTCGCGCGCTGTCTTTGTATTTCCATTACATCCTAGAAGTGTACACAAACAAAGCAAAAGCAATCCATGTTTTTTTTCCATAGTATACGTTTTTATGAAGTGAAAGACAAAATTACAAAAAATGAAAAAGAAATAAAAGTAAACACATGGATATTACGTTTACACAACTTCTATTTAGCAAAAGAAAAAAAACAGATTTCATTAAACAAAAGAAAAACGGACAACAAGTGAAAGTTAACTTCACCTGTTGTCCGTATTATCTTATCTCTAGAATTGCTTATTCAGCGTCCTGCTGTTCGTTTTCAGCAATGAGTTTGTTCTGAATATCACCAGGAACAAGTTCATATGACGCAAACTTCATGATAAACGAAGCACGTCCACCAGTAATAGAACTCAAAGTTGTTGAATAAGTTGACATTTCCTTCAAAGGAACCTTAGCTTGCAACTTTTCATAACCGTTTTCAGAACTCATACCTACAATCATACCGCGACGTCCCTGAAGGTCACTCATAACATCACCCATCTTATCTGCAGGAACAAATACTTCAACATCATAAATAGGTTCAAGAATCTTAGGACCTGCTTCACGGAAAGCCTGACTGAAGGCATTGCGACCAGCGAGCATGAATGAAAGTTCATTAGAATCTACGGGGTGCATCTTACCATCGTAAACAACAACACGGACGTCACGAGCATAACTGCCTGTAAGCGGACCTTGTTCCATACGACTCATAATACCCTTAAGAATTGCTGGCATAAAGCGAGCATCAATAGCACCACCTACAACACTGTTGATAAATACCAACTTTCCGCCCCATTCAAGGTCAATTTCTTCCTTACCCTTGATGTTCACGCGAATTTCCTGACCGCCAAATGTGTAGGTTGTAGGATCAGGCATACCATCTTGATAGGGTTCAACAATGAGGTGAACTTCACCAAATTGTCCAGCACCACCCGACTGCTTCTTATGGCGATAATCAGCGCGTGCAGCCTTCGTAATGGTTTCGCGATAAGGAATACGCTGCTGATAGAATTCAATTTGAATCTTGTCAATGTTTTCAAGACGCCACTTCAATGTGCGCAAGTGGAATTCACCCTGACCATGGACGAGAATCTGACGCAATTCCTTGCTTTGTTCAACTTCCCAAGTGGGGTCTTCTTGACGCATACGTGTGAGCGCAGCCATCATCTTTTCGGTATCAGCTTCATTAATAGCACGGATAGCACGTGTATACTTCGAATTAGGATACTTAATGAAGTTGAAACGATGTTCGCAATCCTTTGCATTAAGCGTATTGCCCGTACGTACGTCCTTCAACTTAACCGAACAACCGATATCACCTGCAGAGAGCTGTTCTACCTTTTCACGATTAGCACCTGAGCAAACAAAGAGTTGTGACATACGTTCCTTAGAACCACGATCAGCGTTAGTCAAATCATCTCCTTCCTTAAGTACACCGCTCATCACCTTGAAGTACTGTACTTCACCGATGTGAGGTTCAACGCCAGTCTTAAAGAAGTATACAGATGTAGGCGCATCAGGCACTGGTTTTACTTCTTCACCACGTGTATTAAATACAGCAGGCATTTCGTCAACGTGAGGAACAACATTACCCAAGAATTCCATGAGTCGACCTACGCCCATATCCTTACCTGCACATACACAGAAGACTGGGAAGATGCTACGTGTAACCATACCCTTGCGGATACCTTCACGCATTTCGTCTTCAGTGAGATATTCAGTTTCGAAGAACTTTTCCATTAAAGCTTCATCGTTTTCAGCAGCAGCTTCAACGAGTGCCTTGTGCAATTCTTCTGCTTTTGCCTTTTCACTTTCGGGGATATCTTCGATAGTAGGTTCTCCGCCTTCAGCTGCCCATGTCAACTTCTTCATCAAGATAATATCAATCAATGAATTGAAGTTAGCACCAGGATTCAAGGGATACTGCACGGGGACAACCTTTGAACCATAAATGTTTTGTAAATCCTCAAGAATTTGATCGTAATCACACTTATCGTCATCAAGTTGATTAACGAGGAAAATAACTGGCTTTTGCAACTTTTCAGTATAACGGAAATGGTTTTGAGTTCCTACTTCAGGACCAAACTGACCGTTAATAAGTAATACAGCCGTATCAGTCACGTTAAGCGCAGTTAATGCTGCACCAACGAAGTCATCACTACCAGGGCAGTCGATAATATTCAACTTTTTGCCCTTCCATTCAGTATGGAACACCGTAGAAAATACGGAATAACCATAGTCGTGTTCAACTGGGAAATAGTCACTCACGGTATTCTTTTGAGTGATACGTCCGCGACGATTAATTTGACCACTATGAAAAAGCAACGACTCTGTCAAAGTGGTCTTACCCGATCCATCATTACCAAGCAAGGCAATGTTCTTAATTTCTTGAGAATTGTAAACCTTCATGATATCTACTTTTTACAATTGTTAGTTAGTGAATCTTAATACTTTGCCTTTGAGAAAGACTTCAAAAAAATTGAGATTCCCAAAAACGAGCGCAATTTATAAAGTTTTTTTCATCAGACAAAAAGATAAAAATATGTTGTAAAACACATTTGCCAAAAATCACCATATAACAACTATATTATACGCTTATTTTGTTGAATTAATACGATTATCGGGAAGTCTCTAATATTGAAATTTATTAGTTTTTGCAGCATAGCGCAAAGAATCGCTATATTACGCGGCTATAAGCAAGTTGCTTATCGTCGACAACCATAAAACACAAATTTTACCACTATTCCCCATGGTTCACAACTGCAAAATACAAGTTTTATCACTATTCCCTGCGGTTCACAACCATAAAACACAAGTTTAAGTGCTATTACCTGAGATTCTTTGCCATAAAACGAGTTTTTTATTACTGTTACCTGAGATTCTTAACCACAAAACACAATTTTATCAACCATTACCTGGAGTTCACAACCATAAAACAGGAGTTTAAGTACTATTACCTGCGATTCTTAAGCACAAAACACAATTTTATCAACTATTACCTGGAGTTCACAATATAAAAATAAAACTCATATTGCTATGCTTGCATAAAACTGGAGATAAATGGCGATGAAAAAGATTTCAGAATAATTCACTCGTATGTTTACGGAAAGAAGTAAACGAGCATGTAACACGATGTAGGGATTCTTATTTGTTTTAATTTTAGGCGCAAAAAAAGGCGAACGATTTCTCGTCCGCCTTATGAAGTTCAGAATATTGCGATATTTTAATACAACAGCTGCATTATTTATAACTCACTTGATGCATTTCGCTATCATTATAAATCACATCTCGTAATTGTTCGGGAGTTGTCAAAACAGCGTTGCGTGATAGTTCTGGCACATTGTAACTTTTCATACGACTGAAGTTATGCTCAGGATCGTACTGGGGAAGTACAAAGGCTTTGTGATCTCTTCCTTGCTTGTCGAAGTAGGCAATAAATACACGTGAATAATTGGCATCCTCTCGACGTGATGCTACAACAATCCATCGTCCATTACTACTCCACGTATGATAACTGTCTGGTCCTTGACCAGAAGCATTCGCTAATACGCGCAAACTGTCTGTTTGCAAATCTTTCAAATATAAATCAGCTTCGGGATGCCAAATATGGAATTGTCCTCTTGTACCTTCTGTATACAATAGATATCTTCCATCTGGACTTATACGAGGTACAGCCGCACTACGTTGACGATCTACACAAGCAACTTCCAACTGAGGAGCAGAGAAGGTACGTGTCACTGAGTCAAATGCCATACTCATCACGTCATAACGCAATTGATCAATTCTTGGAATGATACTATCAGCACGAACACTATCTGGCATAAGCGCAAGGTCTGGTGTATAAGCGCGACAGAAATAAAGTCGATCGCCATTAGGTGACCAATGGGGGAAGGTTTCTAGATATTCCTTGGTACGCAAAATGTTACTAATAGTAGTATTCTTTACATCATACAAAACCAAGTCGCTAGCATAATCAATAACTTCAATCTTGCTACGATCAGCAAGATGAAACACTTGACCTGTTTGATTGGAAGAGAAAGCAACCAAAGGTTGATGCGGATGCCATGTTGGGTAAACGGAATTAGCCAAAACGGAATCGGTTGTCATCTTCATCTTCTTTACTTCTCCATTCTCAACAAAGACCGTACCTCCATGTGATGCACGAACATGAAAGAGCATATTCGATGCATCAAAGTTTTGGTAATTATGACAATTCACACAGTGATTATCGTCTTCAGAAAATTCGTCATTATTTTCAAAGATGGGTAGTTCATCATAATTTGTAAGATTTCTCTGATATAATCCTAACTGACGATAAAGTTCATAACTGGGTTCAATCAAACGATAAGAGAGGAATGAATCTATAGGTTCAGGAGCTACATAAAGTTCATAGGGTTTAAACGCTTTCCATTCGCCAGAACGCTTAGCGTAAATCTTTACACTCAAATGCTCGCCCTTAGACGTTTCAAGCAAGTTACGCCACTCTGTGATATCAAAAAAGAGTTTGTTCGCCTCTACTTCTGCAACAATAGTTGCTCCTGAAGGCGATGTAACACAACCTGCAAAAGCCTCGCCATGCGTCTCTACCATAACATTGAGTGGAGCAATGTTGTATGGTATCGCCACGTCACGATAATCGGGATATATAGGTACCTCTTCGTCTAGAGAAACAAAGGATGACGGCACTTCTTTCGTCATTCCGCCACACGAAACGAGAAAGAGAAGTATGAATAATATAAATAATGGCATATATAAATAATATGTGTATGAGTGAGTATAAATAAATGAAAAGGATGAAAGAAGTTCGAAGAATTAGATTGTGAATAGTTTTCTATTTCTACGCTTCTTATATCATTCAAACCTTTAATTTACGCCACCGGAACTGCTATCAGCTTTGCGAACTTGATAAGGTTCATTGTTTTCGCAGTAGTAGTAATAAAAATAAGTTCCTAACCAATTCTTTTTTAACTGCTTGCGCAATTCTGCTTTATCCTTTAAGTAAGGGCGTGCTTCATTAACAAAAGCATTGAAGTTGGCAGTCAACACACGATCGTTACAAATTTCAGGGAATACTTGTTTTACATCATCGTGTTTCATAGAGAAAACCAAGATGGCTTGTTTGACAACCGCAGGAAGTCTGCCACCTGTCTTCTGACGCAATACAACTGCCATATTCATAAAGCGTAACAAGTCCTTTGAATACAACGTTGACGCTATTGAGGTGATTAACGTTTGATCAGAACCAAAACTAAGTCCCACATTGTATCCCAAGAATACGGGGCGGCGATAACGCTGTTCATAATTGGTTTCTCGTGGCGCCAATTGCAGAACTCTCACCAATTCTGGGTCTTGTGATATTAACTCTGGATTGTCAATCATCGGTTCATAACGCGCAACAAAATCACCTTCAAAAGGCACTGCTTTAAGAGCCTTGACATAACGTTTCGCTAAAAGAGTTTCACCATTTAATAGCGCACAAAGCAACATGCGCTTATAAGTATAAATGGAGGGTCCCATCATGACATGTCTGTCCATAGCACATCGATAAGCACTATTTGTCAAACCTGCATAAAAGTTGCAATCACTTTCATAGAGCCCAGCTTCTGATTGTCCTTTTTCTGAAAGATCAATACCATCCTGAGGGTAATCAAAAGCGAAGTCAAACAAACGCTCTAACAATTGATTTTGCTGAACCAGAGCAATGGCATAATATGCAGCAATGGGGCGAGAACCTCTGTCTGTATCTAATGCATCTTCAATAATACCATCCCAATCTGCTTGCAACATCTTATTTTGCATACGGGCACATACCACATCGTTTTGGCGATACCAATTCACACAACTTACCAACGTAACACAAGCAAGAGATACGACAATCAAAGCACTCCAATGAGTAGTGACCGTTTTGACGTCGCTCTGCTTCTTACGGATGAAGGACACCACAAGAGCACCAACAGCCATTGCAAGGAAGATGAATAAGGGAATACCTACAGCCAATGAAGGTTCGTCTAAAAAATACAAGCGAGTGCCACGCCAAACGAAATAACCTAGCACAGACAAGGGCAATAAGAACGACATGAGTTTCCACTGGCGTGATAATCCCATAATGCGTGAGAGACAACATGCAGAACCCACAAGTAATACCGTCATCATTGCGCCACCCAACCATACATTCTTAAAGACCAACATCACAAAGCGCATTGCCCAATGAAACTCTCCAAAAGGAAGACGCAAAAGATAGGTCATGTATTCACGATTGGTGGTTACAAAAGATTCTTGCTGAGCACGCTGAAATAAATCACCATAAATACAGGTGCAAAACACATAAATAAACAACACCATCAAGACATGAATCCATCGATAAGGAATTTGAGTTAAAGAGAATCTGAGTTTCTCTTTCTTAACTTTCTTAATGGTAGCAGCCGATGAGACAACATTCTTTTTAGCAGCACTCATAGTTTTTTTATTCATTCAATTTTAGTTACATTTGGTTGCAAAAATAGACAAAAAACCTTATTTATCTTAACAGCGGTCTTACAAATATTCTTTTTTTCTATTACCTTTGCATGCGTAATGAAAGATTGAACGTGTTTCGCTCTCACACTTTAATCCTTCTTTTGGCCCTATAGCTTAGTTGTATAGAGCGTCAGATTCCGGTTCTGAAGGTCGAGGGTTAGAGTCCCTCTGGGGTCACTAGATTATTTTAATCCTTACATCTTAAATCCCTTATTCATAGGGAAAAATCCGCTTCTGAAGGTTATATTTGAAGCACAAAAAAAAGAAACTGAGTTCCACATTGAAACCCAGTTTCTTTTTTCTTTTGCTATTTCTTATTCTCTGTGTCCTCCAATTCTACCGTAAAACTACGGTTGAGACCACTTTGTGTCTTCGCACGTATCCAGAGTACACGATCAGATGAAAGATTTGCTTCCTTCACTGCTTCATTCCAATCTTCAACGGTGCGAAGTTGTTTATCATTGACTTGAAGGAGAATAAGTCCCTTGGTGATTCCTGCTTTCTGCATCTTTCCTGCTTTAATGTGTTTTACCACAAGACCGTAAGAAAGTGAAAGCGCCTGTTTATCCTTTGCAGAGAGTTCTTCAAGTGCAACGCCCAACTTGTCTTCATCAACCGTTTTAAGAACGGTAGTTGTACCTTGTTCGTTGCGGAGAGTCACCATAACGGAATATTCCTTCTTTTCGCGGAGGTAGGTAATTTTTATTTCATCACCAGGACGATGTGCGGCAATTGCTTCTTGAAGTTGTCCTGACTTTTCAAGTTTCTTACCATCAATCTTTATAATAACGTCGCCTGATTTAATCCCTGCCGCAGCAGCCGCACCATCTGAAGTTACTTGATTGATGTAAAGTCCGTTCACCGTACCGAGATCTACTTCAATACCTTTTTCATGTTGCATAGCGATGTGATTGCTCACGTCGGTATATTGAATGCCCAACATCGCGCGTTGAACTGTACCAAAGTTTTTGAGGTCGTCAACAACTTTTGTCATAATACTTGTGGGGATGGCAAAACCATAACCGCTAAATGAACCTGTTTGCGAATAAAGCATAGCGTTAATACCAACCAATTCGCCACGTGCATTCACGAGTGCACCACCTGAATTACCAGGATTAATTGCAGCGTCTGTCTGTATGAAACTTTCAATACCGTTAGATGCTCCTAAAGTGCGTGCCTTAGCAGAAATAATACCTGCTGTCACCGTATTGGTAAGACTAAAAGGATTACCAATGGCAAGCACCCATTCACCAAGTTTTACGTCATCCGAATTAGCAACAGTTATGGCAGGAAGTCCTTTTTCTTCTACCTTAATAAGGGCGAGGTCTGTTGTTTTATCCAATCCGATAATGCGCGCTTTGAGTTCACGATTATCATTCAATTTCACCAGTAATTCATCAGCATCGGCGACAACGTGATTATTGGTAACGATATATCCATCTTCGGTGAGAATAACTCCAGAACCTGCTCCTGTGCGCTTGGGTGTTTGGATTTTACGCTCACGTTGTTGTGGAGCACCTTGACCAAAGAATTCGCTAAAGAAATCTTCAAAGGGATCGTGATAAGGAACGGTTTGCACCTTTGCATTGGTCGTCACCTTAATGTACACAACTGAATTGACGGCCTTTTCTGCCGCATAAGTTAAATCGACGCGTGTGTCTTGCGCCAAAGATACATGTGGAGTTGCGATGAGCATACCTCCCACTAGTGCCAATGAGGCAATAAAATGTTTCATCATTTGTAAAGTATTGTTTAGGGTTTATGTTTACTGCTTTTCAATAGGTTATAGGATTTATAAAGTCCCAACTCTCCTGCCCTACTAAGGTCTTTTTCAGCCTCTATTTGTTTTCCTTGTTCAAGATAGAGCAACGCACGATTATAGTATGCAGGTGCAAGATAAGCATCTAGTTCTATAGCACGTGTATAAACATCGATAGCCTCTTTCACACGCCCCGTAGCGGTAAGAAGCACTGCTTTATTATAATATGCGGGTGCCCAATCCAGATGCGTGAGTTGGATCAGGCGTTCCACATCTGAGAGTGCTGATGCGAGTTTCAGCATCTTGCTTTCAGGTTGCAATTCTGCTATCAAATGACAGATATATGCTCGTTGAAGCAAAGCTGTTACAGACGTTGAGTCGGCAGCAAGCGCTCCTGTGACATCATCATAAGCATCCGTAAAATTATAAGACTCTGCCGACACAATAGAGCGTAACACTAAAGCATTTCTACCTCCATCGTTGCTCACTTGCACATTCAATTCTTGATGAACTGCTTCCAGAAGTGCGGGCGAAAGTTTTTCGGCATCAGCGGAGAGAATCAAACGTAAGGGGATGAGTTTTTTAACGTTAATCGCATCAATTTCGGAATGGTAATAATCTCCTTGTTGACGCTGCACAAGTACAGGAACTATCATCCCCATGGGGGTGTGTTCGTGTTTCAAATTCTGTACCTTACCAATTAATTCATTGAGCAGGGTGTTCGTTGTATCTACTTCTTCAACTAGTTGTCGGTAATTTTCGAGCGACTTTTCAGTGCGTGTCACCACTTTCTTGGTGTCTCCTTTAGGGGTTTTTCCAAAACGGAGGTCGAGGTTGCTGCGCTCCACAAATGCATCGTCATTTTTCGCACCACGAATATCTCCCACTCTACGCTTACAATCAGCACGAAGTGCATACCCATACACGAAGTTAGGATATTCTTTAATTAAGAAATCAAGGTCACCTATTGCCTCTTGATACATTCCTACGCGTTCGTATAACAGCGCACGATTGTAACGTGCCAGCGTATTCGTTGGCTCTTCTCGTAGCACAAAGTTGAAGTCTTCTATCGCACGATTATCATCACCAATCGTTGAGCGCAAAAGTCCACGATTATAGTGCGCCACGAAATGGTGAGGCACCAGGCGTATCACTTCATTATAATCCGTATGTGCCGCGTCAAATTTGTTCATGCTATGACGCGCTTGTGCACGCAACATGTAAAGTTCTGCATCCGTAGGTTCGAGGTCGATCGCTCGTGTAGCACATGAATCTGCTAAGGTCCAATCTTCATCTGTCATGGCCAACTTGGTGCGCATATTCCAAGCCGCAGGTTCATGCCGTGTGAGTGTGAGCAGGGAATCCACCCAGAGTGTTGCTTGAAGAGTATCGGTGCGTTCAAGAGCTATTTGGGCACGCACTAAATACGCACGATAATGACGCGGATAATGGCGAAGTAATTTCACAATGTCATCCTCTGAAGCATCATATTCCTTCAATTCCAAATTACAGAGCGCCCGATTGTAGCGAGCCGTTAGGTCCTTCTCATCTTCATCTAACACCTTACCATAATCTGCTACAGCACCCGCAAAATTCTTATTGTGGATTCTGCACAACCCTCTCAACTGATACACCTCCGTCAAATAAGGATTACGCTCAATGCACGCTTCACAATCGTCCTCCGCCCCACGAAAATCCTCCAAACTAAACTTAGCGTATGCACGATAATAATAAGGTTTATCTAGATAAGGTTTCGTTTCAATCACCTTATTAAAATAGCGTATCGCTGTCAAGAAGTCGTCAAAATACAACGCATGCCTCCCCATCAATGTTACTTGATCCGTATTGACTTGTGCCAACACAGAAAGCGGAATAAAATAAAATATGAGGAGCAATTTTTTTAACATCAAAATCTAATTTTTAGCACGTAAATTATCTAAGATTCTGCGGTCACTATTAGTACGTGAATTTGAATTAACGCACAAATAAGAACGAGTATCTAAGTACGACTTTTTGCTATCACGTGCAAAGATAAAAAATGAGATGCAGATTCTTGTAGATTTAAAGTTTTTTAAGTGAGGTAATTAAAGTTTGATAACGTTTCCGGAACATATTTAAGTTGTATTATCTATGCCTATCTCCCCTGACAAACATTTCAGAATCAAGCACTAACAACCTTATGTCACACTAATTTTGCAAACTCAAACATCTTACGATAAGCATCTGCCTTTCGCTCCAAAGACATCGGATAAGCACGCGAAGAAGAAGGCAGACGATACAGATAGAGCGGATGCTTTTCGCTATACATATTAGGAATGGGGATTGCTTCACCTACGGAAGGCAATTTAGAGATATTAAAATGCTGGCACAAAATTTGCGTAGCCTTCTCACCCGTAGTAACTACAACACGGCATTGAGGAATCAACTCAAGCAACGCTGAGACATTCGTAGGTTCCACCGTTTCAAGAAATTTATCGGAAGCATTATCCTGAAGACGACGCACAGCCGTGTTCGTATCGTAAAAACCTATCCCCTGCTCCTCAAGGAAAGGAAGTATGCGCTCCAATCGAAAGGTCTTATTGACGTTATCAACAAAATAATCTTTATCGCCAAAGAATATCAGCCCCTCAATACGCCAATGGTCATTTATAAAATTAGGATAATAGAAATCCATACACCAACGCTTACGCTGAGGTGGAAAACTTCCTAAGAATAAGACTTTACAATTATCGGGCAAGAATGGGCGGAGGGGATGGTATTCTACCTCTGCGGTGGAGCGTGCAATGTTTTCTGTATGCAAGAAAGATGTAGATATATGGGATTCAGAGTTGACCATTAAGCGATTTCATTTGGTGGTGATTATAAATCTAAAAAAGAAGAGAGAGTGTGTCAATGCATTGTCACCCTCTCTCTTTTTCATTTGTAGGACGTAGATGTTTATCAAGTTTTGAGATAAGAACCAAATCCCTATTAATCAAATATTACTTTGTACGATAGCGACAAGCGACTTTGCCCTTCATGATTGCCGCCAACTTGCTCTTGACCATTTGCTTGCGCAGGGGTGCAATGCGGTCGGTGAAGACTTTTCCGTCGAGGTGGTCAAACTCGTGTTGCATTACGCGAGCGAGGAAACCTTCGACCCACTCATCGTGAGGTTGGAGGTTTTCGTCTAACCACTTCACACGGATACGCGCAGGACGCTTTACGGGTTCGTGAATGCCGGGAAGTGAAAGGCAACCTTCTTCCATGCTGACCATTTCAGAATCATCCACTTCAACGATGTGCGGATTGATAAAGGCATGAAGATAGCCTTCGTATTCGGGGTGGTCTTCCTTAAGGTCGTCCAAACCAATTACGGCGAGACGAATGGCCTTACCAATTTGAGGAGCTGCAAGACCAACACCTTCAGAACGCTTCATTGTTTCATACATATTCTCAATGAGCTGCTGAAGTTCGGGATATGTTTCGGGGTCGAAATCCTCACATTGCTTGCGCAATACAGGTTGACCGTAGGTGTAGATGGGGAGAATCATAAGAAAAATTCGGAAAGGAGAAAGGAGAAAGGCAGGAACTATAGTTCCACAGGTATTTCTCATTTCTGATTTCTCATTTAAAAAGTTTTGCTTTGCATATAATCCTGCAGGATAATCGTGGCAGAGATTTCATCTACCAGCGCTTTATCACGGCGACGCTTCATGCCGAGTCCGCCATCAATCATGGCTTGGTGGGCAAGCACGGAGGTGAAGCGTTCGTCGTAGAAGTCTATAGGAATATTGGGAAGCGCCTTACGCAACTCTCCGGCAAAGCAACGCACGCGCTGCTGATTTTCGGAGGGTTGACCGTTGGGTTGCGTGGGAAGTCCGATAATGAAGCGCTCCACTTCTTCCTTCTTGCAATAATCCGTCAAGAAGCGAAGCAACTCCTTCGTTTCAACCGTACAGAGTCCGTTAGCAATCAACTGTAGCGGGTCACTCACGGCAATACCCGTGCGCTTCTTACCATAATCTATGGAGAGCAAGCGTGCCATAAATTACTTGATGTATTCAGCTCCACCCATGTAAGGTTGGAGTGCCTTAGGAATGCGAATACCTTCGGGAGTTTGATGATCTTCAAGCAAAGCAGCTACGATACGGGGAAGAGCGAGCGCAGAACCGTTGAGCGTGTGGCAAAGCTGAATCTTCTTGTCGGCATTGCGGTAGCGGCACTGGAGGCGGTTTGCCTGATAAGCGTCGAAGTTAGAAACCGAACTTACTTCCAACCAGCGTTGCTGTGCTTCTGAATACACTTCAAAGTCAAAGCAAGTAGCGGCGGTGAAAGACATATC
>CALCHM010000136.1 GCA_937901345.1 uncultured Prevotella sp. | reverse complement strand
TTATGCACTATGCAAACGATAGCGCAAATATATTATCAAAAAATTATATAAGCAATCGAGTAGGTAGGGAAACGAGGTTTTTTTTCCTACCTATTTTCGTTTCCTTACCTCTCACACCACCGTACGTGCCGTTCGGCATACGGCGGTTTAACTTGTTTTCAAAGAGTGCCTAATCAAATAATAATCCAAGCAGCTAACCAATCCTCTGCGTGTAAACACGTCTTTGGATATAGCACGAGCAACGCAAGTACGTCTGACAACCCATTCATAGCGGTTGCCACAGAAGGAAGTGCGTCTCGCCAAAGCTGAATCTACACCAAGCTTACGAAGACCCCAGGCTCGTTTCTGAGGGGTTTTCCATTGTTTCCATATAACCTTGCGCAACATGGTACGAAGATGCTCGTCTATCTTCTCCAACTTTGATTTCATAAAACTAATAGAGAAGTAGTTTATCCATCCACGTGTAACATAATTAAGACGAGTTATACGGTCTGTCATGGAGACACTCCAAGAACGCTTGCATAGTCTCTTCAAGCTTCTGACAAATTTGGATACGGAACTTTCGTGTGGACGTGACTGCCATTGTCTGTTTTGTGGATTGCGATAGAAGCCAAATCCAAGATATTTGAGTTTGGTAGGACGGCAGATATGGCTTTTACTTGCATTTACCTTAAGTCCGAGTTCTCGCTCTATCCATGTTGTGACACTTCGCATCACTCGCTTGGCACTTGCCTCACTGCCTACGGCTATGATACAATCATCTGCGTAGCGAACATAGTGGAGACCACGGTTAACTAGTTCCTTATCAAGTTCGTTCAACATGATATTGCTCAATAAGGGAGAAAGGTTACCACCTTGGGGAGTACCCTCTTCCGTAGCTTCGTAGACACCATTTTCCATGACTCCCGATTTCAAATATTTGCGTATCAGACTTTCAGTGTCGGGGTCGCGGATGACACGACCGACATAGCTCATCAATTTGTCTTGGGGGACATTGTCGAAGAACTTCTCCAAATCGATGTCAACTATCCATTCATAGCCTTCATTCAGATATTCAAGAAGCTTAAGAATTGCTTGTTCACAGCTTCGACAAGGGCGGAAGCCGTAGCTATTTTCTTGAAACTCGTTCTCAAATATGGGAGAGAGGACTTGAACTATCGCCTGTTGGATTGTCCTGTCCAAAACTGTTGGAATGCCGAGTTTACGGACACCACCATTTGCCTTAGGTATCTCAACTCTACGAACGGGAGCAGGATTGTACTTACGGACAAGGATTGACTCCTTGATGCCATCCCAATTGGCACGCATGTATTCAACAAGTTCATCTACATGCATACCGTCAATACCCGCACCGCCTTTGTTGGAGAGGACACGGGTTTGCGCTTTGATTACATTCTCTGAAGAGAGAATAGTTTCGATTAGTTTCATCTTCCGTCTTTCTTAATTTCCGCTTCGGATAATTGCATCTTAGGTTTCGTGGGCTACTTTCATTTACGTTTCAGTTGCTTGCACTTGTCAGACATACTATCCGAACATACATTATTGATTAACGTTACAAATTATTCGGTCCTTCGCCATGTACTACCCGAGTACAGCTACTTCGACCTCTGCTGACTTCTTGACATTCGTTGTTACTATCCTAAAAAAGAGACTGTCAAGACCTCACGGGATAAACCATACATCTTTCATCGTTTACCTGCCTAATTTACGCATTAAGGTTACGGTCGCCTTTGGGAACTTTACTGTCTTTCGCCAGCTTGTCCGCTTAATACGCCTTCATATTAGGTTTCTGTTCGTCAGGCCACGAGTTCGCTATTGCTTCTTCTCTCCCAAACGTCACCGTTTGAAACTTGCAAGTCGCTATAGGGTTCGTCGGCAACTACGCCCCGAATGGACTTTCACCACAGATGTATGACATGCCCGTCATACAAAAGAAATGGTTTGGAACTAATCCAAACCATTTTTTTATACCTTTCACCTTTCACCTTTCACCTTTCACCTTTCACTTCTTTAGGGCTTTGTATATAAGGTAAGCTCCAAATATTACAAACGGAACACTCAAAAGCTGGCCCATATTGAATGTCATTCCGCGCTCCCATGGCTCCTGTACCTCTTTCACATACTCAATGATAAATCTTGAAGCAAATACCATTACAAGCATTGAACCAAAAATAAG
>CALCHM010000135.1 GCA_937901345.1 uncultured Prevotella sp. | reverse complement strand
AACTTGTTTATACTATGCCTTACGAGGAGGAGGAAGACCGAGGTTGCGAGGTCAAGTGCCCAAAGGGCGGGGGGTCTGTGGTATTGGGTTAACTCCTATATTGTTACCAAAAGAGAAGAAAGGAGAAATCAACCAGCACCTGTTGGGCGCAAGGTTATTTCTCCTTTCTCCTTATTTTATCCGTACTTCCCACGTTTCATAATTAAATGCCCTCGCGCCGAATCCTTCCTTCTGCATGACGAGTCCTTCGTTGAGGATGGCGCCGCCTTGTTCCACACTTACGCCAAAATCCAACCATTGTTTGTGGGCATACACTTCATGAATGAGGCGGTTGAAGAGTCCGTCAAGCGCTCCATGCGCTCTGCCGTAGGGTGTTGAGGCGATGTACTGAATGTGTGCCGTTGTTTGAGTTTCAAATACGACACACCCACCATGTGTCTGCCCTGCGCTGTCAACCATTCGGTGAAGGTGGATGTTGTCGGGAAAACGACTATGGAGGAGTTGCATTTCCTGGAGCGTATGCACGGGGCGCACGTTGTGGCGGGTCTTGAGGTTCTCCTCCAGTATGCCCCAAAATGCCGCGAAGTTCGTGTCGCTCATGAGTTGTAGACCTGCTTTTTCGCATGCCTTTACCTTGCGCTTGCGTAATTGATTCATGGGGAGTGGACTTCCTAACGGGATGACCGACGTGAGTTTCAGCGCTGTGAGTGTCCCTCCGATACGGAAGAGCGCATAGCGATCTTCTTGGCTGGGGTAATTCGCATAGAATGCTGGGGGAGGACTGTAGCGTAGGGTTTGAATCTGAGTTGCTGTTTTCAAATAGTGGATGAGGTTCTCAAAACATTTCAGTGTGCTTACGGCTGTTCCTTCATCCCCGAAAATAAGTCCGCCATAGGTTAACCCGCCGTGAGATGTCAGTGTCCCCTCTCTTTCCTCAGCAGGGAGTAAGGCGATGAGTTTTTCATCACGGTAGAAAAGCAGGGAGTGATCCGTAAAGCGGTCGGCGTGATAATCCATGAATCCACGTTCTAACAGAAATGTACCATTGCGTGAGACGCGGATAAATGCGTCCCACGTGTTGCGCAGTGCAGGAGTGTAGCGCTTGATAGAGTAAGTAGCGTTGGGCACGGGGGGGGAGTAGTTAGTAGTGAGGAGAGAGTAGTGAGTAGTGAGTAGTGAGGCGTGGGTAATTCCTCTTGGGGGTTACTTGGTGTGTATGACCTAAAGGACCGTTACTTATTACTTCGTAGGATTTCTTTCCGAAACTCATTATAATCATTGATGTAACTTTCTGGTTGATAACCGTCCGAAGCCAATACAAGCAGAACGGCATCAGAGGAGAAGTTCTTCAATTCAATCCACGTGTAGGGCGGCACGATGAGTCCTTCGTCCTTCTTGTTGAGCACGTAAGTATGGCGCCCTGTTACATCTTCCAAAACAATCTCCACACTGCCACACATCGCTACGAGGTATTCGTAGCATGAGCGACTGGCATGATACCCACGTTCGGCACCTTCGGGCACACTGTGAAGCCAGTATGCTCGATCAATGGTGAAGGGGAAATTCTTTAACGCTTCAACAATGGTAAGACTGCCGCGCGAGTCGGTATGGGTGATGAGTTTATCCATAAGAAAGGGGGATGTAGACTGTTGCAAATGTACAATTAAAATGTTGTCTAAGGAAGAAAACCCTTTGGATTTTGGAAATACGTTCCGTGTGAGCAAACAGTTTTTATAGATAGCGCTAAAAAAAACAGTTAAATCGTCAGCGTTACGGTGCAAAGTTTGTATTTTTGCCAGCGATACATTCATTTATAAAGAAAAATGCAAATGAAGAAAATAATGCTTTCGCTCCTGATGGGAGTTGTGGCGTTGACAGGGTCAGCGCAATACGTAGGTCATAAGGCCTTTGATAATTGTTATGCAGGTGTGCAATTGGGTGGAACAACCCCGTTGAAGGGACATTCGTTCTTGGGTAGTGAGCGTGCCGTTATGGGCATTCAACTCGGCAAGCAATTTTCACCCACAATAGGTGTGGAACTTCAAACCACATTGGGCGTGAACACTAGCGGTGTGGAACAGCGCGGTACGCAAAACGCTATTGATAATATTCATACTTCGCTTCTAGGACGTGTGAGTTTGTCAAACGTTTTCTATGGTTATCGTCAGGCACGCACTTTCGAAATGGAAGCGGTTTATGGTTTTGGTCTCAACCATTGGTATGTGCCATCTTATCAGGGCGAAGATGGTGAAAACTTCACCTCAACGGCAGGTTTGAACTTCAATTATCGTTTCGGCAAACAGAAGGCGCTTGGCCTCTCTTTACGCCCCTACATTGTTTGGGACCTTTCGGCAAATGCTTATCACGCAGGTCATGCACAGGTGCAGTTGACTGCGGGTTTGACTTATTACTTCAAGGGTTCGAATGGCAAACGCTATTTTACGAAGAGCAGACTTTACGATCAACCCGAGGAAGATGCGCTTAACGCAAAGATTAACGACCTTCGCACCATTGTGAAGAACAAGGACGCTGAAATAGAAAAGAAGCATCGCGAGGTGCTTGAATTGCAGCGTAAGTTGAACGATGAGCGCCGTTTGCGCCCTGCTGGAAAGTAAATTATAGAGAACAGATAACAGAGTACAGAGTACAACTCTTGGGAGAATGTGTGATGATGTTAGAAGTCTCCTCCGCATGGTACTTGTACTCTGTACTCTGTCAGTTGTACTCTAAAAAAATATAACTATGAACACAGAAAAGAAAACACGAGTAGCCATTGTGGGTTACGGAAACATAGGTCGCTATGCGCTCGAGGCACTTGAAGCGGCCCCCGATATGGAAGTTGCAGGCGTTGTGCGTCGTAATGGTGCCGCAAACAAACCTGCTGAACTCACACCTTATGAAGTTGTAAGCGATATCGCAGCGTTGAAGGATGTGGATGTTGCGATTCTCTCAACTCCTACGCGTAGTGTAGAGGCAATGGCAAAAACAATCCTCGCTAAGGGTATCCACACTGTAGATAGTTTTGATATTCACAGCCAAATTGTTCCACTTCGCAAGAGTCTTGGTGAGGCCGCCGTTGCAGGCAATGCCGTAAGTGTGATTGCTGCAGGTTGGGATCCCGGAAGCGATAGCGTAGTACGCACTTTGCTTCAGGCTGTAGCGCCCAAGGGAATTACTTATACAAACTTTGGACCAGGCATGTCAATGGGGCACACTGTTGCCGTGAAGGCGATTCCTGGTGTGAAGGCGGCGCTGTCAATGACTATTCCTACAGGACAAGGCATCCATCGCCGTATGGTATATATTGAATTGGAAGAAGGATATGACTTTGCAACAGTTGCTGCTGCCATCAAGGCCGATGCCTACTTCGTTAATGATGAAACTCATGTGATTCAGGTGCCCTGTGTGGACGATGTGATTGACATGGGGCATGGCGTAAATTTGGTGCGCAAGGGTGTGTCAGGCAAAACGCAGAATCAGTTGTTTGAATTCAATATGAAGATCAACAATCCCGCCCTCACAGGTCAGGTGCTCGTTTGTGCGGCACGCGCTGCCATGCGTCAGCGCCCCGGATGCTACACAATGGTTGAAATCCCTGTGATTGATTACCTTGCTGGCGACCGCGAAGATTGGATTGCAAGACTTGTGTAAATTAAGAGTACAAAGTACAGAGTACAGAGTACAACTCCATGCGGTTTATGTTCCGGATGGCAACTGTACTCTGTACTCTGTACTTTGTACTTTAAAAAAAAGAAAATTATGGGACGATATTTCGGAACAGATGGTTTTCGCGGTGAGGCAAACGTTGAACTCACTGCGAAACATGCTTTTAAAATAGGGCGTTTCCTTGGTTGGTACTTCAGTGCCCCCAACCGAAGTGGGCGCATCGTTATAGGTAAGGACACGCGTCGCTCATCTTATATGTTAGAATATGCTCTTGCTGCAGGCATTACCTCTTCGG
The DNA here is from genome assembly GCA_937901345.1 of uncultured Prevotella sp. Lineage (GTDB taxonomy): Bacteria > Bacteroidota > Bacteroidia > Bacteroidales > Bacteroidaceae > Alloprevotella. Next base: position 9,545 of record CALCHM010000135.1, on the reverse strand, counting down.
GTGCTGATGCTTACCTCTTGCATGTTACAACAACGCCCTCTGTGGCCTACATTACGAAGTGTGACGGTTTCGATTGTGGCATCATGATTTCAGCAAGTCACAATCCGTATTACGACAATGGCATTAAACTCATCAATAGCAATGGTGAGAAGATGGAAGACGCAACGATTGAGCGCATTGAGGATTTCTTAGATGGTAAAACGGGCATTCCGCCTTACGCCACGAAAGATGCCATCGGCAGAACCATTGACTATGTGGAGGGGCGTAATCGTTACATCGGTTATCTCATCTCTTTAGGCGTACATTCGTTTAAGGGGATGAAGGTAGGTTTGGATTGTGCCAACGGAAGCGCATGGGACATTGCCGCTTCAGTTTTCAATGCGCTTGGAGCAAAGACCTATGTGATGAATGCTGAACCTGACGGCACAAATATTAATCGCAATGCAGGCAGTACGCACATTGCCGGATTGCAGCAGTTTGTCCTCGAAAAAGGACTTGATGTAGGTTTTGCGTATGATGGCGATGCCGACCGCTGCCTATGTGTGGATGAGCAGGGAAATGTAGTGGATGGTGATAAGATTCTCTACGTTTCGGCTGCCTACTTGAAGGAGCGCAACCAGTTAGATAATAACACGGTGGTGGCTACTGTTATGTCGAACATAGGACTCTTTAAGGCGCTTGACAAACTTGGTATTGATTACGCCAAGACCGCCGTGGGCGACAAGAATGTTTACGATTACATGGCGGCACACAATAATATAATTGGTGGAGAGCAATCAGGGCATGTTATCTTCGCCAAGCATGCATCTACAGGCGATGGCATCTTGACAAGTCTTAAAATCATGGAAGTCATGTTGGCCAAGAAACGCAAACTCTCTGAACTCACTGCTCCCGTAACGCTTTATCCGCAATTGCTTGTCAACGTTCGCGTGACGGACAAGAACTTGGTGTTGTCGGCACCGCTCGTGAACGACGCCGTGAAGAATGCCGAGGCTGCACTTGGCGGAAACGGACGAATGCTAGTGCGCCCTTCGGGAACAGAACCCCTTGTGCGTGTCATGGCTGAGGCTGCCGACATTCCTACGTGTGAAAAATGTATCAAAATCGTAACCGATGCTATCGAAGTGTGTGGTTATGTGGTGCATGAATAAATGGTGTGAGGGTATAAAGAGTTTCATGATTCTAAAAACCTTACCCCCCTACAGATTTTAACGCCTTAAAAGCATACAATTGAATTAATGCAACAAATAATATCCCTTATAGCCAAAAGCCTGAATTTGCGCGAGCGTCAGGTGGAGAATACGGTAAATCTTTTGGACGATGGTGCTACGATTCCTTTTGTGTCGCGCTATCGCAAGGAGGCAACGGGTGGACTTGATGAAGTGGCAATCGCACAGATTGCCGAGCAGCATGAAAAACTGCATGAGTTGCTCCATCGTAAGGAGTATATCACCCAAACTATTGAAGAGCAGGGCAAACTGACCGATGAACTCCGCAAGCGTATTGAAGATTGTTGGAACGCTACGGTGCTCGAAGACATCTATTTGCCTTTCAAACCTAAGCGCAAGACGCGCGCCGAAGTGGCGCGCAAAAAGGGACTCGAACCCTTGGCTAACGAAATCTTGTTGAAACCCAACAACGACCCTGAAGCACGTGCGAAGGACTTCCTCACGGATGAGGTACCTACAATTGAAGACGCCCTTCAAGGGGCACGCGACATTATTGCCGAACAGATGAGCGAGAATGAAGACGTGCGCAACACGCTTCGCCGAACTTTCGAACTCAACGCAGTAATTTCATCAAAGGTGATAAAAACCAAGCAGGAGGAAGCGGCAAAGTATCGCGACTATTTTGACTTCAGCGAACCCCTTAACCGCTGCACGAGTCACCGTCTTTTGGCCATTCGCCGTGGAGAGGAAGAGGGTTTCTTGCGAGTTGCGATTAATCCTCGCGATGAAGAGGATTGCCTCGAACGCCTCGGCCGCCGTTATCCCAAGTACGGAAAGGCGGGCGAACAGGTGAAACTCGCCCTTGCCGATGCCTATAAGCGTCTGTTGAAACCCTCTATTGAAACCGAATTTGCCGCAAGTTCAAAGCAGCGTGCCGATGAAGAGGCTATTCGTGTCTTCACTACGAACCTCAAGCAGTTGCTCCTTGCCGCTCCGCTCGGACAAAAACGTATCATGGGGATTGACCCTGGTTTCCGTACAGGATGTAAGGTGGTGTGCCTGGATGCTCAGGGAAACTTACTCCATAACGAGACGATTTATCCTCACCAGCCCCAGCAGCAATGGGCACGTTCGTGTGGCAAACTCTCCACGCTGATTGAGCAATATAAGATTGAGGCGGTGGCGATTGGTAATGGTACTGCCGGACGTGAAACGGAGGAACTCGTGCAGTCGCTGCATTTGAAAGACGTTGCCATCTTCCTTGTCAGCGAAGACGGAGCATCGGTTTATTCTGCCTCAAAAATTGCCCGCGATGAGTTTCCCGACTACGACGTAACGGTTCGCGGAGCTGTGAGTATCGCGCGTCGCCTTTCCGACCCTCTTGCCGAACTCGTGAAGATAGACCCGAAGAGCATCGGGGTGGGGCAGTATCAACACGATGTGGATCAAACGGCGCTCAAACACTCTCTCGATCTTACGGTTGAAAGTTGTGTGAATACGGTTGGTGTAAATCTCAACACTGCCAGCAAGCATTTGCTCACGTATATCTCAGGTCTTGGCCCCTCGTTGGCACAAAACATCGTGGATTATCGTGCTGAAAATGGTGCCTTTACTTCGCGTCGCGAATTGCTCAAAGTACCACGCCTCGGCGCGAAAGCTTATGAGCAGTGTGCAGGTTTCTTGCGTATCCCCGATGCCAAGAATCCCCTTGATAATACCGCCGTGCACCCCGAACGCTATGCACTCGTGGAGCAAATGGCGAAGGATGCAGGGTGTAAGGTGCCTGAACTTATTGCCTCGGCAGAAAAGCGCAACGGCATTGATTTGCAACGTTATTGCACGGCAGAAGTGGGACTTCCCACGCTCACCGACATTATGGCAGAACTTGCCAAACCCGGACGCGACCCGCGCGGTATGGCAACCGTATTCAGTTTCGACAAATCGCTCCGCACGATTGACGACCTCGAAGTGGGGATGGTGGTGCCGGGCATCATTTCGAACATCACGAACTTTGGATGTTTTGTAGATATGGGGATTAAGGTGAAGGGATTGGTCCACGTGTCGCAGTTGGCAGACAAGTACGTGAAAGACCCCAACGAAGTTGTGACGCTCCAACAGCGCGTTCAGGTTAAGGTGTTAGACATTGATTACGAACGTGGGCGAGTGGCGCTCACCATGAAAGGACTGAACTCATGACAATGACCGCAGACGAGCGCTATATGCGTAAGGCTTTGGAAGAAGCGCGACTCGCTTTTGAGGCCGATGAAATACCCGTGGGGGCAGTGGTTGTTTGTGGCGACCAAATCATCGCCCGAGGTCACAACCTTACGGAGATGCTTCACGATGTCACTGCCCACGCCGAGATGCAGGCCATCACGGCGGCGGCAGAGCATCTTGGCGGGAAATACTTGGATGTCTGCACACTTTATGTTACGGTAGAACCCTGCATTATGTGCGCTGGCGCCATCGGTTGGTCCCAACTCGGTCGTCTTGTCTATGGGGCATCCGACCCCAAGCGCGGTTTCTCCTACTTTGCCCCAAAGGCACTTCACCCCAAGACGAAGGTTACGAGCGGTGTGCTCGAAGAAGCGTGTGGGGCGCTGATGAAAGAATTCTTCTTGCGCAAGCGGAGGTAGAAGGGGCGTAAACGCGTAGATCGGTATAAGTAGTCAAGCGCAAAAGTTGTACGCTGTACTCTGCACTCTGTACTCTGTCAGTTGTACTCTGTTCTCTGTACTCTATAATAAATCATGGCAACCCACAATCTCCTCGGGCAAATAGGCGAAGAAGAGGCGTGCCGCTTCTTGATTCGCAAGGGTTACACCCTCCTTGAGCGCAATTGGCGCGTTGGGCATTTAGAACTCGACATCATTGCCGAATGCTTTGGCGAAATTATCTTTGTTGAGGTGAAAACCCGCTCCAACGAAGACTTCGCTCCAGCACATGAGGCGGTTGATGCAGAAAAGATGAAAAACCTCCGCCTTGCTGCTGGACAATATCTTAGCATTAATGGTTTGGACCAACCAGTTCGCTTTGATATCATTACCGTCGTAGGTACGCAGCGCCCATTCACCGTCACACATTATGTGGGTGGCAAGCAGGGGTGAGACCGTTCTGTTACTTTAATTTTGTATCCTTCAAAAGCAATTGCAGTCAGACGACGGACTGTAAACGATAGGAATCAGGGTGTGTCAAAACGCAAATGTTGACACACCCTGATGCTGTTTTCATGGGACTCCAAACAAACTCACGGCATTCCTTCCCGACTACGTTTCAGAACAACAGAAGTGCGAGCATGGGTTCCCAACTTTTAATGAGGCAAAGAGAGCGGAGATTCTTCCAAAATATTTCGATAATTGTCCGTGACGGTCGTGAAGGACAATAAATGGGTGCAAAAATTGTCCGTGACGACCGTCACGGACAATAATGCAGACCGATTGGTAGCACACCAAAGCGAGTAGTCTGTTTACAGCAACAAAATGGGAACTGCCCATTACGGACGGTCCCCATTTGATTCATGCTTCACGCACGACCATCTACTTGGCTATATCTGGTTCCCGATGCGGAACGAGGGTTTATAGAAGATAGGCTCGCGTTGCTTATTTTCAGACAAACCCTATTTTCGTTTTTGTTTTCTTATTTTCTACCGTTCCGCGTTCTTCGTTGTTGCGGTTGGGTGTATTGAAACCTATCGGGTGAGTGGAGGCTGCTGCAGATTCCTTTTCCTTAACGAATTCAATATAACTTTTGCGAAGAACGTCAACGGCATCTGTCACTGCATATATTGCATATTCATACTGATTCATCGCAATTCCCTTTGAATGCAATTGCTTGTTGATATAGTTAAATTAAATTTAGCAGATGAAGAAAAACTAAAATCTTCTTCTAATTATTTTTTGCTTTTCCCCATTTTTCTCCGAATTATTTACGTTTGTTTCCGAACTTTTAGCAATAGTCGATCAGCATTTTTCAGATCACCTTTCTGACCACTTATCTGACCACCAAACTTAGCAATGTCCTAAGAAATGCTTAAATCGATATTCAATCATGTTTTAAGGCCATTTTTTACCACAGGCTTACAAAAATAGGGACTAAAACGTAATTTAATACTTTTTATCTCGCTAAAGGAGTGCCAACTATATTGAAACTAATTCGTCAGTACTGACGAATTTACAAGAATTAACAACTGCCTCTCTTTAATAACTGGTACTATACAATCTGTTTTAATAATATGGAAGTCTTAACTGCCGAAATTCATTGGAAGAAATATCGCTAATTAGCGTTATATCATTGAAGAATCTCTGTACTAGATTTCTTTGTTTTGGTTGTTGAGTTTTATAACCTTTATATATAGTATTTAGCCTTCTTGCAACACCAAATAATTGATAAAATCGCAAATATATAGCCTTAGACTTTTCTTTTTTGAAGGTTTATTCGCTAATCTCATGTTATTTTACTAATTTTACCTATCATAGGCCTTATATAATATGGAAGACTATAGTGAATATCTCATACAGGGTGAACCCAATAAGCGTGAAAGAGTCCGCAACTGGATGGCCGCCATTGGACTGCAAGATGTAGATGGACTTACTCCGTCCAATTACATGTTGGAGACAGTTCGTCGTAATATCGAAGGCGAAATCACCATTGATGAAGTTAGCCGATTGGTTGACGAATATTATACCACTCAAGAAGGATTAAAGCAGGAGGCTCGTACCCTAGAAGCTGATAAGGTGGCTGTGCGTATAGCCCAACTTCTGTCTCATCAAACATTTGGTTTAGGCTCTAATTACCTCGCACTTATTCATCGCTCATTATTTGAAGGTATTTATAAGTTTGCCGGCACATATCGTGATTACAATATCAGTAAAAAAGAATTGGTCCTGAAAGGAGAAAGTGTCCGTTACGAACATGCTCCATTAATTTTGCCTACATTGAAGTATGAGTTTGAACAAGAAGACAAGTTTTCTTATAAGAACCTTACGATGGATGAAATGGTAAAGCATATAAGTCGCTTTGTTGCCAATGTATGGCAAGTACATCCATTTGGAGAAGGAAACACTCGAACAACAGCAGTGTTTACTATTCAATATCTAAAGCATCTTGGATTTAAGGTGACTAATGAGGTCTTTGCTGATAATTCTAAATACTTCCGCAATGCACTTGTCAGAGCCAATTACTCAAATATTCAATATGGTATTAAGGAAACTACTGAATATTTGGAACGCTTCTTCCGAAACCTGTTAATGGGAGAAAAAAATGAATTGAAAAGCCGATATATGATTATCGGTACTTCGTGGGATGAAGGTAAAATTACCCAAGAAAACGAGTTGAGTACCCAAGAAACAGAAGGAAGTACCCAAGAAAATCCTGTTGGTACCCAAGAAACGACAGCAGAACGGATAATTGAAGAAATACGTAAGCATCCTTTCACTACAAGAGAACAGCTAGCAGAAGTTATCGGTATAACTCCAGATGGTATAAAGAAGCAGTTGGATAAATTAAAAAAAGCTGGAAAGATTCGTCATGTAGGAGCTACAAAAAAAGGACATTGGGAAATTATTGAAAAAACAAGAGAATAAAGAAATAATATAATGGCAAAGTTAAATAGAATCAAAGTAGTTCTTGCTGAGCGTGACTTGAATAATAAGTGGTTGGCAGAGAAGATTGGAAAAGATCCCGCAACAGTATCTAAGTGGGTAACAAATACCACTCAACCAAGTCTTGAAGCCTTGATAACAATAGCTAATGCGCTTGAGGTTCCAGTACAGGATTTGGTAAGACAAGAGGAAAATACAACAACAGTTAAATAGGACTAGGATGATTATAAGTAGGTATACAGTAATTTGCATAGCTTTTGCTAGAAAGATGGTATGAAAACTGAATATCGAGAAATATTAATCAACTAGAACAATAAAGAGGGTATAAAAATGGACGTAAAGATAAAAGACAATCAGATATACGCTCCGCTTAAAGATAAGTGGTTGATAATAAAGCCTGAAGAGGAAGTTCGTCAAAGATACATTTGCCGATTGGTGGATAGTTATGGCTATGACTTGAAGCAGATGGATCAGGAGGTAAAGGTAAACAATACAAGGCGTGGAACAGGCTCTGCTCGTGCAGATATTGTAATCTGGAAGACAAAGGAAGACAGGCAAGAAAAAAAATATCCAATTATCGTTGTTGAGTGTAAAGCTGAAAAGGTTACTATTCGCGAAGAAGATTATTATCAAGGTTATAACTATGCTTCCATCACTCATGCCAAGTTTTTTGTAACAACAAATCTTAAAGAAACTCGTATTTTTCGTGTTGTAGAAGGAGAAATACCCAATAGACTAGAAGAAATTGCAGATATTCCAACTGCAGAAATTGCAACAAATGAAAAGAAGGTGAAAGAACTGTTGAATCAAACTAAAGCATTCACTAGAGACGAGTTTTCTCGCCTACTTTATAAATGTCATAATATCATTCGAAATAACGATAAACTATCTCCAGAAGCGGCTTTTGACGAAATTAGTAAAATTCTCTTTATTAAGATTCGCTACGAGCGGGATAATACTGGCACTCAAATTTTTTCAAAGGATGCGTTTGTAAAGCTTAAAGATGCTTATAACAGCATGAAGTCAAAAGACGCTCCAGAGTTTTATCAATTCTTATTTGAAAAAACAAAGGAAGATTTTTCTAAAGATAATCTGTTCGATTCAAATGAAACTATCCGAATTCGAGAAACAAGTTTCGAAAAAATTGTTGAGGAACTTCAGGTCTATAACCTCTCTACAACGTCTGATGATGTCAAAGGTATTGCATTTGAAAAATTCTTGGGACGTACATTCCGTGGCGAATTAGGCCAATTTTTCACGCCACGAACCATTGTTGAGTTTATGGTATCAGTTCTTGATCCTCAAGAGGGTGAATATATATGTGACCCATGTTGTGGTAGTGGAGGTTTCTTGATTCGAGCTTTTGAATATGTGCGTGAGCAGATTGAATCTGAATTAGAGCAACGTAAAGAAGAAGTTAAGAAGCAACTTATTCCTGAAAATTATGATGATCTGAAGCCTAAAGAGCAAGAAGCTATAGACGCCAAAGTATCTGACGCTTTCGCTAAAATGAATTTTGAGGCTGACATCAATAACGACAAAGGAAGATTGCGTAGTTTGTCTTTTGACTGTATTTATGGTACCGATGCAAACCCACGTATGGCGCGCACTGCCAAAATGAATATGATTATGCATGGTGATGGGCATGGCGGAGTGCATCATCATGACGGTCTCTTAAATGTCAATGGTATATGGGATGGCCGATTTGATGTAATCCTTACTAATCCTCCCTTTGGGGCACGTGTTGATAAAGATATAAAAATCACCGAGGCTGATAAATTTACAGACGAAGCTAAGATTAAAGCTTACGTTAAGCGATATGGCGAGGAATATCTTACAGCTCTTAAGCAGGTGAATGATCATATAGGCGAATCACTTCTAGACCAATTTGGAGTTGGTAAGATGAGTGGACTTACAGAGGTTCTGTTTATAGATCGCTGTTTGAATTTGCTTAAGCCAGGAGGGCGTTTAGGCATTGTTTTGCCTGAAGGAGTGCTGAATAATACTAATCTGCAGAATGTACGAGAATACTTTGAGGGTAGAGCAAAGATACTACTGATTGTTTCTATTCCACAAGATGTATTCATGGCAGCTGGTGCAACGGTTAAACCAAGCCTCATGTTCTTCAAACGTTTTACGGAAGATGAACAGGCGCAATACAATGGTATAAAGGTTAAAGCTTTCGCAGAAGTTCAAGACAAATATATCGAGGAATTAACTTCGATAGAAAATGACTTGGCTAAAAGAGGAAAGGAGGCATTGCCAGCTGCAGAGAAGAAAATACTTAGAGCAAGGAAGAAAGAAATTGAAGCAGCGATTGACCAGGAAACAAAAACTCTAGTCAAGCAACGTTTTGATTATGTGATTCCGATCGCCGACATTAAACGTGCGGGCATCAACTCTATTGGAATTAAGATAGAAAACGATTTGGAACCTCTTTTGGAAGAGTTTACCAATTATCGAAAGGAAAACAACCTTTGGGATACACGACATGCCAATACCTCATATCAATATAATGATGGTAGCATGACTCGTATTCGAGAGTTTGATGGTATGGCCAGTGAGCCTGAGGTGTTTTATGGTAAAGATTAGTGCGACATGACAAATATGATATATAAGTATCTACATCTTGCAAACTATAAGGACATTCCCAATTGGAGTGTCCAGTATGCTGATGAAGAAGATCTTGGATTTACCAACAAATACCCAATGGCAAGGATTGGGTCATTTCTTACACGCAGAAAAGAGGCTGTAGATATTCAAGACGGAATAATAT
>CALCHM010000134.1 GCA_937901345.1 uncultured Prevotella sp. | reverse complement strand
TGTCGAACTGTAACTCGTCCTTCTGGCTTTCATTCTTGAGATAATGCTTTGCCAGTTCAGGCGAACCTTCGAACATAGGCTGCAAACGGTTTTCACTTGTCTCCTCACCGAGATCATCGGTCGGATAAACCACCATTGTCGGCGAAGGATCCTGAGCGACTATGTATGCAAGCATGTTCTGCATGGCTTCGGTGCCGCCTACCTGCGTTGGTTTGACAAAAGTAATCTCCTCTGTCTCATAGTTGTTGAATTCATCCATGATTCCAACGAGGTAAGGTGTTATCTGATTTCTCCACAGACCGGGCATAGCAGACGATTTTGAATCAAGCAATCTGTATTTTTCCGACCACTCAGAAACGGTAAGATCATCAGGTGGTTTCAATGCAGATAGAGCTTCGACAATATAAGAGGGTGAAGTATATTTTCGAAACTTGAACTCACTCAGTGCCATCGACCGAACCACCTTCCAGTCCTGCAACGTAGAAGGAACGAAGCATCTGATTGACTTCCTGCCGTATGTCCTGTTCAATGCCTCTTGCCACCAAAGGTTCAACATAGCCACCTATCAAGCCACCGACTCGACTTGGTATGGCCATAGCAAACTTTTTGAAGGTAGTAAAGAAACGTTGATAGTCCTTCTTGACCTCATCAATTGTGATATATTTACCTACACCCTTCCCCATGCCGAACTCATTCAGCCCGAAGACTCCATCCTCCTCGCCTATAAGGGTCACTTCTGTAAGGAGAAGACCTATGGTGGCGATGCTGGTTCGTGGTACAACCCCACAGACATCGCCCATGCACAGTTTGCAGGTATGATTACACGCCTTGACAAACAGGTGGGTGAAATCCTCGACAAGTTGGAAGAAAAGGGCATGACCGAAAACACCATCGTCATCTTCACCTCTGACAACGGTCCTCACGAAGAAGGTGGTGCCGACCCTTCATTCTTCAACCGCGACGGTTTACTTCGCGGCACCAAGCGCTCTACACATGAAGGTGGTATCCGTGTGCCCTTCATCGTACGCTGGCCTGGAACGGTAGAAGCAGGTCGTGTCTCTGACCATCAGTTGGCATTCTACGACATCCTCCCCACATTCTGCGACATTGCAGGTATTGGCGGTTACCCCGAGGCGTTCGTAAACAAGAATCTTGAAGGCGACTGCTTCGACGGTCTCTCTTTCTATAACGAACTTACGGGCAAACCCCAGGAAGCACACGATTTCCTCTATTGGGAATTCCACGAAACCAACATGATGGCGCTACGCATGGGTAATTGGAAAATGGTAGTCAAGAATGGTAACTGCATGCTTTACGACCTCGTAAACGACATCCACGAAGACACAGATGTGGCAGCGAAGTACCCCGAAGTCGTACAGAAGATGAAGGAAATCATCCACGCTCAACACACCAACAGCAACCTCTTTAAAGTAACGCTGCCTACGCTTTAAACCATACCATCGGTTGTAGGTATCACCCCCTACATCGCAACTACCAGTAACCACTGGTGACAACCAAGGGACGTACAATTTCGTGCGTCCCTTTTTTGGGAAATAAGAAAACGCTGCATTTTCCCCTCAGCAATTGGTCAGCAAGGTCGAAAAAAAACGATTTGGAGCCCCGACAGTTGTCGGGAACATATTTGGAAAAAATTTGGCGTCCCGCTGACTGTCGGGGGCATATTTGAAAAAAAATCTGGCGTCCCTCAGACTGTCGAGGGCATATTTGGGAAAAATCTGGCATCCCGACAGTTGTTTTTCTCCCAGACGTATTCCATTTGGCGTCCCGACAGATAAAATTCCTCCCTAAATAGTTGTGTCTCCCGTCTGTCAACACTGAACACGTCGAAAAAACGACATCGGGCGATGGTGAGATTCCAAAAATCTTCGATCAGCAGGATTTATCCCATGCTTACTGTCGAATTTTCTGAATAATATTTGTAGTTTTGTAGTCGAAAACATTGAATATCAATTTTAAAAACATAACACTAGTGCTATGAGAAAGCCTCATTTTATTTCGGTCAAGCAGTGGTTCTTGCTTGCATTGACCTGTTTCTTTACCCTTTCGGCAAGTGCACAGACCATCGGTAGCATCTACCGCATTGTGTCGTTCAACACGGGAAAGGCTGTAACCAATGCGGGGAATCATGCCCCCGACGCGCCTATCATTATGGGTGACTTGGATGAAAACGACAAGTCGCAGTTATGGGCGCTAATTAGCAATGGCGACACGGAAAGTTATGGACTTTACAACATGGGTTCAAAGTTGAGTATCGACATGGCTTTGGAGAGCAAGAATCCCGGCAAACTGTTGCATTGGAAACCCAATCTCAACAACACGAACCAGATTTTCAAAATCCACTCACCTGGCATCGCGGGTTCGGCCATCCAACTGCTCTGTGCCGAAAATCCCAACCTTGCCATTACGGAATATGAGAATGGCGAACTCTGGATGAAGAATGAACTTACGAACACGAGCACTTACTTTGAACTCAAGGAAGTGGTGAACGTTAAGGACAATATTTCGCCCCTACCCTATTTCACCTATCAAATTAAGAATGTAAATACAGGTAAGGTAATCTCTAACGGCGGCAACAACGAAAACGATGCTAAAATCATTGTTGAGCCTGCTGCAGAAAAGAATTACGGACAAATGTGGAAGTTGAGCATTCCCGTCTATCAGACTGGTTCAACCACATGGTTCCAACTGTTGAACGAAAACTGCGGTAAGTGTATTGACTGTGCATTTGAAGCAGGCGTAGGTCCCTTGCAGTGGAGTCAGGGAAAGAATGACAAGGAAGCCAACTGGAACCAGATGTTTGAAATCATAGAAGTTGAGGGACTCGAGGAGACTTATCAACTCAAGGTGGGCAAGAACGTCGGTTCAAAGTGGTCGCCTAAGTTTGAATATTACTACTTTGCCGTAAATGCAGCGGAAGAAGTTTACTTGACAAGCGACGCAACAAGCACCGACACACACTTTACATTCACTCGCGTGAGCAACGACAACTTGCCTCAAGGACTCTATTGGCAAGACGAAAATGTGTTTGAACAAAACAAGGAAAAGGGACATGCCACCTACATTCCCTACCAGTCAACAGCAGCCATGCGTGCCGATGCGCGCTACAGCAAGGCGTGGTTAGACCCCACGTTGAGCTCGCGCTGGATGACACTTAACGGCACGTGGAACTTGCTTTGGAATGTTCTCAACGAAGACCTCACCATGCCTGGCGAAGAATTCTATGGCGACAACGTGGATGCATCAGGTTGGCAACAAATGCAGGTGCCCGGATGCTTGGAAATGTATGGTTTTGGCAAACCGCTCTATATTAACGTTGACTATCCCTTCACCGACAATCCTCCCTACGTAACGATGCGCAAGGGATTGGACAATAGTGTGGGCAGTTATCGCCGCAATTTCACCCTTCCCGAAGGTTGGGAAAAGGAACGCGTATTGCTCCACTTTGATGGTATCTACTCTGCCGCTTACGTATGGGTAAACGGTCAGTATGTGGGTTACACCGAAGGCGGCAACATGGATGCAGAATTTGATGTCAGCAAACACGTTCGCACAGGTGATAATAATATCGCCGTACGCGTCATTCGCTGGACCGACGGTTCGTATCTCGAAGGCCAAGACATGTGGCACATGAGCGGTATCCACCGTGATGTTTACCTCATGGCAGTTCCTAAGGTGTTTATCCGCGACCATTATATCGCGAGCAGTCTTTCTGACGACGCCACTTCAGGTTCGCTCACCGTAAAGTTGGAACTAGACAACCGCGACGGACTCACTGAAAGTAAGCAATATGAAGTGCGCCTCATCGACCCCGCTGGCAATGTGCTTCAGACACAAACGGGCAGCGCAGACTTTACTGCAACTGAAACAGCGAAGAGCATTTCTATCCTTTTCGAAGGACTGTCAAACCTCCAACCCTGGACAAGCGACAATCCTACACTCTACACTGTTGAAGTGATCCAAAAGGATGCTGCAGGAAAGGAAGAAAGCGTAACAGCAACGCCTTATGGTTTCTGCGTAGCGACAATCAAGAACAACCAATTCTTGGTAAACGGCAAGCGCGTGCTGATGAAGGGTGTGAATACCCAAGACACACATCCCATTATGGGACGCACAATGGACATTGAAACGATGTGGACCGACCTCATGCTGATGAAGCAGAACAACGTCAACATGGTTCGCTCAAGTCACTATCCCCGCAGTCCGAAGATGAATGCCATGATGAACTACATCGGTATGTATCAGATGGACGAAGCCGACGTTGAGTTCCACAAGAACTGGTCAAACGGTGGTCGCATACATATCGCATCTTCTTGGCGCGCACCGATCGTAGATAGAATCACTCGCATGGTGCTCCGAGACAGAAATCACCCCTGCGTAGTATCTTGGAGTCTCGGCAACGAAAGTGACGGCGGCGTAAACTTCAATCACGCGTACAATGCTGCTCGTGCACTCGATCCTCGTCCTATTCATTATGAAGGCGCAACTCGTGCAGGAACGTCTCCTACGGATATTTATAGCGTCATGTACCGAGACGTGCCTACTGTAGAGTGGGACGTTGACCGCAAGGGGCAACCCTATTTCATGTGTGAGTATGCTCACGCCATGGGTCACTCAGTGGGTAACCTCAAGGAGTATTGGGACGTGATGGAAAGCAGTAAGAATGGTATGGGTGGTTGTATTTGGGACTGGGTGGACCAGGCCATCGTTGCATCTCAGGACATTCAAGCAGGTGAACTCAAGGTGAATGGTTTCAACAAGTATCGCAATGGTTACGACTATCCCGAAGCGCCCCACCAGGGTAACTTCGTAAACAACGGTGTCATCACTGCCGACCGCCAACCTACAGGTAAACTTGCTGAAGTGAAGCGCATCTACCAATACATCAAGTTTGGCAACTTCAATAAGACAGCAAAGGTGCTCCGCATCTCCAACAAGTACGAAAGCATGGACCTTGAAGGATTGACGCTTAATTGGAAAGTGCTTCACGAAGGTTTTGAAGTGGAAAGCGGAAGTTTGACGCTTCCCTCTATTCCTACGTCAACATTCAAGGACATTACGATTCCTTACACCACGAATTTGAACAACGGTGAATATCTGCTGAACGTTTCTGTATGTCTTTCTCAAGCGACCTCATGGGCAGAAGTGGGTCACGCGATTGCAAGCACACAGTTCACACTCAACGAGCGTAACAAACTCGATGCTGCTGACGCTACGGCAGGCACTCCGCTTAAGGTGACAAAGAGCGGCACAACCTACTACATCGAAGGCGAAGACATGAGCATGAAGGTCAATACAACAAACGGTATTACCTACTGGAATATGGGTGGATTGGACGTAATTGCTGCAAATAGCGGTGGCAAAACAGCGCCCGCATATAGCAACTACCGCTGGATTGAAAACGATGCACCTTATGGCACAGACCCCTACTACAGTTCTGAAAACGGTATCACCAACCGCTCGTTCAGTGTAAAGGAAAGTGGAGACGGCGCAACGGTGACCATTACAGAAACGGCTTCGGGCAACTTGTGTAACTACAAGTTTGTGTACACCGTAAATCGCGATGGAACAGTTGATCTCAATGCGCAATATACCCCCAACAGCAACGCACTTCGCCGTATCGGCATGCAAATGCAGTTGAACCCCGACTTGGCAATGACGGAATACTATGCACGCGGTCCGCTCGACAACACTATCGACCGTAAGCAAGGTGCTGACCTCGGTATTTACAACCGCGCGGTGAAGGATTTCCACGTTGATTATGTACGCCCACAAACAAGTGGCGACCGCCAGGATGTGCGTTGGGTGACATTCTACAGCGCAAATGGCGACGGTATTAATGTTGAAACAGAAGGTCAGGTAAACATGACCATCGACAACTACACAGATGCCTACATGCACAACTACCTCCACCAATGGCAGATGGATGCGTCAAACGACATTTACGTAAACTTCGACGTAGCACAACTCGGTGTGGGTAACGGTTCTTGCGGTGCTGGTGTATTGAGCAAGTACGTGCTTCCTGCAAGTGGCACTTATTCTTACACCCTCCGTTTCTCTTACCTTAAGGAAGCAACAACAGGAATCGAACAACTCCCCAGCATGCCCCAAAGTGAAGCAACTGGCGACACGTCTATCTACAACATCCAAGGCGTCGTTGTAGGTAGCACAACCAACCCCACTTCGCTCCCCAAGGGTATCTACATTGCAAACGGTAAGAAGTTTATCGTTAAGTAAACATGCAATAGCAGCAATCATCATTCTCAAACCCGTAAAAAGGTGAGAATGATGATTTGCCCATTCAAGGGGCAGTTGAAAACTCCTCTAACAAGAAAATATTCATTTCTAACTCACTATAATTCTATGAAAAAAATTGCGATGATGCTGTCGTGCCTGTTCTGCGGATGCATGAGCCTTTTGGCACAGGGTTTTCCCACAATCAGCGACGGCGAAACCACTAAGTGGTATCTCATTCAGTTTATGAATGGTGGCAATGCTTTAACAGCAGCCTCAAGTGGTGCTGAAATCACCACGTCTGCTCCTGTTGCAAACGACGCTCAGCAGTGGAAGATTACGGGTAACGAAACCGACGGTTACCAGTTTACGAACAAAAAGGGATTGACCCTCTATGTAGGTGAAGCAAGTCTCAACCAAAAGGTACATGCGGCTACTTCAACTGCAGGCAAAGTATCTAAGTTCACCATCACCGAAACTCCCTTTAGCACCTATAGCGGAGCGTTTGAAATTCATCCCATGGGCAACTCAGACGTATCATTTAACCTTTGGGGAGGTCCTGCAGAAAACCGCGGTGTAGGTCTTTGGAATAGTTCTAACGACCAGAACAACCCCGTGAAGTTCGTTGAAGTGAAGGCGTTTGAAGAACTCGGAAAGATTTCTATCATCCCCTACCCCGCATCGTTGACAATCACCAACGACGAAGCACGCTTCAATGTCAACACCCTCACTGCGATTGCCTACACGGGCGAACAGATGAAGGAACACGCAGAAGCGTTTGCGGCGCAGCTCAAGGTGGCATCAGGCATTGAGTTGGCAGTGAAGCAGGCAGGTGAAACTGCCGGTCAGGGTGAAATTTGGTTTGGCACAGATGCCACACAACCCAAAGAAGGTTACACGCTTAACATCACTGAAGCGGGTGTGGAAATCAAGGCGTCTGAATTCTCTGGTTGGTTCTATGGTCTTCAGACTTTGAAGCAGTTGATGCCTCGCGAATTCTTCCTTTCTGAAGCAAAGAGTGGCGCAGATTGGACCCTCCCCTACGTTGCCATCACCGACAAACCCCACCTCGGTCACCGCGGTTACATGCTCGACATCGCACGCCACTTCTTTAACAAGGAAGAAGTAAAGAAGGTGCTCGACATCATGGCACTCTACAAGATGAACCGCTTCCACTGGCACTTGACTGACGACCAGGGATGGCGCATCGAAATCCCCGAATATCCCAAACTCACAGAAGTGGGTGCCATTCGCTCAGGTTCGTTCAGTAATCCTGGCGACGGTCAGCAGTTCTTCGACGACACGGAATACGGTCGCGGCATGTGGTATTCTAAGGAAGACTTGAAGGAAGTTGTGGCGTATGCTCTTGCACGCAACATTGAAATCATGCCCGAAGTTGACCTTCCCGGTCACATGGTTGCTGCTGTTACGGCATATCCCGAGTTCAGTTGCGACCCCACGAAGAAATATGAAGTGCGCATCCCCGGCGGTATTTCTCACGACGTCTTGAACATTGGCGACGACCGTGTGATTGACTTCCTCAAGTGCATCATGGACAACCTCGCAGAAGTGTTCCCCCACCAATACATCCACTTCGGTGGTGACGAATGTCCCACAGAACAATGGGCGAAAAACGAACTTTGTTTGAAGCGTGTGGAAGAACTCGGCCTTGATGGCGTACATCAGTTGCAGAGTTGGTTGGTAGAAGAACTCGGTACGTATGTTAAGGAAAAGTACAACCGCGACATCGTCGTGTGGGACGAACTCTTGGCACACTGGAACGACAACAACAAAATCAAGCCCGTAGTGATGGCATGGAACGGCATTGGTTTCAGCGGAAAGGCTGCCGACCGCGGCATGAAGTCCATCATCGTACCTTACCAGGTGCTCTACCTCGACTTCCTCCAGGCTTACGTTAAGGACCGTTTCGTTGACGAACTCTACAACGGTGGTTGGAGCGACGGCGACAACTTCGTGAATACCATCGATGAGATTTACACCTTCAACCCCCTCAGCAACCTTTCAGGACGTGAAGAATTCGCCCTCGGTGTACAGGGTAACATGTGGACAGAAACTACCAACGACATCGACGAAGTGGAATACCAACTCCTTCCCCGTATGTTCGCCCTTGCCGAAATCGGTTGGTTGCCCACAGCAAAGAAGGACTGGGTAGGTTTCTACCGCCGTATGCAGACGCACGACGAAATCCTCGACGCGCTCGACTATAAGTACGGCAAGCACTTCATCGAACCCACAGAATACACTGCAGAAGAACAACTCGTTCGCGATGCTGCAGACGTATTGAAGAACAGCGTACGCGGTGCCGTTGGTTATCCCGCTGCCGATCTCTACGATGCACTTCAGAATGCTTACGACGCTGCAACAAGTGATGCAGAAAAACTCGAAGCACTCCAGACGGCACTCGATGCTTACAAGGCTGCACCCGTAGTCATGCCGCAGACTGGAAAGACGTACCAGATTGTTTCGGCATCTACTTACTACAAGCGCCAGTACATGGGTTCTACCATGTACGAAAAGGATGGCAAGGTGCGCTTCCACTACACACCCCAGACGGAACCCGAAGAACTCTGGCAGTTCACCGCTACCGAAGGCGGTTTCATCATGACAAACCTTTACAGCGGCAACAAACTCACCATGGGCAACTACAACACGCCCATCACTGTTGCTGAAGGCGAAGGCACTGCCGTTCGCATCGACAAGGCTACTATCGCTACTCAAAACTTCACATACCTCCCTGGCGTTGTTACCATTTCTTCAGTTGACGGCTACAATGCCGCAATGACAGGCAAGGTGAAGCGTCTCAGCGCAGAATGTTCAGGCGACGTTTACGCTAAGGACGAAGCTGCACTCTGCTACAACGGCACATGGACCATCGTTGAAGTGGTTGACTTCTCAGCACAACTCCAAGGCCTCGTGAAGAAGTGCGAAATCCTCACTATCAAGGCGAAGCCAGGTGAAATGAACCAGTACACGCAGGATGCCCTCGACTTCCTCCAAGCGCAACTCATCACTCCCGCAAAGACTGCCCTCGAAGCTGGCGCCGTAAGCGAAGCACAGTACATGGCATTCCTCGCCATCTACCAGCAGTTCCAAGCAATGGAGCGCACTAGCATCGCGCAGAGTCTCAAGGAAGATTGCTACTACTACATCCGCAACGTATGGTTCGGCAAGTACGCAGCTGCCAACGCTTCATCGCTCTTAGTTGTACCCGCAGACAAGTCTGACGCCGACCGCTTCCTCTGGCGCATTGAAAAGAAGAACAACGGCAAGATTGTCATCTACAACAAGGCAACAGAAACTGCCGCTTATCCCACTGCACACAGCGGTGAAACTGCCGTAAAACTCGGTCAGGAATACCTCTGGACTCTTGAAGAACGCACACTCGACGGTAAGACGGGCATCTGCATCATCAACGACAGCGGCTCAGCAAGTTGGTACACCAACCCCAACTCTTGGCAATACATCCTCCTCAAAGATTTCTGGGGCGCTTGCACATGGGAATTCCAGGAAAGCGACGTCGAAGTCCCCACTGCCATCATCGGTGCAAACCTCGATGAAAAGGGCGCAACAACCTACGACCTCAGCGGTCGCCGCACTGACAGCGCAACGCGCCCAGGCATCTACATCGTGAACGGCACAAAGGTAGTTGTCAAGTAATGCATAAAACCCCAACCCCGTTTCAAACACACCAACAGGGTTGAACCCACCCAAACAGGAGGCGCCTCCCCATTCCACGGAGCGCACCTCCTGTTTTTTTTGTACAAGAAAAGAAAAAATAAGGGTGCTAAGTTTGTCAGAATAAAAAAAGTTTGTACTTTTGCCGCCGAATCAAGAGGGCATCTTGGTTCACACCTAACGTTTGGGGTATGGTGTAATTGGCAACACTACAGATTCTGGTCCTGTCTTTCCTGGTTCGAGTCCGGGTACCCCAACAAAAAACTCAGCGAGAATTTACACGTGTAAGTTTTCGCTGAGTCTTTTTTTGTTGTGTATGTTCTTACTGTTTACTTGCGTACGTAGGTGGTGAAAGAGTAGGGGCATTCGTTCTTTTCATCAGCCTCATACTTTGTAGTCTCTGTGGCAGTCCATTCTTCCGTGCTGATTTCAGGGAAAAATGCGTCTGCATTGGTGGGAGTGTGATGAACGTGTGTCAAGTAGAGGCGTTCAGCATGTGCTAGTCCTTCGGAGTAAACCGTTTCGCCGCCCATGATGAAAATTTCGGCATCCGTGCTGCATGCTTCAAGGGCTTCGGGGAGACTATGAAAAATCTCTACACCAGGAATGGTTACATTTTGCTGGCGTGTGAGCACAATGTTACGACGATTGGGTAGCGCACCTTTGGGGAGAGAGTCAAATGTTTTGCGTCCCATGATAACGGTGTGACCAGAAGTCAATTCTTTGAAACGTCGCAAGTCGTTGCTTAAACGGTAAAGCAAGCGGTTTTCAAAACCTATAGCGTTGTTTTCTGCTAAAGCGCAAATAATGTTTATCATAAGTGGTCTGAAAAGTTCAGTGGTTGATTAGGAAGGGGGGGGATTATTTCTCCCCCTGCTGTTTTAATTTGATTGTAAACTTTGGTTGAACGGGATCGTTCGTGATAAGCAGTACAGCGCGCTTACCGCGTTTGCGTTCCGTGTTGTGAAGCGTAATTTTGAGTTTTGCTTGTGCGCCAGGTTGGATTATGCTTTTGTTGAGCGATACGCCAATTCCCGAGTTGTACACTTGTAATCGACTGATGTTGAGCGGAGCATTACCCGTATTTTTAATGCGGATGGTTTGTGAGAGTTTTTTCTTTTTTCCGAATGTGGGGAATGTTAGCGTGGTGTCGGAAAGTTCCATGCGTGGCGCATAAGTATATTTTCCTGTTGTCGAGCGTTGTGCAGGCAAGAGAGTTACAGCAACGTTGAGCGCGTTTTCTTCTGAAATCTTGTCTCCCAAGAAGCGACTCAAGTAGATGGTCTTCTGCGTCAACCCATAGTCTTTAACAAGGTCGCTGTTGAGAATAAACGTGATTTCTCCTGTTTTCCCGGAAGGGATAAATTCTGGAGAACTAACAGCAGTGAGGTAATCGGGCATGTGCATTAAGGCTGGATGAAGTGCATGGGAAGACCCGTTCATGACATTCAGTGTAAACTTCGGTGTTGTCCCCTTCTTAACATCATCAAACTCAATGTTATCCGTGCTGAGATGGAAATCGCCGATATGAATTTCGTAATCGTTGGAGTTGAACGTCAGATCCTTCTTTACACGCCCCTTTAAGTGTAGATAAGTTGGACGTGTGTCGGCATCGGTGGTGATTGCAACCAATTTTTCGAACGATCCCAACAATTTAGCGTCGTAAGACACACGAATCTTTGTTGTCTGTCCTGGAGCAATGGCTTCGCGTGACCATTCTACGGCCGTACAACCGCAATCCGTACGCACACGGAGAATGTGTAATGGTTTGTCGCCTTTATTGGTCAGTTCAAATGTGGCGCTCGAAGGCATTTCCCATCCAATGTCACCTAGATTTTGTTCAAGAGAAGTGAAATGTGCCTTAGGTTGGGCTATAAGGGGAATAGATATACTGAAAAGTAGAATACAAAGTAGATGTTTCATGCTTGCTAGGCTTTAATTTGAAGCAAAGTTACAGAATTTCCGTGGCAAAACGCGGAGAGGTGAAAGTTTTTAAGTATTTTTGCGTGGAAACTCACTAATAGTCTACACGATGAAATTTATTTCTTGGAACGTCAATGGCATTCGTGCCTGCTGCGACAAGGGATTCCGCGATATATTCCAACAATTGGATGCCGACATCTTCTGTCTGCAAGAAACAAAAATGCAGGCTGGGCAACTAGACCTGCAATTTGAGGGGTACACTTCCTATTGGAACTACGCCGAAAAAAAAGGTTATTCAGGCACTGCAATATTTTCTCGTAAAGCACCTCTTTCGGTTGCTTACGGAATCGGCATTGCAGAGCACGATATGGAAGGACGCGTTATTACCTTGGAATTTTCTGATTTTTACATGGTGACGGTTTATACGCCCAACGCCCAGGATGGTCTCAAACGCTTGGATTATCGCATGCAGTGGGAAGATGATTTTCGCGCTTACTTGCAAAGTTTGGATGCTGTTAAACCTGTTGTGGTTTGTGGCGACCTGAATGTGGCGCATAAGGAAATAGACCTTAAAAATCCCAAGGGTAATCATAAGAATCCTGGATTTACACCCGAAGAACGTGGTAAGTTTGACACACTCCTCAGTGTGGGATTTGTCGACACCTTCCGTCATTTCTATCCTACTCTTGAAGGCGCCTATTCTTGGTGGAGTTATCGTTTCCATGCAAGAGAGAAGAACGTAGGGTGGCGTATTGACTATTTCCTGACTTCCGAACGTTTGCGCGAGAAACTCACTGGGGCAAAAATCCATGCCGATGTTTTTGGGTCTGACCATTGTCCCGTAGAAGTGACTATTGACGAAATAAACTGATAATATTCATCTGAATTGCTGCCGATGATGTGTTATTGGGTGGCATTCACAAGCACAATAAACATTAAAACTATGTCAGAACAAACACAACCCATGAAGGTAAAATATGTAGTAGAACGCAAATCTTGGTTCTATGGTTTTTTACAAGCATTGTTAGCAGTTGTTATTGGTGGTGTTGTTACTTCCATCTTTGCCACAATGATTTTCTTTGGCGTCCTTGGAGCGATTGTCTCGGTGGGCGACGTGCCTGCAACGATTACGGAGCATAGTGTACTCTGTGTTGATTTAGATGCAACTGTTGAAGAACGTGCAGAAGACAATCCCCTAGATAAACTTATGGGAGGTGGTTATGCCGAATCTCAAGGTTTAGACGACATCCTTGTAGCTATTCGTGAAGCTAAAACGAATTCCAAGATTGAGGGTATTTACCTTAAGGGCGGAGTGTTGAACACGGAAGCAGCTACGATCCAAGAAATCCGCAAGGCGTTAGTAGACTTTAAGGAGAGCGGAAAGTTCATCCTTGCTTACGCCGAAATCTATAATCAGGGCGGTTATTACTTGTCATCTGTTGCGGATAAGATTATGATGAACCCCTCGGGAATGTTGGAATGGAAGGGACTTGCTTCTCAGCCCATCTTCTACAAGGAATTGCTTGAAAAGCTCGGCGTTGACATGCAGGTGTTCCGCGTGGGTACTTACAAGAGTGCTGTAGAACCCTTTATTTGTACAGAAATGAGTGATGCCAACCGTGAACAGATTACAGCTTTCCTGAACTCAACCTGGAAGCGCTTGTTGG
>CALCHM010000133.1 GCA_937901345.1 uncultured Prevotella sp. | reverse complement strand
TTCTTTTTGGCGTGAGCGCGTGTCGAGGGCAATAGTGCTCCAGATGCCCATGAGGCAGATGACGAGGCAGATGCTGGAGAGTATCCACGAGGCATCACGCATGATTTCGATGAAGAAGATTTCGTCGTCGAGCGCATCGCGCAGGTTTGTCACACGTTGCTCTAAAGGTTGGGGGTTGATGCGTTGCATGGCCTCGGTGAGGTCGGCAAAGACGCGGTCGTAAGCACCCTCCTTGGGTTGGACGATAATCTCGGTAATCTCCTCGTCGCGCCAATTGCCCAGGTGTACCACTTGGTACCTTTGCGTAATGTGGGTCTTATTCGCATAAGGCCAAGTGGAGAACGTGCCACCGATGCGCAGAGGTTGCCTGTCGATAGGCAGGAACCAACCATTGCTATTAAAGCCGTATCTTTCCATCATGGCATAGAGCGAGTCGTTCATCAGGATGCAATCGTGGCGCTCCTCCGGGGGAAGAATCCAGTTGATAGAGCGGTTCCAAAAGTCGAAAATAGCGGTGTCGTTCACCATGCACTCGCGTATAAAGACAGTTCCCTGTTCTTCGTCGGCCACGGAATCTTCTTGAATTTCCTTTGATTCGAGAAAATCGTGATTCATGGGGATGAAACGCTCCACGTCCTGCGCCTCTGTGCGCAAGTATTCCAGTAATTTAGGAGACTCTAAAGGACCATTGTAAGGGCGTACGATGATGCACTCCTTGTAGAAGTCATCATTCTCCGGCACATTCATTTCCTTTAATGCCAGTTCGCTGAAATGCGTCAGGGCAATGCTTCCTCCCACAAAGAGGATGCAGATGGCAATCTGTATACCCAGCATCGTGTTGCGCAGGGCATGACTACGGCTGCGTTGCAACTGCATCGTCATGCTTTGGCGCTGGTGCATCATGGAGCGGACGGTGAGCCACACGACGAAGAAACTGATGAGCACAACAGCCAAAAGTATCACCGCCACAGTTTCGTAAACACCCTCGATGTGCCAACCAAATTCATTTAAGTAAGTCGTGAGCGAGGCATTGGCAAAGTCGATGAGTAAGGTGGCAAGAATGCCTGCTACGATGCCTGTAAACACGAAGGTGAAGAGTGTTTCGCAGGCAAAGAGGCGGAAGATGCTGCCGCTTTTGGCTCCATGCACACGGCGCAAGGCAACTTCGCGCTGACGCATACGGAAGAGTTGCAACTGCATTTTCAGGAAACCAATCAAGGCGGCTGCGAGGATGAGCGAACTGATAAG
This sequence comes from uncultured Prevotella sp., assembly GCA_937901345.1. Lineage (GTDB taxonomy): Bacteria > Bacteroidota > Bacteroidia > Bacteroidales > Bacteroidaceae > Alloprevotella. The sequence continues at coordinate 4,027 of CALCHM010000133.1, read as the reverse complement.
GTAAACAATGGTGCGGGTAACACTCATGTGGCCCGTTTTCTCGTCTATCTTTTCACTCAGGGGCGTGAGGCGTGCGCTGAATTGCGGGTCAAGCGTTTTCAGGCGGCGCGTCATCTCTGCCTCGACGTCCTTGGGGTTGACTCCTTCCTCCAAGACAAGACCATAATTGATATGGTAATAGTCCTTCGCTCCTTCCACATAGGTGTACATTCCGTCGCTCACGCCGTCGGCAATGCGCTCTGAGGTATAGACATCGCGGATGGTGAATGTTTTCCATTTGCCATCGTGATTCATAAGCACGCTACAGCCTACGGGATTCTCGTTGCCAAAAATCTCGCGCGCATGCATTTCGCCGATGACGATTTCTTTATCGCCCAGCACGGGAATTTTCTCGCCCGTCAGCGCCGAGCGGATGCCCCAGAAGTTGAGGTCCTCAGCCTGCGTCACATAATAATGGTATGCTCCCGTGCGTTCGCTTCCGTCGGGCAAGGTAAAGGTCATGCTTCCGCCCATTGTGATACCGCCCAGGGAGGCATTGTGCGTCACTTTCTCCACACCGGGCAAGGGTCCGCCCGAGAAGAGCGCATCGTCCATTTCGGTGCTGATGCGAGTGAAAACAAACGTCCAGTCTTGCGTACCATCCTCCATGGTGATACCATAATTTTTTTGTCCTTTGCTGAGTTCAGCCACATAGGTGCGTTCATAATAAGGTTCTTCAGTAATGGCAGGAGGTCCCATGTGTTTGACCACAAAGTGCGTAGCCGCGAGTGTGACCATGCCCACGGCAAGGGCAAGAATACTGATGGCATTCTGCAATTTATATTTCAGCAGATTGCGGAGAGAGATTTTGAGGGTGTGTAATAGCATAGTTTTGAAATGAGAAAGGAGAAATGAGAACCGACGCCAAATCGAGTGCAATCAAGCTTGCTTGAATTGCCGAGGTGCGAAGGAGGTAAAGACTGCGAAGCAGGATTAAAGGAGAAAGACCGTGCGGGGCAGTCGGGCTGAAAGCCCAGTGAGCGCCAAGCCCAGGGCAAGTTCCACAGGAACGGCGCCCTGGGTTGAAGTGTAGGAGGAAGTGCGCTCTGAAAGAGCAAAAGCTTTGATGATTGACGTTTTGCTTTTGCCCCTGTAGGGCGCACCATTCGGGATTTTGTTCACCCAGGGTGTCGGCTCACTTTGTTCGCCTTGCCCTGGGCTGGGTGCTTTTGGGCTTTCAGCCCGAATGGGCGCGCTTGGAGAGTCAAGGTCTCTAAGGTCGCGCGCTGGGGAGAGTGAAGCGCTTGGAGTCTGAATAGTCTGAGTAATCCGAATAGTCTGAGTAATCTGATTCGCTAATAGCTAATCGCTCGTCGCTCATCGAAATCTATTCCTTCTTCACCACCTCCGCGGGTTGAATCTTGCTCACCTTCCATATCTTGTGGCTGATGGTGATGAGGGTGACGGCTACGACGATAAGGATGGCGAGGATGAGGTAGAAGAGTATCATCAGCCAGTCCTTGCTCTCTATGCCATCCAAGGCAAAAGTAGCGAATATGGTGATGAAGGCAATGGAGAGTATGCCGACAATGATTCCACTGATGAGAAGCAGGCGCAGGTAATACTTGCCGAACAGACGCATGATGTCCCACGAGTGGGCACCATGAATCTTGCGCAGGGCCACTTCCTTCTGTCGGCCACGTGATTCAAGAGAGATAGCCGAGTAGACACTTGCCACGATGCAGAGGATGGAGACGATAACAAGGAGGAAACACAATTCGCGCATCAGTTCCAGCATGCGTATGCCCTTGAACCACTCTTCATACAGGTTGTCCACAGGTACGTCGTTCATATTGCCTGGCTGAGCCTCTCGCCACAGGTCGGTAAACGCATCTTCTACCTTAGCGTATTTCCCATCCTTGGGGAAGATGAGGTAGTTGGCATCGGGGGTATAGGAATTCAGGTTGTACTTGTCCTGCCATGTTATGTCCGGTTCTATCATCCAGAACGATGGTGTGCTATGCGAACCTGGACGATAGCCTATGAGGGCAGGGGCATAGCCAATGAGTGTATAGGAACGGTCCTTGTAAAGTCTGCGTGTCTGTACATCGCTGCTTATGTGCAGGTTCCATTTCTCGCGCAGACGCTCCACATCTTCGGTGCGAACGTATATGGCACTGATATGCTTCTGCAGATTCTCGTCCTTGGGTTTGTCTGCGCTGATTTCTATGTCGAGCAAGTCGAAGAGTTCTTCATCGGAGGCAAGGAAACTATAAGCATGAGTTTTGATGCTTCCGTCGGTGTTCTTGTACTTGAGCGTATGCGTTATCAGTCCTTCGTCCACCTCGGGACCTTCGGATTCGCAACAGAAGTAGATGCACTTGGATATGTGCTCCACATCCTTGTTCTGTGCTATCTTGTTGACAAAGTCGGGTACTCGAATGTCCATTGTCGTCATGCTTGCCATAAGTGTCTTGCGGTATGGCGCCTTGTTCTCCGTATGGCTTCCGTATTCCTGTTCGGCAATTACGTTAAGGGCATAGAAGGCACCCAACACCGCAAAGGTGAGCATCATGCTTATGGCAAACTGAGTGCCCAACATCACGCTTTGTCCTTTGGTGCGAGGATGTCCGCTACGGCCTACTCGCATGCCCACGGGACTGTGCAACTGGCGATACAAAGATATGAAAGCCACCACTAAGGAGCAAAGTAATGTGGCAAGGCAAATCCACATGCCGGTCTCCACAATCACTCCAACATCGAAGAGGATTTCATCATTCAACCTCTGTATAATGGACATGGCATAACGCGACAGTTGTACGGTGATCAACAACGTGGCTATGGCCGTAAAGGCGAACATGATTGCCATTTCCGTTACGAGGAGCAGGAACAGGTGTCGTGGCTTTGCTCCCATTGTTCGGCGCAGAGCCATCTCACGGGCACGGAGCGAGAAGAGTTGCAACTGCATCTTCAGGAAGCCCACGGCACCTATGAGCAGCACACTGCTTCCAAGCAAAAGCACAACACCTATTATCGTCAGATAGAACAGACCTTCGTCCTTCCAATCCCATGCGTTCCATCGCAGAGCCACAAAGTATTCGGGCAAGGCACCCGCCAGTTGTTCGCGCAACTGCTGTGCCGTGTAGCCCTCGGCCAGTTCTATCTGCAGGCTATTGAGGCGGTTGTATTGCGTTTCAGCGATGAAGTTCTTCTGGCAATAGATAATAGCATCGTTGTAATGATCCTCCAAGCGTTCGGATATGTTCACCACATCGCGTATGGTACGCTGGCTGCCATCTATCTCGGTGAGTATTCTGAAACCACGTGGGTCCACACCTTTGCCAAAGACCTTGTCGCGGAGGTCGTCCGTTATAAGCACGTCGCCTTCGTTCAGTTCGGGTATCCTTTCGCCCGTGATGGCCGAACGGTATCCGAGGTAATGGTATCTTCGTGGCGAGCACTGGGCAAAGGTGGCAAGGTATGTCTTGGGTTGTGGTGTGTTGTCCTCGAATTCGAAGTTGTTGGCCATCACAGTGACAATACCATGAATCTCCTTCATGGCAGGCAGTTTCATGCTATACAGCCTGTCGATAAATGCCTTGGTGATGTTCACCGTGGGCAATTGTCTATCTGCTCCGTTGGCATCATGTTTGGCGGTGTTCTTGAATTCCTCTTCGCTCATCTCGTAGATAGTGAACACCGGCCTGCCTTGGTCAATAGAACTGTAATATAAGTTGCGTGCAAAGTTGAACATAATATGCACGGTGATGGCAAAGCACACCACACCCACCGCCAGACAGGCAATGGAGATGGCGTTCTGCACTTTGTATTTCAGCAGATTGCGGAGGGAGATTTTGAGGGTGTGTAATAGCATAGTTTTGAAATGAGAAATGAGAACCGACGCCAAACCGAGTGCAATCAAGCTTGCTTGAATTGCCGAGGTGCGAAGGAGGTAAAGACTGCGAAGCAGGATTAAAGGAGAAAGACCGTGCGGGGCAGTCGGGCTGAAAGCCCAGTGAGCGCCAAGCCCAGGGCAAGTTCCACAGGA
>CALCHM010000132.1 GCA_937901345.1 uncultured Prevotella sp. | reverse complement strand
AAACGACCAACGATGAAATTCTTTCTGCTATCGGCAGACGCCATACCAAGGAACAGTATTTAGATGCGGTATCCTTGACAAAGAAATTTCAATTTGATAGTATTAACACCGATTTAATTGCGGGTCTGCCGGGAGAAACAGAGGAATCATTTGCGGCATCGTTGAAAGACGTTCTTTCCGCGGGGGTTGATAATATCACAATCCATACATTGTCGATCAAGCGTTCTTCAAAACTCTATGGCGACGGAACGCATTTTGATCCAAAAAATGACCGAGTCCAGCGGATGCTGGACGATGCATATGATGTATTGCGAAATGAAGGTTTGGCTCCATATTATATGTATCGTCAGAAGAATACGGTGTCTAATGGAGAAAATATTGGTTTTTCCCTTCCTGAAAAAATTTGCGCGTATAACCTTTATATGATGGAAGATTTGCATACAATAGCCGCTTGTGGTGCGGGAGCATCTTCTAAGATTATTGCGGCAGTTACAGGGAGAATTGAGCGAGTAATCAATATGAAATATCCCTATGAATATATTTCCTCATTTGATGAAATAATAAAGCGAAAAGAACAGATTAAAGATTTTTACGGCAAATATTTTTAAAGGGTGATTACATGGACAGACTTACAGTTGATTATATCAACACCTCGGTAAAAGAAGCACCTGAAAAAATAATATCGGAAAGTGAAAACAGATATAAAAATATAATAGATTCAATGGAAAAAGATATTATTAAATACAAACATTCTGGCAATTCTGGTCGGAGTGCTGTTGATGGCATCGGGGATCCGGCTTCCGGTTTTTGTAAAAGAGAACGGGATGTGCGAAATTGCCAACGCGGAATGTGTTCATTCCAAAATTGTTCGCTTTTCTTCTGATATAAAGTTGCCTTTTGATTTGGAATAATGCAAAATATGCATAGGTCGTATTAGGGGCTGTAAAAATATACTCCTTCTTCACTTTGTCTTTAAATTGATTGACAAGAGCTGACAAAGTCTGCTGTGCAATACCAGCAGGAATATCACGATTCTGTGTCAACTTATCCACCTTGTTCTGCAACTCACCTTGCAACAAAACCAACTCTTTGATTTTTTGGTTACTTACGGATCCTCCAATTTCATATGCTGTATCAAATTTATCAGCAGTAGCCTTCACACTCACCGTTTCTGTGGAATCAACAGAAAAATTAATGACTTTACCCTCCAATCGCAGACGATAAAAATCAGGTGCCTCCGGACGAGCTTGAGCAAAATCGAAACAACCATCGCTTCCCAACTCAACAGAATCAAGTACCACGATTCCTTCCAAACCTGACGCTTCAAAATAAAGCGTTTTGTCTGCTGCGCCAGAAACTTCACCTTGAACCTTGAATTTAGGTCCGTTATCACATGCTTCCAGGCCTACCAAAACAAGTGCAAGCAAAAAATATACAACTTTTTTCATCTTCAATTTTATAAAAGTGTGCGTTTCTAATTAAATTCGGTGCAAAGATACGCCTTTTCATGGTTTAACAAAGCATTTATGACCGTTCTTGAATGTTAAAATGAAAAAAATGACAAGAATTCCAACTTTTTGCGAAAGAAGCACCTTAATAAAAGAATAAATACCTATCTTTGCCCGAATTTTAGATAAAAATTTTATAATAATACATTTTTATGATCAATCCTATTGTTAAGACGATCGAGCTTCCTGATGGAAGAACCATCACGCTCGAAACGGGAAAGCTGGCAAAACAGGCAGACGGTTCTGTAATGCTTCGCATGGGAAACACCATGTTGCTTGCTACTGTTTGTGCAGCAAAAGATGCAGTTCCCGGTACTGATTTCATGCCGTTACAGGTAGAGTATAAAGAAAAATATTCAGCATTCGGACGTTTCCCGGGTGGCTTTACCAAGAGAGAAGGCAAGGCTTCAGATTATGAAATCCTGACTTGCCGTTTGGTAGACCGCGCTTTGCGTCCTTTGTTTCCAGATAACTTCCACGCAGAAGTTTATGTTAACATCATCCTTTTCTCAGCTGACGGTGTAGACATGCCGGATGCTTTGGCTGGTTTGGCTGCTTCGGCTGCTCTCGCTGTTTCTGACATTCCGTTCAACGGTCCTATCTCAGAAGTTCGCGTAGCTCGCATCGACGGTAAGTTTGTTATCAACCCTACTTTCGACCAACTCGAAAAGGCAGATATGGACTTGATGGTTGCTGCTACTTATGAAAACATCATGATGGTGGAAGGTGAAATGGACGAAGTGAGCGAACAGGATTTGCTCGAAGCTTTGAAGGTGGCTCACGAAGCTATCAAGACACACTGCAAGGCTCAGATGGAATTGATGGAAGAAGTAGGTTCTACCGTGAAGCGCGAATATTGCCACGAAGAAAACGACGAAGAACTCCGTCAGGCTGTTCACGCTGCATGTTACGACAAGGCTTATGCCATCGCTGCATCAGGCAACCGCAACAAGCACGAACGTGGCGAAGCTTTCGAAGCTATCCGCGAAGAATTCAAGGCTCAGTTCACTGAAGAAGAATTGGAAGAAAAGGAAGCATTGATCAACAAGTACTACCACGATGTAGAAAAGGAAGCTATGCGTCGTTGCATCTTGGACGAAGGCAAGCGTCTCGACGGTCGTCAGACTACTGAAATCCGTCCTATCTGGTGTGAAGTTGATCCATTGCCAGGTCCTCACGGTTCTTCTATCTTTACTCGTGGTGAAACTCAGTCATTGAGTACTGTTACTTTGGGTACCAAGTTGGACGAAAAGATGGTGGACGATGTACTCGACCAGCACAAGGAACGTTTCTTGTTGCACTACAACTTCCCTCCGTTCTCTACAGGTGAAGCAAAGGCACAACGTGGTGTAGGCCGTCGTGAAATCGGTCACGGTCACTTGGCATGGCGTGCATTGAAGGGCATGATTCCTGCAAACTATCCATATACTATCCGCGTGATGTCAGACATCCTCGAATCAAACGGTTCTTCTTCTATGGCTACTGTTTGTGCAGGTACTTTGGCATTGATGGATGCAGGTGTTCCAATGAAGAAGCCAGTATCTGGTATCGCAATGGGCCTTATCAAGAACGCAGGCGAAGACAAGTACGCTGTATTGTCTGACATCCTTGGTGATGAAGACCATTTGGGCGATATGGACTTCAAGGTTACTGGTACTAAGGATGGTATCACAGCTACTCAGATGGATATCAAGGTAGACGGCTTGTCATACGAAATCCTCGAAAAGGCATTGATGCAAGCTAAGGCTGGACGCGAACACATTTTGAACAAGTTGACAGAATGTATCGCAGAACCACGCGCAGACTTGAAGCCGCATGCTCCACGTATCGAAGTGATGACTATTCCTAAGGAATTCATCGGTGCTGTAATTGGCCCGGGCGGTAAGATTATTCAGGGTATGCAAGAAGAAACAGGTGCTACCATCACTATCGAAGAAGCTGACGGCGTAGGTAAGATCCAAGTGAGCGGTCCTAACAAGGAAAGCATCGAAGCTGCAATCGCAAAGATTAAGGCTATCGTAGCCATTCCCGAAGTAGGCGAAGTGTACAACGCAAAGGTTGTAAGCATCATGCCCTACGGTTGCTTCGTAGAATTCATGGCAGGCAAGGAAGGTTTGCTCCACATCTCTGAAATCTCTTGGAAGCGCCTTGAAAGCGTTGAAGAATCAGGACTTAAGGAAGGTGACACCATCAGCGTGAAGCTCCTTGAAATCGACCCCAAGACAGGCAAATTCCGCCTCTCACACCGCGTGCTCGAAGAAAAGCCCGAAGGTTGGGAAGAACGCCCACGTCGCCCACGTCGTGAAGCTGCAGATGGCGAACGCCGTCCACGTCGTGAAAAGAGCGAATAAACACGCATTTCAACGTACTTGAAATACATACCACACAGGTGTGCATCATGACACACTTGACACATCAAAGAGACTGTATCGTAATCTATTTACGGCACAGTCTCTTTTCGTATATTTTGCATATTTAGCAGACTAAGACCACTCGGAAATCGAGAAAATAACCATTTTGAAGGTTTCGGACACCTCGAAAGGGCGAAAATGACCATTTCACGATCTCAGACAGCCCCTTAACAGAAATGAACCCCAGAAATGTTGTTGACTTCTGGGGTTCACTTGAATAGGATATTCTAGTTCCTCACGAGAGATTACTCGGAGGGATTGATCACACGACGGAGGCGCTGCATGAAGTCTGCAGCTTGCTCCATGGTGAGCGTGAGCGGGGGAAGGAGGCGAAGGATATTGGTGCCAGCACATCCAGTAAAGACGTGTTGTTCCTTGACAAGGGCGGTGCGCATGGCCTTGATGGGTTCGGCAAATTCAATGCCAATCATCATGCCCATACCTCTGACTTCGACGATGCCTTCAAGTTTTTTGAGTTCAGCGATCAAATAATCGCCTACCTTTGCTGCATTGTCAACGAGGAATTCTTGCTCCATCACGTCAAGCACGGCGAGAGCTGCAGCACATGCCAAGTGGTTGCCGCCAAAGGTAGTGCCAAGTTGACCAAAGGAGGCCTCAAAATGGGGCGCAATGAGCACGGCTCCGCAGGGGAAACCGTTGGCTATGCCCTTGGCACAGGTAATCAAATCGGGCTTTACGTCGAGATGCTGATGGGCGAAGAACTTACCACTTCGACCATAACCGCACTGGATTTCGTCGCAGATGAGCACTGCCCCAGTTTCGGTACAAGCACGGCGAAGTCCCTGCATAAATTCCTTCGTAGCGAGACGAATACCGCCTACACCCTGGATGCATTCTACGATTACGGCAGCCACATCGCCCTTCTGGAGTTCTGCCTCAAAGGCTGCAAGGTCGTTGAGGGGAAGGAAGGTGCAATGACCGTTGGCATTGATGGGTGCCACAATCTTAGGATTGTCCGTTGCTTCTACGGCAAGTGAGGTGCGTCCGTGAAAGGCCTTCTGCGCACAGAGCACGCGACTCTTGCCCGTATGGAAGGAAGCGAGTTTCAAAGCATTCTCGTTGGCCTCAGCACCTGAGTTGACGAGGAAAAGACGGTAGTCATCATAACCTGAGACTTTACCCAAACGCTCAGCCAATTGTTCTTGCAAACGGTTGATAACGGAGTTGGAATAGAAACCAATTTGGTTTAACTGCTGGGTTAATTTCTCAACATAATGGGGATGGCTGTGTCCGATAGAGATAACGGCATGACCACCATAAAGGTCGAGATATTCCGTGCCATTATCGTCCCACACACGACAACCTTCGCCCTTCACAATATTAATATCAAAGAGGGGATATACGGGGTAGAGAGTCATAAGTTTAGTCCTTTTTTAGAGTACAAGTTTAGAGTACAGATAACAGAGTACAGATAACAGAGTACAACTACCTTGCGGAGATAGTACTTTGTGCATACAATGCGGAGGGCAGTTGTACTCTGTTATCTATCGCTTCTATTAAAACGCAACTGGTTTCAATCGGAGCCCTGCAGATTCTTCCAATCCAAACATGAGGTTCATGTTCTGAACAGCCTGTCCGGAAGCACCCTTGAGGAGGTTGTCAATGCAGGAAGTAACAAGAATCTTATCGCCAAAGACATCGACGTGAACAAGACACTTATTGGTATTTACCACCTGCTTGAGATCGATGGGTTTATCCACATAGTGCGTAAATGTGGCCTCAGCATAGAAGTCCTTATAGAGTTGCACAACATCCTCTTGGAGGTTATCCACCTTCACAACAGCCGTAGTGAAAATGCCGCGAGGGAAATCGCCACGATAAGGAATGAAGTCGATTTCGGCGCAGAAATTGGGTTGCAAGTGCGTCAGACTTTCCTTAATCTCAGGCACGTGCTGATGGTTGAAGGCCTTGTAGATGCTCATATTGCCAGAGCGCCATGAGAAGTGGGTTGTCGCTGCAGGTTTCACGCCTGCACCCGTTGACCCCGTAATGGCGTTCACACTGATGTCATTGTTCAGCAACTCTGCCTTAGCAAGGGGCAAGAGAGCGAGTTGAATGCACGTAGCAAAACAACCGGGGTTAGCCACATGGAGCGCACCATTTATCTTTTCGCGATTGAGTTCGGGAAGACCGTAAACGTAGTCGTGGTCTTCAGAAGCCAAGCGAAAATCCTGAGCGAGGTCGATGATGCGCACATCGGCAGGGATGTAGTGCTCTTGGAGGAACTGGGTGCTCTTGCCGTGTCCGAAGCAGAAGAAGACAACGTCAACCTCCTCAAAAGGAAGTTCGGAAGTAAAGCGCAAATCGGTTTCGCCATAGAGTCCGGCGTGTACGTCGGTAATCAAGTTTCCAGCGTTACTTTCGCTATTCACAAACACAATTTCCACCGCGGGGTGGTTGAGCAAAAGGCGAATGAGTTCACCTGCAGTATATCCGGCACCACCGATGATGCCTACTCTGATAAGTTCGTTCATAATGGAGGTTGGGAGTTTTTTCGGTTTTAAGGTTTTAAGGGGCTACCGCATTGGGAATATTACTCCGCAGGTGCTTATAACCTAAAAGCGAAGCGACCTTAAAACCTTAAAATCTCAACTATTAATTTCTGTCATCATGGAGTGAGTAATAAGCGCGGAGGGGGGTGCTTGTCACCTTGATGAAGCCCTTCGCCTCGTCAGAGGTCCAGCCTTTCTGCGTTTCGCCATACTCACCAAACTTATTCTTCACCAAGTCATCGGGAGAATCTACGCCCACGGTCTGGAAGGTGTAGGGACGGAGTTCGAGGGTCACTTCACCGTTCACATTGCGTTGTGAAGAAAGGAGCATGGCTTCCATATCGGGCATAACGGGTTCGAGATACTGACTTTCGTGAAGGAACATGCCATACCAGTTAGACACTTGGTCTTTCCAATATTGCTGCCACTTTGAGAGGGTGTATTTTTCAAGGAAGCGGTGTGCCGCAATGATGAGCATGGGGGCTGCAGCCTCGAAACCTACACGACCCTTGATACCGATTATCGTATCGCCCACGTGGCAGTCGCGACCAATAGCGTAAGCAGCGCCAATCTCTTCGATGGCCTGAATTGCCGCGATCTTGTCGTCATAGTGCTTGCCGTTTACGGAAACAATTTCGCCCTTTTCAAAACCAATCTTGAGGAGTTCGGGTTCCGACTTTGTGGGGTGCTTGAGGTAAGCTGATTCAGGAAGTCCCTGGTTGCTATCGAGCAATTCGCCACCACAGATACTTGTGCCCCAGATACCCACATTGTAAGAATACTTGAGCTTAGTGAAGTCGGCAGCAAAACCATTCTTATTCAAGTAATCCACTTCTTCCTGGCGCGTAAGCGTATTGTCACGCGTAAGTGTGATAATCTCTACGCCTGGAGCCATTACGAGGAAAGTCATATCGAAACGAATTTGGTCGTTGCCCGCACCTGTTGAACCGTGTGCGATAGCGTCAGCACCAATTTCCTTCGCGTAACGCGCAATGGCGAGCGCCTGGAAAATGCGTTCAGAAGATACGGAAATGGGATAGCAGTTATTGCGAAGCACATTGCCGTAAATCATGTAACGCAGACTCTTGTCGTAATACTCCTGTGTAACGTCGAGCGTCACATATTCCTTCGCACCGAGTTTGTATGCGTTTTCTTCATTCGTCTTGAGTTGTTCCGCACTGAAACCGCCTGTGTTAGCACATGCTGCATATACTTCATAACCCATTTCTTTTGCCAAATACATCACTGTATAAGACGTATCTAAACCGCCGCTAAAAGCGACTACTACTTTCTTTGCCATAAAAATTATACCATTTATTATATGTGTCTTAAATTGCGCTACGCTTGTTCGGGATGCGCATTGATAAAGTCGAGCACGTCTTGAGGGATTTCCACGGGGAGTTTGTCGTTAGGATGACGTGCGGGGTCGTAAAGCATACCCGTGCAAACGCAATATTTACGCCCCGTGCGTGCAAGCACATCGCAATTGATGCAACAGGGCGCTTCGGGAGTGCCACAACCCTTCCAGTATTCATCATCATGAGTGAGTTCGTCAAAAGGAACAGGCACATAACCCAGACTCGTATTGATGCGCATCACGGCGCCACTGCTTGTCAAACCAAAGATCTTAGCCTGCGGCCAACGCACACGACTCAAACTGAATGCCAAGCGCTTGATGCGTGTGGCAAGGTGGTGACCACGGAACTTGGGAACCACAATCAAACCTGAATTGGCCACATAATGCTTGTTTTCCCAACTTTCAATGTAGCAGAACCCTGCAAATTCGTCACCCGCAAGGGCGATTACGGCTTTGCGTTCGCGCATCTTCGTTGCCACATATTCATGCGTACGAGAGGCAATGCCCGAACCACGCACCTTTGCCGACTCGGTAATCGTGTGTAATATCGTGTCAACATATTTTTCGTGACTCGCATCTGCGACAATCACTTGGATGCCATCGTTGTATTCTTCCATAATGTATCTAGTTTTGATTTTTAGTTTCTTTGTTGTTTTTGGTTGTATTTATCTGTTGCAAGGCACACACCTTGAGAGTTGTGTAATGACCTCTTCGCGACTGAAACCTTCGCGCATCACCACAATAATCGTGTCATCACCAGCCACGGTGCCACATATCGCACTGAGGTCGCAATTGTCGATTTCGGATGATATTACTCCTGCATGCCCAGGTTTTGTGCGAATCACGGCAAGGTTGCCAGAAAATTCCAGATTGATGTATCCAGCGGTATGGCGGTATTCGCTATAGGTTGAGGGTTTAATGGTGCGTCGGTAGTTGGGATTATCGGGGAGCACGTAAGTATATCCGTTAGGTCCCATCATTTTCACGGCGTTCAGTTCTCGCAAATCTCGAGAAAGCGTAGCCTGAGTCACGGTGTGGCCCTCGCGTGTCAACTCGCGAATGATATTTTCTTGCGAACTCACCTCGCAGTTGCTCAAAATCATGCGCAACACCGCCAGTCTGTCGTTCTTTCCTTTCATAACTTGTTTAGTATTTGTGAAGCAGGCGCAAATTTACATTCTTTTTTTATGTACACAACACTTGAGTGAATAATTTTTCTGTATATTCATAAATTTATTGCATAAATGTATAATCTCAGACCTGTAATGGTCGCGTTAATGAATGAAAATAGATGCCTATACAATAATAATATGGTGTCACGAATAGTGCAAAACGACCAAATAGTTCTATTTCATACATTCTGCTCCCTCAAAACGTTCCAAATAGATCTATTTCGTGGTTTGCGACCCCTCCGATTGCCCAAATAGATCTATTTCGCGCTTTGCGACCCCTCCGATTGCTCCAAATAGATCTATTTCGTGGGTTGCGATCCCTCCGATTGTTCCAAATAAATCTATTTCGCATGAGGAGTTTGTTCCGAAGTGGAATTTTTATAATGTATCGGCTAAGGAGTTTGATTTTCTCCGAAATGCTTACCTTTGCAACATGCAAGTGAATATCGAACCCTCTTGGGCAACGCGCTTACAATCTGAGTTTGCTGCCCCATACTTTTCAAACCTTGTGGATTTCGTGCGCACGGAATATGCTTCGAGCACCTGTTATCCGCCAGGGCGTGACATCTTTAAAGCCTTCGACCTCTGCCCCTTTGATAACGTAAAAGTCGTAATCATAGGCCAAGATCCTTATCACGAACCCGGTCAAGCGGAAGGGCTTTGCTTCTCCGTGGCAGATGGCGTGGCACATCCGCCCTCATTGCGAAATATTTTTCAGGAAGTGAAAGCAGATTTGGGCACTCCCGTCCCCACGTCTGGAAGTTTAAAGCGCTGGGCTGAGCAAGGCGTATTGTTGCTCAATGCCACCTTAACCGTTCGTGCTCATCAAGCAGGGTCACACCAAGGCAAAGGATGGGAGCAATTTACCGACGCCGTCATCCGCCATCTCGCTGAAGAAAAGGATCATCTTGTCTTCATACTTTGGGGAAGTTTTGCCCAGAAAAAGGGCGCTTTCATCGATCGTTCGCGCCACTTGGTGCTCCAATCTGCCCATCCTTCTCCCCTATCTGCCTATCGCGGATTCTTCGGGAACCATCATTTTTCGCTCACCAACGATTACTTACGCAAGTGGGGAAAGAGCGAAATCGTGTTTTAACCACAACTTATTGTTATGACTATGAAACGTATCATTTTAATGCTGTTCGTAGGTATCCCCCTTCTTCTCCATGCACAACACCTACAACTCAAAGTGGGCGGCGGTTTGGCGAAACTCAACAAGCACTCCAGCGCTGTGCCAGCATGGCGATTGGGAGCGGGTTACGAAGTGGAGTTTGACCAACACTGGACCTTCTCTCCTGCGCTCATTTTTGCCATAAAAGGATGGGAAAATCCAGATGAAACTGTCTATAAAAAGGACAACGAAGGCAACATCATGACCCACCCCGAAACAGGAGCACCTCTCTTGGGCGTAAAGAATACGTCAACGGTGACGTATCACCTGGAAGTGCCCCTGCTCTTGAATTATTATTTGCGCACACAAGAGCGTCAGTATATCGTGTTCTCTGCTGGTCCCTATCTGGCCTACGGCATTTCAGGTAAAACTAAAATTAAAGGCGACACCGACCAACAAGGAGCCGAACGTTTCTATTACGACTTCGACCCCTTCAAGGATGGCGAAAGCAAGCGTTTTGAAGCGGGAGTGCAATTGGGAGCGGGTTATCAATTTCGCAATGGAGTGACCGCAGGAGTGGATTTAAATTACGCCTTCACAAAGATGGAAGGCAACAGACACAATGTTTCTGCCCTGCTGAGTTTTAGTTACATGTTCAGGAAGTAACGTAGGAGCAAAGGAGAGAAAGTAAAGGAGAACAAATTGGCACACAAATGCCTATCGGATAAATCTCCTTACCTTTCTCTCCTTTCTTCACCTCTCCACCTTTCTAATTGAATAAAAAATGCTACCTTTGCGGTTCAAAATGTCAACTTGTAGATGAAGGATAAGATAAATATCTATGGCGCGCGGGTACATAACTTAAAAAACGTAGATGTAGAAATTCCGCGCAATAGTCTTACCGTTATCACTGGTCTAAGTGGTAGCGGTAAGAGTTCGTTGGCATTCGACACCCTCTATGCTGAAGGGCAGCGTCGGTATATTGAAACCTTCTCGGCTTATGCGCGCAACTTCTTAGATAACCTGGAGCGACCCGATGTAGATAAAATCACGGGATTAAGTCCGGTGATTAGCATCGAGCAGAAGACGACGAACAAAAATCCTCGCTCTACGGTGGGCACCGTGACCGAAATCTATGACTTTCTCCGTCTGCTCTTTGCCCGTGCTGGTGAGGCATACTCCTATCTGACGGGCGAACGCATGGTGAAGTACACCGAAGAGCGCATTCTCCGTCTTATCCTCGACGAATATGCAGAGCGCAAAATCTACTTGCTCGCCCCCCTCGTACGCAACCGTAAGGGGCATTACAAGGAGTTGTTTGAAAGCATCCGCAAGAAAGGGTTTCTTCACGTTCGCGTAGATGGCGAACTGCGTGAAGTAGTTCAGGGCATGAAACTTGACCGCTATAAGAATCATGACGTAGAGGTTGTAGTTGATCGCCTCCTTGTGCGCGAAAAAGACGAAGAACGCCTGAAGAAAAGCGTCCATCACACCCTCGAACAGGGAGATGGACTGATAATGATACTTGACATGAGTGATGAAGCGGGACGTGCGCGCTACTTAAGCAAACAGCTGATGTGCCCCACAACGGGGTTGGCCTATCGTGAACCCGCACCTCACAACTTCTCTTTTAACTCTACGAGCGGTGCCTGCCCGAAGTGTAACGGACTTGGTTTTGTCAACGTCATTGACTTTGAAAAGGTGTGCCCCAACCCTTCTCAATCCATCCGTGAGGGAGCGTTGGCACCTTTAGGAAAATATCGAAATGCCCTCATCTTCTGGGAGGTTGAAGCAGTGCTGATTAAGCATGGCGCAACCTTAACGACTCCCGTTGAGGAGTTGCCCGAGGAGGCTATAGACGAAATTCTGAACGGCAGTCCCGACCGCTTGCGCATCCCTGCAAGTATTGCGAAGACGAGTGACGATTACTACGTGGAGTTTAACGGACTCGTGAAATACATCCAGCAGATGGCGGACAGTGAAATGACGGCGGCGGCGCAGAAGTGGGCAGACCAGTTCTCGACTACGGCAACGTGTCCACAATGTCACGGAGCACGCCTCAACGCTGAAGCACTTTCGTATCGCTTTGCTGGAAAGAACATCTACGAACTCGCTTCGATGGACATTCAGGAGTTGTATGAATTCCTAGAAGGTGTAGAAGAGCAACTCGACACCAAGAGCAGAGCCATTGCCACGGAAATTTTGAAGGAACTGCGTACGCGATTGAAGTTTCTGCTTGATGTGGGGTTGAATTACCTTTCCCTATCGCGCTCCACGATGACCTTGTCGGGCGGCGAAAGTCAGCGCATTCGCCTCGCTACTCAGATTGGTTCGCAACTCGTCAACGTGCTCTACATTCTAGACGAACCTTCCATCGGATTGCATCAGCGCGACAATGTGCGCTTGATTGACTCACTGAAAAGTTTGCGTGACACGGGCAACACGGTGGTAGTTGTAGAACATGACGAAGACATGATGCGCGCGTCGGATTACGTCATCGACATGGGACCTCGAGCAGGACGCTTGGGCGGAGAAGTAGTATTTCAAGGTACGCCCGAAGAAATGCTCCGCACGCATACCCTGACGGCGGGTTACTTGAATGGAGAACTCGCTATAGAAGTTCCCAAAGTGCGCCGACCTGGAAACGGAAAATTCTTGAGTCTTAAAGGTTGTCAAGGTAATAACTTGAAGGGCGTTGACGTTGACTTCCCCTTGGGTACATTACTTTGTGTGACGGGCGTTTCGGGTTCTGGAAAATCCACACTCATTAACGACACACTTCAACCCATACTCTCGCAACATTTCTACCGATCCTTACGCGAACCTTTGGCGTATGACAGCATCGAAGGGTTAGAACTGATTGACAAAGTGGTTGCCGTAGACCAAAGTCCTATTGGTCGCACACCGCGTTCGAATCCCGCCACCTACACGGGCGTATTCTCTGACATCCGCACCTTGTTCGTGGAACTCCCCGAGGCCAAGATGCGCGCCTACAAACCCGGTCGCTTCTCCTTTAACGTGAAGGGCGGACGCTGTGAAACGTGTAAGGGCAACGGGTTCAAGACCATTGAAATGAATTTCTTGCCCGATGTTTATGTACCCTGTGAAGAATGTCACGGCAAGCGCTACAATCGTGAGACACTTGAAGTGCGCTTCAAGGGAAAGAGCATTAGCGACGTCTTGGATATGACCATCAACCAAGCGGTTGAGTTCTTTGAAAATGTCCCCCACATTCTGCACAAGATTAAAACCTTGCAGGACGTCGGACTTGGGTATATCAAACTCGGACAAGCCTCAACCACACTCTCGGGTGGCGAAAGTCAGCGTGTGAAACTCGCTACGGAACTCTCCAAGCGCGACACGGGGCAAACGATATACATTCTTGACGAACCCACTACGGGACTTCACTTCGAAGATATCCGCGTGTTACTCGGCGTACTCAATCGATTGGTTGAAAAAGGCAATACGGTCATCGTCATTGAGCACAACCTCGACGTCATCCGCGCTGCCGACTACATCATAGACATGGGTCCTGAAGGCGGGCGCGGAGGCGGTCAACTCATCGCCAGTGGCACCCCCGAAGAAGTAGTGAAGAAGGGCGTAGGCTACACTGCCCAGTTCTTGAAGCAGGCGTTGGAGCGCTACAAGCAGTAATGCAATCAACCTTATAACCTCACAACCTCATGACTTTATAACCTCATGATTTCTCAACCCTATAACCTCTGAAAATATTTTCTTTATTTAATAACACTTTAACTCTTAATTTTTTATGTTTGAAGGACATCCTAAAGGCCTTTGGGCGTTAGCTCTTTCCAACACTGGTGAGCGTTTTGGTTACTACACCATGTTGGCGGTGTTCCTGTTCTTTTTGCAGGACAATTTCGGTTTCACAATGGGAACCTCAAGTACAATTCAAGCGATTTTCTTGGGAGTCGTTTACTTCGTGCCTCTCTTTGGTGGTATGTTAGCTGATAAGTTCGGCTTCGGCAAGATGGTGACCATCGGTATTTTCGTCATGTTCATGGGTTACCTCCTGTTGGCTTTGCCGTTGGGCGCAGGAACTGTGGCACTCGGTGTAATGGCACTCGCTTTGTTGCTTGTGTGCGTGGGTACAGGTTTGTTTAAGGGTAACTTGCAGGTATTGGTAGGTAATCTTTATGATGACCCCAAGTATTCAGCAAAGCGCGACGAAGGTTTCAGCATTTTCTACATGGCCATCAACCTTGGTTCTATGTTTGCTGCAGCAGTAGCCCTTTCTATCATGGCTTGGACACGTGAGGTTTACAATGTTAGCAAGGCAGACTCTTACCACTTTGCATTTGCAGTAGCTTGCGTATCATTGATTCTCTCCATCGTTATTTACTACGCATTCCGCAAAACGTTTATTCACGCAGACCGTGCGAAGGTTGCTGTTAAGGGTGCTGAAGTAGTAGAAGAAAATTTGACTCCTGCACAGACAAAGGAACGCATCATTTGCCTTTGCTTGGTGTTTGCTGTGGTGATTTTCTTCTGGATGGCATTCCACCAGAATGGTATTACGATGAACCAGTTTGCTCGTGAATATACAGCCACTTCAGAAACGGGTTTCATGAGTCTCTTCTTGAGCAGTTCATTGAGCTTTACTGAATTTAGAAGTTTCTGGAACCTCATCCTCTGTGTATTGATGGTTTATGGTATCCTCAACATCTTCCAGTCTAAGACCGCAAAGGGCAAGACAATTGCAGGTGTGCTCACTGTAGCAACAGGTGGTTTGTTGACTTACAGAGCTATGAATATCACAGGTTCTGTTCTTGTTGAAGCTCCCATCTTCCAGCAGTTCAACCCCTGCTTCGTAGTAGCATTGACTCCGATTATCGGTATCATCTTCGGTGCTTTGGCTAAGAAGGGCAAGGAGCCCTCATCGCCCATGAAGATTGGTCTCGGTATGCTTGTGGCTGCTATGGCATTCGTGGTGCTTTTGATTGCTTCACGCAATCTTCCCCCTGCAGCCGAACAGCTCGCTGCCGTAGAAGCCGGTACCGCTACATTGGTATCGCCCAACTGGCTCATCAGCACCTACTTCGTGTTGACTATCGCTGAGCTGTTGCTTTCGCCCATCGGTATCTCATTCGTGTCTAAGGTAGCACCTCCCAAGTACAAGGGTATGATGATGGGTGGATGGTTCGTGGCTACTGCTATCGGTAACTTCCTCATCATGGTGCCTGGCCTCATGTGGGGTATGAACCTCGCTATTATCTGGGGCGTACTTATCGGTATCTGCCTCGTTTCAGCTGCATTTATCTTCTCTATCCTCAAGCGCCTTGAGGCTGTAGCGAAGTAATGTGCAACTTTCTTTTACAGAAGGGTCGTATGCAACCGCATGCGACCCTTGCTTTTTTTATAACTTCATGGATTTGATATAGTTTTCGGCTGATAGCTCGTGATATCTCACAAAAATGTCGTACCTTTACGCGATAATTCTGAAACACTATGAGCGACGAACTAAATATGCCCATCGAGGAGCAGGTAGCGTATACCGACGATAACATACGCCACCTGAGTGATATGGAACATGTGCGGCTGCGCCCCGGTATGTATATCGGTAAGCTGGGCGATGGCACGCAAAACGATGATGGTATCTATGTATTGCTAAAGGAGATTATCGACAACTCCATAGACGAGTTTAAGATGAATGCCGGCAAGCGCATCGAGATTGAGGTAGTAGATCACAAGCGCGTAAGCGTGCGCGACTATGGTCGTGGAATTCCTCAGGGCAAACTGGTAGAGGCGGTGAGTGTACTCAATACGGGTGGTAAGTACGACAGCAAGGCTTTCAAGAAGAGCGTGGGTCTCAACGGTGTGGGTGTGAAAGCGGTAAATGCACTGAGTTCACATTTCGAAGCCAGTTCGTACCGCGATGGTAAGGTGCGCACAGTGGTGTTCGAGAAGGGCAATCTCATCAGTGATACCACCACCAATGCGGGGCCAGAAGAGTCGGGTACACGTATCCTTTTCGAGCCCGACAATACATTGTTTGTGGGCTACTCGTTCCGCACGGCATACATAGAGACGATGCTGCGCAACTATACCTACTTGAACACAGGTCTCACCATCATGTTCAACGGCAAGCGCATCCTCTCGCGCAACGGTTTGGTAGACCTGCTTACCGATAACATGACTGCCGATTCGCTCTATCCTATAATACACCTAAAAGGGACCGACATAGAGATTGCCTTTACTCATGCGCAGCAGTATGGTGAGGAGTATTACTCTTTTGTGAACGGACAGCATACCACACAGGGCGGTACGCATTTGAGCGCTTTCAAGGAACTTGTGGCACAGACAATACATGACTTCTTCTCGGCAAAGAATTTCGAGTATTGCGACATTCGCAACGGTATTGTGGCTGCAATAGCGATAAACATCCAGGAACCGGTGTTCGAGAGTCAGACAAAGACAAAACTCGGTTCAACGACCATTGCGCCCGACCCGGGAAGCATGAGTGTCAAGAAGTTTGTGAGTGACTTCATTAAGGAGGAACTTGACAACTTCCTGCACAAGAACCCCGAGATAAGCGATGTCATGCTTTCCAAGATAACTGCTTCGGAAAAAGACCGCAAGGAACTTGCAGGTCTCACCAAGCAGGTGCGTGAGAAGGCCAAGAAGGTGAACATGCATAACCGTAAACTGCGCGATTGCCGCATACACTATAATGACCCGAAGGGTGACCGCATGGATGAGAGTTGTATCTTCATCACCGAGGGAGATTCGGCCAGCGGTTCAATAACCAAGAGCCGTGACGCGAATACTCAGGCTGTGTTCAGCCTGCGTGGAAAGCCGCTCAACAGTTTCGGGTTGAGCCGTGCGGTGGTGTACCAGAATGAGGAATTCAATCTGCTGCAGGCGGCGCTGAACATAGAGGATGGTCTTGAAGGTCTGCGTTACAACAAGGTTATTGTGGCTACCGACGCCGATGTGGACGGCATGCACATCCGTCTGCTCATGATAACATTCTTCCTGCAGTTCTTCCCCGAACTCATAAAGAAAGGGCATGTGTACATTCTGCAGACTCCTCTCTTCCGTGTGCGCAACAAGCGCAAATTACCGCGCGGCAAGAAGGGGGCCGAGGAGCGCAAGGAGCAGAAAAGTGACTTTGAGACCATATACTGTTACAATGACGAGGAGCGTGTGGCTGCAATAGAGAAACTCTCGCCCAACCCCGAGATTACACGATTCAAGGGACTGGGAGAGATTTCGCCCGATGAGTTCCGCAATTTCATTGGTCCCGATATGCGTCTTGAACGTGTGGAACTGCACAAGGATGACAAGGTGGAGGATTTGCTTGCGTACTACATGGGTAAGAATACCATGGAGCGTCAGAACTTCATTATTGATAATCTGGTGGTCGAGGAGGACAAGACGGAGAACGAGTAGGGTAGAGGACAGATAACAACCGCAGCAAAACTCTCCCTCTTGGGCTCCCCC
>CALCHM010000131.1 GCA_937901345.1 uncultured Prevotella sp. | reverse complement strand
GATGATGCTAGTGATGTTGTTGACAATTCCGAGGTCGTCATGTCCAACCACATGGAGCGTGATGGGGTAGGTTCCGCCTCCCTTTCCTGCCCATTGGGCGCGAACGATGCGGTAGGGGAATCGCTCTTTCAGCGCTTCGGCATTGGGGCAATTCGTGCGGTGAATCTTGATGCCTCCGCCTGAGTTTACAAATCCGAACACGTCGTCGCCATATACGGGTGAGCAGCAACGCGCCATTTGGAAGTCGATGCCCTTCAGGTTTTGGTCGATGACGAGCACGTCGGTGTCGGTATCCGAACGCTTGCTGTCCGCGTCTTGTTGAAGACTGAATTCTTCGGCTCTGCGCAGGGGGGTAGTGCGTTCTAACTGTCCTGCTTCACGCTTTGCAATTTCTACGTAGCGCTCCAGCACTTCGTTGACGTCTCGACGTCCGTCGGTCAAGGATTTATAGAAGTCGCTCGCCTCCTTGAATCCTAATTTCTTGATGAGAATGTTGATGACGGTTTCGTCCCAGTCGAGTTTCTTATTCTTCAGTTTGCGCTCCAGGAGTTCGCGCGCCATGACCGCCTCTTTTGCTTGCAGGTCGCGCACGCTTGCTTTGATTTTAGAGCGCGCATGGGCAGTTGCGGCAAAGGTGAGCCATTCCAACTTGGGCGTTTGCGCGTTTTGTGTGAGCACTTCAACGGTAGTACCACTTTCGAGCGGATGGCGAATGGGCACCGCTTTGCCGTCAATACGTCCGCCAACACAGTGGTCACCCACACGAGAGTGGATGTGATAGGCAAAGTCGATGAGGGTGGCGCCAGCGCCTAATTTGTAGAGGTCGCCCTTGGGGGAGAACACGTAAACGTCCTGCTTGCCACTCACGGCAAGGTTGTCCGTAAGGAGTTGGTCGTTGCCCGTTTCGAGCGCCGTACGGATGTTGGCCAACCATGATTCCATACCGTTGCCCGAAGCCTTAACCCCCTTATAGCGCCAATGGGCAGCCAATCCGTGTTCAGCAATTTCGTCCATGCGCTCGGTGCGAATTTGCACTTCCACCCATTTGTCTTGTGGGCCTCTGACTGTGATGTGCAGACTTTCATAACCATTGCTCTTGGGCACGGTTAACCAGTCGCGCAAGCGCTTCAGACTGCTTTCGTATTTAGCCGTTACGAGGGAGAACACCTTCCAGCATTGCTCCTTTTCCTTCTCAAAGGGTGCGTCGAGAATGATGCGGATGGCAAAGAGATCGTAGACACCGTGGAAACCACACCCTTGCTTCTTCATCTTTTGCCAGATGGAGTGGATGGACTTTGTGCGCCCCTTGATATGATAGTGCAATCCCTCTTCGTCAAGGAGTTGGCGAATGGGGTTGATAAATTCTTCGATGTAGGCATCGCGACTTTCCTTTGTGGCGTTCAGGCAGTCCTTGATGTGATAGTAGGCCTCGCGCTCCATATATTTCAGGGAAAGGTCCTCGAGTTCGCGCTTCAATTGGTAGAGTCCCAACTTGTGAGCAAGAGGCGCGTAGAGATAGGCAGCTTCGCGAGAGAGAGACAACTGCGCATCGCTATTTTCGGCATCCTTGGCATGGCGCATCAGCACGACGCTCTCAGCAATGAGAATCAGCACGATGCGCATGTCGCCCGCTTGGTGAACAAAGAGGTTGCGGAAGTTTTCTTCCTTAAACATGTCGCTACGCAGCAATAAGGTTGCGATACTGCTGAAGCGGTCGAGCATGTCGGCAATTTCGTTGCCAAAAATAGATTTTGCAGCCTCGCGCTGACTGTTCGTGTCAATGATGCAATGCAGCAAGTAGGCTTTGAGTTCAAGTCCCTTTAATCCGATGGCTTCGTGTGCTAACCTAACGGCATGGAGTGCCATTTCAATACGATTTTGTTGAAAGGCATTGTGTAAGGGCGCACCTTCCTCGATGCACCTGCTGATAAAGCTGCGCAATGTGGCGTAGTCCTCTTTTGTGGGTCGGAGTTGAGGGGATTGGCAGATAAATTTGAGTAGTGTAAACATGAGGGGATTAAGAGGGTGATTTTTTTTTAGAATTTAATTCTGGGCGTTAGGGGTGATGGGGACTAAGGTCTCTAAGTTTTTTTAAGGTCTCTAAAGTCTCTAAGGTCTTTAATATTGCTAACGTCTCTAAGGTTTTATTGGGGGAGTTCGCCGATGGTGGAGTTTCTAACTTGGTCAATGAGTTGGCGTGCAAGGCTCACCTTTCCGGGTATTGCGGGCAGATTACGCAGGTTGTACCAACCGCCTTTGTTGAGTTCGGAGCGTTGAATGTGGAGGTCGCCGCTTTCGTATTCGGCGGTGTAACCAATCATCAGTCCTGAAGGGTAGGGCCATGCTTGACTTCCAGCGTAGCGAATGTTTCGGATGGTAATGCCTGTTTCTTCAAGCGTTTCGCGCTTGACTGCCTCCTCAAGGGTTTCGCCTGTTTCTACGAATCCAGCAACGAGTCCCATGTAGTCGCCTCTAAAATTCTTGCTCTGCACGAGTAGAATTTCCTCGCCTCGCGTAATGGCAACGATAATTGCCGTAGCCAATGAAGGCCACACTTCTTTGCCGCAATTCGTACAGCGCTTCGAAATTTCGGTGTGAAATTTCATGGGACTGCCACACACACCGCAATATTGGGTATTGTCGTTCCAATAAAGGAGTTCGCGCGCTTTTCCTGCAAGAGCGTAATCTTCAGCATCGAGCACATCGAACGTTTCGCGAAGTCCCATCATCTTATACCCGTCCTTACATACAGGACTCTCCAATTTTACGGCAATGCATTCAGTTCCAGAAGCAGAGGTGAATTCGATTTGCTTATGCCAGGGTTGGAGCGTAATGACGTCGGAGAGGTCGTGGGGAATGGCGTGATTGTCCGTCAAGAGTAGGTCGCCCTGGCAGAGTGCGAAGTAGTGCATGGAGAGAAAGGAGAAATTAAAAAGGAGAAATTAAAAAGGAGAAATGAGAGAGACCATGCGGGTAAATCCTTTATAATTAATCTCTAACTCCTTTAATATATACGTATCCGTTAACTTATGAACTAAAAATAGAAAGGAGAAAGGAGATAAGTAAACTGATACTACAGCGTCAGCATCTTTCTCATTTCTCCTTTCTCATTTTTTATTATTCAAGGGGAGGTTGTTATTAGAGTCCCAAGTCCTTCTTGATTTCTTCCACCTTGCCCAAAGCCATTTCTACCAAAGCGGGATATTCGCATGCACAGGTCATGGTATCCTTGATTTCGCAGTAGAACTTAATCTTGGGTTCAGTACCTGAGGGACGTACGCTAATCTTTGTGCCGTCTTCGCAGAAGAACTGAAGCACGTTGCTTGTAGCGGGGAAGTCAAGTTTCGTTTCATTGCCGAGGTTGTCCTTAGCCACGAGACTCTGATAATCCTTCGTCAAAACAACGGGACTTCCAGCAATCGTCTTAGGCGCCTTGTCGCCACGGAAGTCTGCCATCATCTGCTTGATTTCGTCAGCACCCGACTTACCAGGCTTGGTAACGTTGATGGTGTGTTCGAAACTGAAACCGTATTCCTTGTAGATGTCCATCAATAAGTCATAGAGCGTCTTGCCTTGGTCCTTAGCCCAAGCTGCGATTTCGCAAATCAAGCAGATACTTGCGGGAGCGTCCTTGTCGCGCACCTTATCGTAGGGCAAGAAACCGAAACTTTCTTCACCACCACCAATGTACTTCTGCTTACCTTCAGAAAGCGCAATTTCGCGTGCAATCCACTTGAAACCTGTGTAGCAGTCGCGGAGTTCCACGTTGTTTTTCTTCGCCATTTCTGCAATCGCTTCGGTAGTTACGATGGTCTTCACGAGGAAGTCTGATGGTTTCAACTGACCGAGAGCAATCTTGTTCTTGATGATGTAGTACACGAACATCATTGCAGTCTGGTTGCCGTTGATGATCTGCCATTCGCCTTGAGGATTGCGGCACACGATAGCCAAGCGGTCGGCGTCGGGGTCGGTAGCAACAACGAGGTCGGCATTCAACTTCGTACCGAGGTTCATGCCGAGCGTCATAGCCTCTGCATTTTCGGGGTTGGGACTGATAACTGTGGGGAAATCACCGTCCACAATCATCTGTTCAGGAACAACATTGATGTTCTGGAATCCCCATGAACGCAAGCAGAGAGGTACGATAACGCGACCTGTTCCGTGCATAGCGCTATAAACGATGTTCAAGTCCTTTTGGCGCAAGATTACGTCTTGGTCAATCATTGCTTCCTTAACGGCAGACATGTAGTCAAAGTCCATTTCGCCACCGATAATCTGAATCAAATCCCAGTTAGGTTCAAACTTCACATCCTCAATGGTTACCTTATTCACTTCATCGATGATACCCTTGTCATGGGGCGCCAACACCTGAGCACCGTCTGCCCAATATGCCTTATAACCGTTGTATTCCTTGGGGTTGTGAGAAGCCGTTACGTTTACACCCGCTACGGCACCCAATTGGCGAATTGCAAAACTGATTTCGGGAGTGGGGCGGAGACTTTCAAACAAGTAAGCCTTGATGCCGTTAGCGCTGAAGATTGCAGCAACACTTTCAGCAAACATACGTCCGTTGTTGCGGCAATCATGACCTACAACTACGCTCTGTCCGCCTTCGGGGAATGCTTTGTTAATATAGTTGGCAAAACCCTGAGTAGCCATACCCACGATGTACTTGTTCATGCGGTTAGTGCCTACGCCCATAATGCCGCGCAAACCACCAGTACCGAATTCCAAATTCTGATAGAAAGCATCGATGAGGGGGGTCTTGTCCTCATTGTCCAACATTGCCTGAACGGCCTGACGAGTTTCCGCATCAAAACGCGGTGATGTTGCCCATACTTGAGCCACCTGCTCACAGTGCAGGATTAATTCCTTGTTGTCCATATTATTGAAATCTGTTAATTTAAAAAGACGGATTAATATTGATTTTGTTGATACTTATGTTCTGCATTGCGTGATAACAAGCAAAATTTTATTATCGACATTGCAAATGTACACAAAAATATTGAAAACCAACCTCGGGCGCTTAATTTCTATTAGAAAATGGGCGTTGAGATGGTGCGGTTGTTATGTAACAGGTTTAACGTTATATAGCTGTAGAACAACTTTGCGCAAGTACGGAATTTATGAATTGCCAAACTGTATTCATCGCAAATTGTGAACGCACCGCAATCCATTTCTAAGATTCATGTACGTAATGATGCAACTTCAGATAATTCCAGATGCTTCCGAGAATTTCTGACAGCAGCGTACTCTTTGTGAACTGAATTTCAATCGTAATCAATCCAATCACGTTTGCAGGAGTCTATTTTGCGTGTAAATTTATCAAACGTACCTTGCCGTGATAAAAATGGAATACTATTTTATCAAACGTACCTTGCTGTGATAAAAATGGAATGCTAATTTTATCAAACGTACCTTGTTGTAATAAAAATGGAGGGGCAGTTTTATCAAACGCCCCTCGCTGTGATAAAAATATAGTCAAAATTGGCATCGGCGGGTTGTTAGTCCCCTCTCATCCGTATAAATCCAAACCCTGTTGTTTGCGGAGACCTTCCGTTTTTTAATTTCTCTTCCGCTAGAGTTGTGAGGTAAGATTCTTACGGGTAGTAAGACCATTCTTAACTCCTTTTCTCCAAATAAAAATCATTGGTGAGTGCTCGATACTGCTCCGAGCGTTCGCCGGTATCGGTTGCAAGTATGATTTCATCTCTGATGAGTTCCGTGTTGGGTTTCTCCTTTATAAAACTCATGAGCATGCGCTTGGGAGATTTTCGAAGAACAGTTTTGACTGCCGTTATTTGGTTGGGGAAGAGGTGATTTGAAATGCAAGTCCCCATGAATTCCTCAGCAACATCCGTCGGAAGTATGACCGCAAAAGTGCCTCCCTCAACGAGTAATTTACAAACTGTATCAATAAGTGCGTCAAGGGGTAGGGAAGCGGTGTGGCGTGCGCGACTGCGCCCAAGTTCGGGGCATTCTAATGCATTTTGGAAGAAGGGCGGATTGCTCACAATCGCATCGAAGCGTTGGGCATCGTTATAATCCAGAATGTCAGCGTTGACTATCTTAATGCGCTGCGCAAAAGTAGAGGCGTGTACATTTTCTGTAGCCTGTTGGGTAGCATCTTTGTCTAATTCAACCCCAACGATGGTAGCCTCTGAACGTTGAGCGAGCATTAATGCAACTAAACCGGTGCCTGTGCCAATATCGAGAATGCGTTGTGCCTGAACAACGGGAGCCCAAGCGCCAAGCAATACGCCATCGGTGCCCACTTTCATGGCGCAACGATCATGGTAAACGCGGAATTGTTTGAAATCAAAGTAAGACATGATGTTAAGAAAAACGATAAGGAGTATTTGGGACGTGATGTTAACAAATAGAAGTTCGTGAGGGGTAGGGCAGACCCGTATGGTGAGGCAAAATTACTGTATTTTCGACACATAAATGAGGAGGGGCGGAGAAGATACATCATTTTTTCTTAATTTTGCAGGGAATAAACACAACGATACATGCCACTAACATTTAATCTTGTTCATACAGACCCATTGAGTCATGCACGTGCTGGGGTCATCACTACAGATCATGGTCAGATTGAAACACCTATTTTTATGCCCGTGGGAACAGTGGGTAGTGTGAAAGGCGTTCATCTCCATGAAATCAAAGACGATATTAATGCTCAGATCATTTTGGGTAATACCTATCATTTGTATTTGCGTCCAGGACTTGATATTATTGAAAAAGCCGGAGGTTTGCACAAATTCAATGGTTTTGACCGTCCCATGCTTACCGATTCGGGTGGGTTTCAGGTGTTTTCACTAACCGGAATTCGTAAACTTACGGCAGATGGTTGTGAGTTTCGCTCGCACATTGACGGAAGCAAACACTTCTTTACGCCTGAAAAGGTGATGGATATTGAGCGCACCATTGGCGCAGATATTATGATGGCCTTTGACGAATGTCCTCCAGGCACAGCCGATTATTCGTATGCTCGCAAGAGTTTGGACTTGACGCATGATTGGTTGAAGCGTTGCGTGAAGCGCTTTAATGAAACAGCACCCAAGTATGGTTATCATCAATCGCTTTTCCCCATTGTTCAAGGATGCGTATATAAGGATTTGCGCAAGGAGAGCGCCCGATTTATGGCAGACTTCAATGCTGAAGGGTATGCCATAGGTGGACTAGCCGTAGGAGAACCCGCAGAGCAGATGTATGAAATGATAGAAGTGGTGAATGAAGAATTACCCACCGACCGTCCGCGCTATCTCATGGGAGTAGGAACACCTATTAACATCCTTGAGGCTATTGAGCGCGGTGTTGATATGTTTGACTGTGTTATGCCAACACGTAATGGACGCAACGCTTGCTTGTTTACCGCAGAGGGTATTTTGAATATGCGCAATGCAAAGTGGGCAGACGACTTTTCGCCCATCGATCCTATGGGGCATAGTTTTGTGGATACACACTATACGAAGGCATATTTGCATCACCTCTATAAAGCCAAGGAACTGTTGGCATTGCAAATTGGATCCATTCACAACCTTGCCTTCTACTTGTGGTTGGTAAAGGAAGCACGCAAGCACATACTTGACGGCACGTTTGTGATGTGGAAGCGTGAGATGGTTGAAAAACTGGGTAGAAGACTCTAAACAAGAGTCCTTTAGATTATAACGTTTAGATTGTTGAGTAAATATCGCTATGGTTGACCTCAAAAAGTTGGGAATCTATAAAATAGACCTCTATATCATCAAGAAGTTTCTCACGACGTACTTCTTCCTAATCACAATCATTATTACGATTGGGATTATCTTTGACTTCAATACGAATATCGATAAGTTGACACAGAGCAGTGCAACGACAGAGCAAATCATTTTTGATTACTATTTGAACTTTATCCCCTATTTCGTCAATCTGTTTAGCCCTTTGTTCGTGTTTATCTCTGTGATTTTCTTTACGACTAAGTTGGCTGATAATTCAGAGATAATAGCCATGAAGAGTACGGGCATGAGTTTCAAACGACTTTTGCGCCCGTATATGATATCAGCGACATTGATTGCAGTAACAACGTTTCTTTTAGGAGCGTATGTTATTCCCAAGGGTAATGTAGCAAAGGTTGATTTCTATAACATGTATATTAAAAATAGAAATATCACCGTTGCCGAAAACATTCAGATGCAAGTTGATACGGGTGTGGTCGCTTATATTACACGCTTTGATAATGTGCGTAAGAGTGGGTACGGATTCTCGCTCGATAAGTTTGAGAACAAACAATTGGTGAGTCACCTTACGGCGCAAACGTTACAATATGATACACTTGCAGAGCGTCCCTTCTCATGGACCTTGCGAAACTATCAAATAAGAACGCTTCAAGATGGTCGTGAAGAAATCAAACAGGGTGCTGTTATTGATACCGTAATCTTGATGGAACCCAAGGATTTCTTTTATGTGAAAGGACAACAAGAGACACTCACGTTGCCTGAATTGAGCGAATTTATCGAGAAACAAAAGTTGAGAGGAGCAGCGGGGATAAGCACCTTTGAGGTGGAATATCACAAGCGTTTTGCTTCACCTTTTGCTGCATTTATTCTCACCCTCATAGGCGCTTCGCTATCCGCCGAAAAACGTAAAGGAGGAATGGGGTTCTCAATTGGTATTGGTATCGCATTAAGTTTTACCTATATCATGTTTCAAACGATATTTGCAACATTCGCAATTAATGCAGGTTGGTCTGCCTTTATTTCAACTTGGATTCCTAATATTATTTTTGCAGGGATTGCCTTTTGGTTGTACAAACGTGCGCCACAGTAGTTCATTTTTATGTCTTCTTGTAGCGTGAGTGAGCAACTGGAAATGGACTTTCCCCACCTATAACGACATACTCCTTTATATATCATGTATTTTGAAGACCTTCCCCTTTCAGAAGATATATTAGATGCGCTCTACGATATGCGCTTTGAAACTTGTAGTCCTATTCAAGAGCAGTGCATACCACATCTCTTAGAACATAAAGATTTGGTAGGAATAGCACAAACAGGAACTGGTAAAACTGCCGCATATTTGTTGCCCATCCTTACTTTGTTGCAAAAAGAAGAACATCCGAAAGATGCTGTTAACTGCCTGATAATGGCTCCTACACGAGAACTTGCACGACAAATAGATCAGGCATTGCAAGGGTTTGCTTATTACATGAATGTTTCGTGTGTGGCGATTTACGGGGGTAATGACGGTATTCGTTATGAACAAGAGCGACAGAGTCTGATTAAGGGTGCTGATATTGTGATTGCAACACCAGGTCGATTAATAGCTCATCTTCAATTAGGAACATTAGATCTAAGCAGAACAACCCACTTTGTCTTGGATGAAGCAGACAGAATGTTGGATATGGGATTTGCTGAAGACATTCAGACGATTATAAAGCAATTGCCTATAGAACGTCAAACGATACTCTTCTCGGCAACTATGCCTGATAAAATTCGGCAGTTGATTAAGAATATTACGCGCCATCCCGTTGAGGTAAATATTGCAATAAGCAAACCTGCAGATACCATTGACCAATCGGTTTATATCTGTCATGAATCTGATAAACTAGCGATTATTGAAGCACTGTTTAAAGACATAAAACCTGAACGTGTGATAGTCTTTTCATCGTCAAAACAGAAGGTAAAGACGCTATACCAAAGTTTTCTTCGATTGAACTTCAACGTCGCGCAGATGCATTCAGATTTGACGCAACCCGAACGAGATAAGACGATGCAACAATTTAAAGCAAGACAAATTGATATGCTTGTTGCAACCGATATTGTTGCTCGTGGAATTGACATTGATGATATTGCTATGGTTGTCAATTATGATACACCACGTGATGCTGAAGAATACATCCATCGAATAGGTAGAGCAGGTCGTGCTGGGCGTTCAGGAAGGGCGATAACTTTTGTAAGTTGTGAAGATTATTACAAATTAAAGTCTATCGAAGAACTACTGGAGAAAAAAGTACCTAGAAATACGCTACCAGAAGGACTTATAACCCCAACCGACGAACAGTTGTGTCAAAAGAATAAAGGTAGACAACGTAGAAACCCCAAGACGAAAAATCAAAAGAATTCGCAAGGCAAAGTAGGAAATCATCAACATAAAGCGAGACATAAAAAGACTAAAGCAAACCAACAAGATAAGAAGTAATTAGTCTCATGAGAAGTCATCTTAACATGTGGCATTCTGAACTTTAGTAGATTACTTTTCTTAAAAAACTATAAATGTTAAATGCTCAGTCTTGCTCATTCCGTCTGCTTTTAGTAATTTTGCGCAAAATTATTCTATGAGCAAGAAACTTAATCTTATTGCTTTTGCTGTTATTCTGAGTCTTACTGGATGTAATAACTTCAGTAAAGTACTGAAGACGTCAGACCTTGGTTATAAGTACGAGGCAGCAAAGGAGTATTTTGCGAATGGTCAGTACAATCGAGCATCGCAATTACTACAAACAATGGTTGTAACCTTAAAGGGGACAGACAAAGGAGAAGAATCTCTTTATTTGTTTGGACTTTCTAATTATTACTCGGGAAATTACGAGACGGCAACTTCAATATTTAGAAAATACTACCAAACCTATCCTAGAGGGATTTATACTGAAGATGCCTTTTATCATAGTGGACTTTCTTTGATGGAGGAAGTGCCAGAAACTCGATTAGATCAGACACCTACGTACGAGGCAATAACGGAATTTCAGAACTTCATAGAGCGATACCCGTATAGTGCACGTCGTGAGATGGCAATGCAACACATATTTGATCTACAAGATATCTTAGTTGAAAAGGAATATCTTTCGGCAAAGTTATATTATGACCTTGGAGATTATTTTGGAAATTGTAGCAATGATGGAGGAAGTAATTACCAAGCATGTGTAGTTACAGCAGAGAATGCTATTCGGGATTTTCCTTACACACGTTTGCGCGAAGAGTTCGCAATCCTCATTTTGAGAGCTAAATTTGAATTAGCAGCAAATAGTGTTGAAGAAAAGAAAGTTGAGCGCTATCACAATGCGATTGATGAGTATTATGGATTTACAAACGAATATCCTGAGTCAAAATATATGAAAGAAGCGCAACAACTTTTTAAGAAAGCAGCAAAGTATACAACAATTGAATAGAATTTAAATAACGACAACAATATGGATTACAAGAAATCTAAAGCGCCCACAAACACTGTAACTCACAATCTTATGGACTTCTGTCAAGGTACTGACAACGTTTATGAAAGCATTGCTATTATGGCAAAGCGTTCTAATCAGATTGCAGTTAAAATGAAGGAAGATCTTAACAAGAAACTTAAGGAATTTGCTTCAGGTTCGGAAGGACTTGAGGAAACATTTGAAAATCTTGAACAGATTGAAATCAGTCGTTATTACGAAAAACTTCCTAAACCAACACTTATCGCGGCTGATGAATTCCTTAATAAGCGTATCTATCATCGCAACCCCGCGAAAGATAAGGAAAATCTTGACGACTAATCGTTCAAAACCCAACAAAACAAGTGGCAAGTAGTTCCCCATGTTCGGTTGCTACTTGTCACTCGTTTGCATTTTAGTGATTCAACTTATACTTAGTTACTACTATTCCTTTTCAAATACCTATGTGGCAGCGTATTCAAACTTTATATCTTGCATTTGCCATTCTTATCCAGTGGTTTAGTTTTTTTATTCCTCTTGGAAGTTTTAGAGATAGTGAGTGTGTCGGTCAATATTTCTATCTTACAGACGTTGCTCTGGTGGAAAGTTATATTCTGAACATCCTTATAACTATAGGTGCAGTTTGGGCAATCTGTAATTTCAAAAATCGTAAATCTCAGATGCAGATTTGTACGCTCCTTCTGATTGCGACTATAATTGCTCTTTTGTCAACCGTTCTGAATACCTATTTTTTTGCATCGGACCAATCTTTATGGTCTAATGTATATTATGCATTTTTTGCTCAACCAATTGTGGTAATCCTTCTCGTTGTGTTGGCAAAGCGTGCTATACGTAAAGATGATGAATTAGTGCGTTCCTCCAACCGTCTTCGTTGATTGAAATAAATATTACTTCTATAACCACGTAAACAAATCAAACAAATGTCATTAAATAAGGTCATGCTTATCGGGAATGTTGGTAAAGAACCCGAGGTAAGATATATTGAAGAAGGTGTCGCAACAGCTGTTGTCAATCTTGCCACAAACACCAATGGATATACACTGCCCAATGGAACTGTAGTACCCGAACGCACAGAGTGGCATCGTGTATTATTGTGGAGAAAGCAAGCTGAGTTTGTTGAAAAATATGTTCATACAGGTGATAAACTCTATGTTGAAGGAGAATTGCGTACACGTTCCTACACAGACAAGCAAGGACGTACGCATAACATAACAGAAATTTGGGCTAACACTATTGAAATTCTTTCATCAAAACCCAAACCTCAAACACAAGAAACAACAGCACCTGCAGCTCCAGAAACATGTCCGTTCTAATATACGAACGTCTTATGATATACCATTTTCAAATGGGACAGGCAGTGGTACATTTGATGGATATATCAAATCTTGATGAACAGATTTTTGTAGATAAACTACCTTTATCTTTGTTGGTAGAAGCATCGAATAGATTCAAAAGTAAGAAACGAATCAACGAATGGTTAGCAACCCGACTCTTGTTGCAAATCATAGAAGGAGATGAAGCAGAAATTGTTTATGAAGATAATGGCGCACCGAAACTCAAGGATAGTCATAAGCACATTAGTATAAGTCACTCTGGGACGTTTGTAGCAATTGCTTTAAGTAACGAGCGTGTTGGACTTGATGTTCAAATTATCACGGATAAAGCTTTACGACTCAGTTCTCGATTTCTAACACAGGAGGAAATAGCACTTTTAAACCCATCATCTGATGTGGAACGCGCCATATACCTTTGGTGTGCTAAAGAAGCCGTGTATAAATATCTCTCCAAACCTGGAACCGAACTTAAAGGTGGTATTGTTTTGAATATGTTGGGAGGTAAAACTGTTGAAACAGTGTATGGTTTGAAACTGCATTTCAATAAATTCAACAATCTGATCCTGACTATAGCAGAAATGTAAATTCGTCTTACAACCTAAATATAAAGATTCATGCTCATTAACTTAGTTAACGCAACAATAAAAATTGAAGAACGTGAAATTCTAACGAAGGTAAATTTTACGGTTGTCGAAAATGATTTTATTTACATTGTAGGTAAAGTCGGGTCTGGTAAGAGTTCACTTTTGAAGTCACTCTATGGGGAATTGCCAATTCAAGGCGATCAAACAACCATTCTAGATTTTGATTTGTCAAAACTAAAACAGTATCAATTTCCAGAACTTCGTAGGAACCTTGGAATTGTTTTTCAAGATTTTCAACTACTTTCCGAATATACGGTTTATGAAAATTTAGATTTTGTATTGCGTGTAACGGATTGGGAAAAGATTGCTCGTGCTCCACGAATAGCAGAAGTGCTCCAACAAGTGGAAATTTCTGAAAAAGCAAATAACTATCCTCATGAACTCTCTGGAGGCGAACAGCAACGTGTAGCGATTGCGCGTGCGCTTCTGAACTCCCCTAAAATTATCTTGGCGGATGAACCTACGGGTAATTTGGATAAGGAAACAAGCGATACGATTATGACCATTCTTAAGGATATCAATAAACAGGGTACAGCAGTGGTCATGATTACACACAATTTGAATCTTATAACAGATTACCCTGGAACGGCGATTTATAAATGTGAGCACGGAAATATTCTTCCGCTCACCACAATTATATAGTAACACATAAATTATATTTAATATGAAAGTTCTCAAATTTGGTGGTACTTCAGTAGGTACTCCTTCACGAATGAAGGAAGTTTCTCAACTCATCACAGAAGATAAGCAACAGAAAATTGTGGTGCTTTCAGCAATGTCTGGCACTACGAATACTTTGGTAGAAATTGCTGATTACCTTAAGAAAGGAAATAAGGAAGCAGCCAACAACGTGATAAATAAGTTGCGCACAAAGTATATGGAACACATTAAGGAACTGTATGCAAATCAGGAATGGTTGGCAAAGACTTCAGATTTCCTTGAAGATGAATTCATGTACTTGCACTCTTTCTCTGGTACCGATTTTACGGATACAACAGAAAAGACAATTCTCGCTCAAGGTGAAATGATGTCTACCAACATGGTGACCAATTATCTTAAGGAGATTGGTGTTAAGGTGAAATTGCTCCCTGCGCTTGACTATATGAAGACAGACAAGAATAGCGAACCCGACATGAAGTATATTGAGGAAAACCTCAAAGCTATTCTAAAGGAAAACCCTGATTATGATCTTTACATTACTCAAGGTTTTATTTGTCGTGATAATGAAGGCAAGATTGATAATCTGCAGCGTGGTGGTTCTGACTATACTGCGAGTTTGATCGGTGCTGTGCTTGGAGCTGACGAAATTCAGATTTGGACGGATATCGATGGCATGCATAACAATGACCCTCGTATCGTTGACAATACTCAACCCGTTCGTCAACTTCATTTTGACGAAGCCGCAGAGTTGGCATACTTTGGTGCTAAAATTCTTCACCCCACTTGTGTGCAACCCGCACGTTTTGCTGGCGTTCCCGTTCGTTTGTTGAACACTATGGATCCGAAGGCTCCTGGTACACTCATCAACAACGAAATGCAGTTTGGGCAAATCAAGGCGATTGCTGCTAAAGACAACATTACAGCAATCAAGATTGTAAGTAGTCGCATGCTCTTAGCGACAGGTTTCCTCCGCAAGGTGTTTGAAATTTTTGAAACGTATAAGACCAGCATTGATATGGTGACAACTTCTGAAGTTGGTGTGAGTCTTTCTATCGATAACAATAGTCGTATTTATCCCATCGTTGAGGAATTGAAGAAGTATGGCACTGTTGAGGTTGATGAAGACATGTGTATCATCTGCGTGGTTGGCGACTTGCAATGGAATAACGTAGGCTTCGAAGCAAAGGTTACAAATGCGCTTGCAGACATTCCTGTACGTATGATTTCTTACGGCGGTTCAGAGCATAATATCTCATTCTTGATTAAGGGTGAAGACAAGCAAAAGGCTTTGAAAGCATTAAGTAAGACGTTGTTTTAGTTTGGTGTGAGGTCTTTGTTGATCTCACACTTCAATACCTATAACAGTTATGGCATTCAATTTTTACGAAGGTGTAACTCCTCAGTTGCTTCAAAAAGTGGAGCGAGAAGTTGGTCCCTTCTATTATTACAATACCCAATTGCTTTGCCAAACTCTTGAACGCATTAAAGAAGAACTGATAACTACACCACATTTCCACGTGCATTACGCCATTAAGGCGAATGCAAATCCTTTACTCCTTGAGTTGATTAAACAGGCGGGTCTAGGTGTTGACTGTGTGAGTGGTGGTGAAGTTAAGCGTGCTTTGGATGTAGGATTTTCCCCCGATGGCATAGTTTTTGCTGGGGTGGGAAAGAGTGATAGAGAAATTCTATTAGCGCTCCAAGCTGGCATCAGTTGTTTCAACGTTGAGAGTTTGCCCGAGATGGAGGTGATTAACGAACTCGCAAAGCAACTTCATGTAAAAGCACGTTTGGCTTTTCGAGTGAATCCTAATGTTGATGCTCATACCCATGAGAAAATTACAACAGGACTTCACGAAAATAAGTTTGGATTGGCAATGGAAGACGTGATCCCTGCAATACGCTTCTCTCAAGAGTTGGAGAACGTAGAGTATGTTGGTTTACATTTCCATATCGGTTCACAGATACTTGACCTTTCGGTTTACGAAGAATTGTGTGCGCGTATTAACGACATCCAATTGCAATTAGAAGCTGAAGGAATCCATACGCAAAGTATCAATGTGGGTGGTGGACTCGGAGTGGATTACGACAATCCTGACCTACATCCCATCACAAACTTTACGGATTACTTCCAGGTGTTTAAAGATAATTTGGAGGTTCGCAATGGTCAACAAGTGCATTTTGAACTCGGTCGAAGTATTGTTGCACAATGTGGTGCGTTGGTGTCTTCTGTGCTTTACCTGAAGCAAGGACATACAAAGAATTTCCTCATTGTGGATGCTGGATTTACTGAGTTGATTCGTCCCGCGATGTACGGAAGCGTTCATTATACCGAAAACATTACGGCAGAGGG
Organism: uncultured Prevotella sp.; assembly: GCA_937901345.1. Lineage (GTDB taxonomy): Bacteria > Bacteroidota > Bacteroidia > Bacteroidales > Bacteroidaceae > Alloprevotella. The sequence goes on along the minus strand of CALCHM010000131.1, from coordinate 12,943 downwards.
TGCTTCATTTGCGCACTACGACATTGTTGGTCCCATTTGCGAAAGCAGCGATGTGTTTGCTAAAGATTATGCATTACCTTCGTCGCAACGTGGTGATGTTATCGTTTTCCGCTCTGCAGGTGCTTATGGTGAGGTTATGGCTTCTACTTACAATTGTCGCACACTCCCTCAAACTTTTACAACAGAACAAATACTTAATAAATAATCATAACTCATGGAATTAGCTACAAAATATAGTCCTGATGCCGTTGAAGGTAAATGGTACCAATATTGGTTAGACAATAAACTTTTCAGTTCAAAACCCGATGGTCGCGAAGCCTACACGGTGGTGATTCCTCCTCCTAACGTAACAGGGGTCCTCCACATGGGTCACATGCTCAACAATACTATTCAAGATATCCTCGTGCGCCGTGCACGTATGGAAGGTAAGAATGCATGTTGGGTTCCTGGCACAGACCATGCTTCTATTGCAACTGAAGCGAAGGTTGTAAACCGCCTTGCAGAACGTGGCATTAAAAAGACGGACCTCACACGCGAAGAATTCTTGAAGCACGCATGGGAATGGACTGAAGAACATGGTGGCATTATCCTCAAGCAGTTGCGCCGCGTAGGTGCTTCATGTGACTGGGACCGCACAGCTTTCACGATGGACGACGAACGTTCAGAAAGTGTCATCAAGGTGTTTGTTGACCTTTATAACAAGGGATTGATTTACCGTGGAGTACGCATGGTGAACTGGGACCCCGCTGCGCAGACAGCGCTTTCTGATGAAGAAGTTGTTTATAAGGAAGAAAACTCAAAACTCTATTACCTCCGTTATAAAGTTGAAGGTGATGCTGAAGGTCGCTACGCTGTAGTAGCAACAACACGTCCTGAAACAATCATGGGCGACACAGCCATGTGTATCAATCCCAACGACCCCAAAAATGAGTGGCTCAAGGGTAAGCGTGTAATTGTTCCTATTGTCGGTCGCAGCATTCCCGTTATCGAAGACGAGTATGTTGACGTGGAGTTTGGTACTGGATGTCTGAAGGTTACTCCCGCTCACGACGTTAACGACTATATGCTTGGCGAAAAGTATAACCTTCCCTCCATCGACATTTTCAACGATAACGGTACGCTCTCTGAAGCGGCAGGCATGTATGTTGGCATGGATCGCTTTGACGTACGTCGCCAGATTGAGAAGGACTTGCAGGAAGCAGGTTTGATGGAAAAGGTAGAACCTTATACCAACAAGGTGGGATGTTCTGAACGTACTGGCGTTGCTATCGAACCCAAACTTTCTATGCAGTGGTTCCTCAAGATGCAACACTTTGCAGATCTCGCTTTGCCTCCCGTGATGAACGATGAACTCAAGTTCTATCCTGCAAAGTATAAGAATACGTATCGCCACTGGTTGGAAAACATCAAGGACTGGTGTATCTCTCGACAACTTTGGTGGGGTCACCGCATTCCTGCTTACTACCTTCCCACTGGCGGATTTGTAGTCGCTGAAACTGCAGAGAAGGCGCTTGAATTGGCACGCACTCAGAGTGGCAATGCCGACCTTCAACTCGCTGACCTCAAGCAAGACGAAGATGCGCTCGACACATGGTTCTCTTCATGGCTTTGGCCCATTAGTCTCTTCAAGGGAATCAACAATCCTGGAAACGAAGAAATTAAGTATTATTATCCCACAGCCGACCTCGTAACAGGTCCAGATATCATCTTCTTCTGGGTTGCACGCATGATTATGGCGGGTTACGAATACACAGGCGATATGCCTTTCCGTAACGTATATTTCACAGGTATTGTGCGTGACAAGTTGGGTCGAAAGATGTCGAAGTCGCTTGGTAACTCTCCCGACCCTCTCGATCTCATTGATACATATGGTGCCGACGGTGTGCGCATGGGTATGATGTTCTCTGCACCAGCAGGCAACGACATCCTCTTTGATGACACGCTTTGCGAACAGGGTCGTAACTTCTGCAACAAGATTTGGAATGCCTTCCGTCTTATCAAGAGTTGGAATGTAGATAGCACCATCGAACTTCCCCAAACTTCTCACGAAGCCAACCTTTGGTTTGCCGCACGCCTCCGTCAGAGCGCTGCTGAAATCAGCGATCTCTTCAAGAAGTATCGCCTCTCTGAAGCGCTTCACGAAGTGTATAGTCTTTTCTGGGATGACTTCTCAGCGTCATATCTTGAAATGATTAAGCCTGCTTATGGTAGTCCTATTGACTCTGCGACTTACACAACAGCGCTTGCCTTCTTCGATCACTTGCTCCACTTGCTCCATCCCTTCATGCCTTTCATCACCGAAGAGTTGTGGCAACACCTCGCAGAACGCAAGGAAGGTGAAAGCATCATGGTGAGTCCTATGACGATTCCTGCACCTCAGGAAGGTGATGAAGCGTTGCTTGCTGCTATGAATCATGCGAAGAACATCATAGCAAATATTCGTGCTGTGCGCAACAGCAAGAACATCTCGCCCCGTCAAGAGGTGAAGGTGCTTGCAACTCCCTCATGTCCTGTTGCAACGCTCAAACCTCTGATTGAAAAGTTGGCTGCCGCAACAATTGAAGACGCTGCATCAGATGCTGCAGAAGGTGCAGTTGCATTCATGGTAGAAACAACACGCTATGCGCTCCTCCTTGGTGACCTCGTTGACAATGAGGCTGAAAAGGAAAAGGCACTTGCAGAAATCAAGCGCCTCGAAGGTTTCCTCATGGGTGTAAATAAGAAACTTGAAAATGAACGTTTCGTAAGTAGCGCTCCTGCTGCTGTTGTAGAACTTGAACGCAAAAAGAAGGCTGACGCTGAAACTAAGATTGAAGCGCTCAAGCAACAGTTTAAGTTATAAGAGACAGGTTTGATTCGTTTACGATTTGAAAACTATGAAAAGTGACCCCCAAAGTTCCATCGAACTTTGGGGGTCATGCTTATTTCTAAATCTATCGAGATGCTATCGCGGTGGATCCAAATAGGGATATTCGTCTCGTTAATGACGCAATAATGTGTTCCGATTTAAAATTCTTTACTCCATACAACACTGCGTAGCGCCATCCCATTTCGTAATCTGTCCGTGCGAACTAGCGAGACGCCATCCCATTTCGTAATCTGTCTATGCGCTCTGCACGACGCCATCACGTTTCGTAATCTGTCTATGCGCATTGAACGTGCTGCTTATTTTACAATAACCATTATGTAAAATACTAAGATGGATCGTACAAAATGCATAGGCATCTTTGCAGATGTCAATGCGTGAATCCGACTTAGCTTTCTCCCTGTTCAGATTTATATAGACTCAATTGGAAACAGAGTGGGGTGCCAACATACTGCAGTGTGAACCTACTTAATTTTCCAACCATCTGAGGTATAACACATCTGTAGCAGCACTTCCTCGGAGGGTACCTTGCTATAAAAGTGGCGAATGTAAACTTGTGCGTGCTTGTTGTCGTCACTTTTTACAATGCGTTCGATGTGAATGGAGTCAATAACGCCAAATTGTTCTTCTTGGTCAACGAATTGCTGCTTGTAGAGATTGATGAGTTGCTCGCGATAGAAGCGTGGTTTCCCTTTGCAAGAGGCGATGTGGTTGACATACTCACTGAATTGTCGGTTGGTATAGTGTGAATAGATGTGTGCAATCTCATCTTTTGTTGGACCATCTTCAACCGAACTTGGATGGTTTTCTTCTTTCCTACATGCGGAAAAAAGTAGAAGCAGACCTATACCCAGCGCTGCGATGAGATAGGTATACGTCTGCTTCATCATGTGAAACGTCTTCTGGTCGTTCATAGATTATTTCTGACGAATGAAGATATTTATGGGTGTACCATTGAAATCCCACTTTTCGCGAATCTTGTTTTCAAGGAAGCGCTTGTAGGGTTCCTTTACATACTGAGGTAGGTTGCAGTAGAACACGAAAGAAGGAATCTGTGTGTTGGGCAACTGTGCGCAGTATTTAATCTTAATGTACTTACCCTTGATTGATGGGGGAGGATAGGCTTCGATGAGGGGAAGCATTTCCTCGTTAAGTTTGTGCGTAGTGATACGGCGTGTGCGGTTGAGATAAACTTCCTTTGCCGTTTCAAGCACTTTGAAGATGCGCTGCTTGGTGAGCGCCGAACCGAAGATGATGGGGAAGTCCTTGAAAGGCGCCATGCGTTCGCGGATGGCATTTTCAAAGGTTGAGATAACAGTTTGTGACTTATCTTCAACTGTGTCCCACTTGTTTACAACCACTACCAAACTCTTGTTGTTACGCTGGATGAGCTGGAAGATGTTCATATCCTGACTCTCAATTCCGCGCGTTGCATCAATGAGAAGGATGCAGACATCGGAGTTTTCGATTGCACGGATCGAGCGCATTACAGAGTAGAACTCCAAGTCTTCAGTCACCTTGTTTTTCTTACGGATACCTGCAGTGTCAACGAGATAGAAGTCGAAACCAAACTTGTCATAGCGAGTAAGGATGGAGTCGCGTGTTGTGCCAGCGATGTCGGTAACGATGTGGCGGTCTTCACCGATGAAAGCGTTAATCAAACTTGACTTGCCAGCATTAGGACGACCAACGATTGCAAAGCGAGGGATGTTGTCTTCACCTTCGTCTGTGGTTTGTTCTGCGCCTAATTTTTCTACGATTTGGTCTAACAAATCCCCAGTTCCAGACCCAGTTGCTGCGCTGACGCAGAAGGGATCGCCAAGACCGAGCGAATAGAATTCTGCCGAAGCGTAGCGGTCTTCATTACTGTCAGTCTTATTGGTGCAGAGGATAATGGGGAGGTTCTTTGTTCTTCTTAAAATACCCGCCACTTGTTCGTCCAAATCGGTAACACCATTCTTGATGTCAACAACGAAGAGGATGAGGTCGGCTTCTTCAGTGGCAAGTTTTACTTGCTTGCGGATTTCTTCTTCAAAGATGTCGTCGCTATTTACGACCCATCCGCCTGTGTCAACGATAGAGAACTCGCGCTGACACCATTCCACCTTGCCGTATTGTCGGTCACGCGTGGTGCCTGCTTCGTCTGAAACGATTGCAGAGCGCGTGCCTGTGAGGCGGTTGAAGAGTGTAGATTTGCCAACGTTGGGGCGGCCTACGATTGCAACTAATGCCATATATTAGTGTAATATTTAATGTTAATAGGGTGAAGTGCGCTAGTAGACCATTCTATATTATTCGTGTGAATAACCGTAGCTCTCTAAGCGCTTTGCTGAGTTTCGCCAATCCTTGTCAACCTTAACGAAGACTTCGAGGTAGATGCTCTTTTGAAAGAATTTCTCAAGAGTCTTGCGTGCTTCAGTGCTGACTTTTTTCAGCGCAACTCCCTTGTGTCCGATGATAATGCCCTTCTGTGAGTCACGTTCAACGTAGATGATTGCGTTGATGTGGATACTCTTGTCGCTTTCCTTGAATTGCTCAACGACAACTTCAACGGAGTAGGGGATTTCTTTATCGTAATAAAGGAGGATTTTTTCGCGAATGATTTCTGTTACGAAGAAACGTGCGGGTTTATCCGTCCACTGGTCCTTCTCAAAATAAGGAGGTGAAAGGGGGATTAATTCCTTGATGCGCTTGAGTACGTTGTCAACGTTGAACTTTGCCTGAGCCGAAATGGGGAAGATTTCTGCTGTGGGGAGGAACTTCTTCCATTCGGTAACGAGCGCTTCCAACTTTTGTTGGTCGGAAAGGTCGATCTTGTTGATGAGCAACAGAATGGGGACGTTGAGTTTCTGTACCTTTTCAAGAAATTCTATGTTCTTGTCGGGTTGCTCAATGACGTCTGTTACGTAGAGCAACACATCGGCATCCTGAAGGGCAGACTCAGAGAAGGCGAGCATGGATTCCTGGAGTTTGTAGTTGGGTTTCAAAACTCCCGGAGTGTCGGAGAAGACAATCTGTGCATCGTCCGAATTGATGATACCCATGATGCGGTGGCGCGTAGTCTGCGCTTTGAAGGTTGCGATAGAAATGCGCTCACCCATGAGGAGGTTCATCAATGTGCTTTTGCCTACGTTGGGATTACCAACGATGTTGACAAATCCCGCCTTGTGGTTGGGCTTACTTTCCATCATAGCCCCACTTGAGATATGCTGCACCCCATGTGAAACCAGCGCCGAATGCTGTAAGCACGAGGTTGTCGCCCTTCTTCAATTGCTTTTCGTAATCCCACAAAGCAAGGGGGAGCGATGCTGCAGAAGTGTTACCATATTTCTGGATGTTCATCATCACCTTTTCGGGCGCTACTTCGAGGCGTGCAGAAACGGCTTCGATGATGCGCACGTTAGCCTGGTGAGGAAGCACCCAAGCGATGTTTTCCTTCGTGAGGTTGTTGCGCTCAGCAATCTTTGTACAAGCGTCGGTCATGTTGGTTACGGCAAACTTAAATACCGTTTTACCTTCCTGATGTACAAAGTGCATGCGGTGTTCGATGGTGTAGTGTGAAGGAGGACAAACCGAACCACCGGCCTTCATGCAAAGGTAGGGGAGTCCGAGACCATCGGTGCGGAGGTGAGAATCCAACCAACCGTATTCTTCAGTTGTGCCTTCCACCAATACGGCTGCTGCACCATCACCGAAAATTGGGCATGTGGCACGGTCGGAATAGTCAACTGCGCTCGACATTTTGTCGGCACCGCAAACGACTACCTTTTTATATCTACCACTCTGAATCAAACTAGCAGCAGTGTCCATTGCGTAGAGGAAACCACAACAAGCTGCCTGCATGTCAATGGCATGCGCATTTTTCATGCCCACGCGACCTAAAACGATACTTGCTGTAGAGGGGAAATGGAAGTCTGGGGTTGAAGTGGCAAGGATGATACAATCAATGTCTAAAGGATCAGTACCCGTCTTTTCAAGAAGTTGCTTCACAGCCTTACGAGCCATGTAACTTGTGCCGAGTCCTTCTTCGTTAAGGATGCGACGTTCCTTAATACCAATTCTGGTCATAATCCACTCGTCATTGGTGTCAACCATGCGAGAGAGTTCATCGTTACTCAAAACATATTCAGGTACATAACCACCAACTCCGGTTATTACTGCATTAATTTTTTCCATAGTAGTTTTAGAGAGGATTGTTGGCGCTTGCTAAGAAACCGTTCACGATTTCAATATGGAACGCGCCAGCGTCTTAAAAAAATATGGAGTTAAAAGCAAAAAGTGACGCACACATTCAAAGCGAGTGTTTGTAAACTTTCAGCTTTTAACTCCCTTAGTATAAAAGTTGATTATTCAGCAACTTCGTCAACTACGATAGCGAGCTTACCACGATAGTAACCACAAGTGGGACATACAGTGTGGTAGATGTGCCAACCACCGCAATTAGCGCAAACTGCGAGTGTAGGAGCTACTGCCTTGTCATGTGTACGACGCTTAAGTGTTCTTGTCTTTGACTGTCTTCTTTTAGGATGTGCCATTTTTCTTTAAAATTTAAAAAACAATTAATTTAGTGTTGTGTGATTTGTGCATTCAAACGTGTTCAGCATGGTTTGCGGATGCACTATTCTTTGTCGTAGCAAATGCGACTTAACATGTCCTCATTACACTCCCCCACTTGGTGGGTGCGCTGAATGGGAAGTGAAAGTTCCACGATTTCGTAGACGTCCCAAGATGCGTCGTACATGTTCGTATTCTTGGGGATGAATTTAATGTCATCTGCTGTGGAGTCGGATTCATCATCATAGGTAAGTTTGATGGTCTCCTCAGCATCAACGACAAGGGCCAGGTCATCGAGACATCTGTCGCATTCAACAATTACTTCGCCTTTGACTGAGAACTTCAACGTATAAACCTCTCCAGAATGTTCGCGAACAAACAAATCAACGGTGACTGCACCGCCTTTGATGGTGTTCTGATCTAACGCAGTGAAAAAGTCAGTGTCGAGCGACACATTTATCTTCATTCCGTCAGCAGGAACTTTAGAGAGATTGATATTTAGAAGGTCTACTTTTGCCATAGCGAGTGCAAAGTTAGTATTTTTTTTATTTTTAGCACAGTTTTCGTTGTCCTTTTTTATGATTTAGAGCCTTCTAATGTAATTATTGCGGCATAAAAAGGCATGTAAGTATTGCTTTACGCGATAGATTGGTGTAAGAAATGCGTAAAAAAGGAGTTTTATTTTATTGGAGTGGTATCCCATTTCATTTAGTCCGCACTGCATCCACTTGAGCGGAAAGAAACTTGAGAAGATTAAAGCGGAGAGTAAAAGGATGGTTTGTATGATGATTTGCCAAAGTTGCGGTGAATTTGTGAGAAGCAGCAAATCATTATAATATGAATAATTACATGAGAATGTTGCAAGGTATGTGGACCACGCTGTGTGTGTTGCGAAGAACATGTACCATCCGCCTATGGTTTGAAGCAGCGCATAGAGTAAAAGGAGGGGGAGCGTAAGAAGAAGCACTGTGCTGCTATGGTGCAACAGCAAGCGGCACTTTGTTTTTAACGACATATAATAATGTGCGACGTAATGTTCAAACGCTTCGTGATACTGTGTCGCTGTGTTTTCCCCGGTCTTCAAGATGGATGCCTCCGCGTTTAATATCATTATAATGCGTCCGGTTTTGGAAAGATGTTCAACCAACAAAGGTATTGCGCCGATGGTCAAACGATAGTGTCGACTATCATAACCATTGCTTTCGAGGAAGTGCGTTCTGCTAATCGCTACGTTCGTGATAATGCCGCTTGTAACCTTGTTTCCCGACGCCAATTGCAGGTTTTGCAAGTTTAAAAGGTGAAAATCGTACTGCGCCAATGTCAATCCGCATTCCTGTTGCTCGTAGTTGGAATAGCCAACGACGATGTTTCTTTCTGTTGCCTTGCTGTTTTTATCGGTGAATCCCTGCGCCATTGTTTGCAACCAATTCGGTGCAGGCGCTTGGATGTTGGGATCTATCAACACACACCATTCCGTTCGTGCTCCCTTCACACCTATGGTTAGCGCCAATTTATCTTTATCGATAAGGTGCGAGGTGGTGGTAATTGTCGTGTGTCGGAGATTTCTAAAATCTTTCTCAAGGTTCAATAATTCGTCTTCAACAACCTTCTCTCCCGAGTGATTCACTATGAGAATGCTGATGCCGCCGTTGTATCTTTGCTCGGATAGCGCACTGATTAAATTGCGTATCCCCTCAACCCTTCTTGCCAGGGGAATAATGATGGTCACAGGCGGCATCTGAGCATTTGTATCTTTCCTACTCGCCATAGCAACCGGCAGACGGTACCACCTCCATCTAAAATAATAGAGGAAGGGCAACCAGATGATAAGGAATAGCAAGATGGGAAGAAAAAACATGGTGATGAGAACAATGGTAAGTAGTATTACAGTAGGACACAGAAGACTCTGAGAATTCAGAGGATTCTGAGAACTCCGAGAACTCTGAGGACCGCCGCACCCGCGTCACAACGAAAGCGCAAGGTTATGTGTGGACGATCTCTTTCTGATGTTAAACGCCTTTCCCGCAGTGCAACTGGCGTCTGAATTCGGCGCAGCAGATGGCGGTGGCGATGGCTACGTTCAGGCTTTCGGAGGTTTCGCAGCCGAGGGGGTGGGGCGGGATGAAGAGTTTTTGGTTGACGAAGGACTGCGTCTCGGGGCGGATGCCCTTGCCTTCGTTGCCCATGATGAGCAGACCGTTGGGGGTGAGCACTTTTTCGTAGATATTGTCGCCTTCGAGGAAGGTGCCGTAGATGGGCACGTCGGTGGGTAACTCAGCGAGAAAAGCGGTCAGATTGGTGTAGTGGATGGCGACTCTCGTAATGGCGCCCATGGTTGCCTGAATCACCTTTGGCGCAAAAGCGTCGGCAGTGTCTTCGGAGCACACGACGTGGTGGATGCCAAACCAGTCGGCAAGGCGGATGATGGTACCGAGGTTGCCAGGGTCCTGCACCCCGTCGAGCATGAGGCAGAGTTCGCTGCTCACGGTTGCCGCATCAATCGCTTGCGCCACGGGCTTTTCGAACACCGCAACGACATCGCGCGGCGTCTTCAGTTGCGAGCATTTCAGGAGTTCGGGTTCGGTGATTTCAACCACTTCGTCGGCCCGCAGGTGCGGATGCTGCGCAAGGTAGTCCTTCGTGGCGCAAAGCATGCGGCAACGGAAGTAGGGGAGAATGTCTCCCACTACTTTCGCGCCTTCTGCAAGGAATACGCCTGCTTCGTCTCTGAATTTCTTCTTCGACAAAGCGGTGATGTATTTGATTTGATTCTTCGTAAGCATGAACCGTTACTTCTTACAAGTTGCTTTGATGAGGTAGCAGATGAGGAGGAGGTAGCACGCAAGGCTGAGCAATTCGCTTGAGGGATTTGCCAACCACGCGCTGTTGTCGAACTTGATGCCGCCAAACTGGAGTGCAGCACTCGCCACGCCCATCAAGGCGCCACCGGCAATGAAGCCCGAAGCGAGCAATGTGCCCTTCTCGATGCGTGCGTTGTTCACCTTTTCGTCCTTTGTGCGCGAACCCACGAACCAGTTGATGGCGCCACCCACGATGAGGGGCAAGTTGAGTTGCAAGGGGATGAACATACCCAAGGCGAATGCCAAGGCAGGAATGCCGCAGAAATTGAGCACCAACGAAATGGCAGCACCGATGCCGTAGAGCAACCAGGGTGCACCTTCGCCCGACATGAGGGGTTCGATAACGCCTGCCATAGCGCGTGCCTGAGGTGCAGCCATCACGTCGGCATTGTCGGGCGTGAAGCCATACACCTTTTGCAGAATCATAATCACACCGCCCACCGTTGCTGCACTTACGAGAACGCCGATGAACTTGTAAGTTTCCTGATACTTAGGCGTGCTACCAAGCCAGTAACCAATCTTGAGGTCGGTGATGAACGCACCTGCGCTGGAGAGTGCCGTACAAACCACACCGCCCATAATCAGCGCAGCCACCATACCGTGCGTGCCGTTCAAACCTACGAGCATCATGATGATGCTGGAGAGGATGAGCGTCATGAGTGTCATACCGCTCACGGGGTTCGAACCGACGATGGCAATGGCGTTTGCCGCAACCGTTGTGAAGAGGAAGGCGATGACTGCCACAATCAGGATGCCCACGATGGTGAAGAGCAGGTTGCCTTCCATAGGACCCACGAAGAAGAACACGGTCGTTACGAGGATGGTGAGGAGCGTACCGATGGCGATAATCTTCATCGAGAGGTCGCGCTGTGTGCGCACTTCCTCGGTCTGCTGACCGCTGCCCTTCGAAATCTTGCCAATCAAGGCAAAGGCGCTCTTAATCACGCCCCAACTCTTCACCACACCGATGATGCCCGCCATGGCGATGGCACCGATGCCAATGCTCTTGGCATAGCCGAAGATTTGCTCGGCGCTGGCATTGCCTGCCGCAACTCCGTTTGCCACTTCAAGGTCGGGGAAAAGGAGCGAAATCGCGGGAACGATGCCCCACCAAACGAGGGCAGAACCGGCGCAAATGATTGTAGCATACTTCAAACCCACGATGAAACCCATACCGAGGAGCGCAGCGCTCGTGTTGCAGGAGAACACCAACTTCGCCTTGTCGGCAATGGTGCTACCGAGTTCGCAACAGCGGCTGGTGAAGTTTTCGTTCCAAAGGCCGAAGGTTGCCACGGCAAAGTCGTAGAGACCGCCAATCAAACCCGCTACGAGCAGGGGCTTGGCACTGCTGCCGCTCTTCTCGCCCGAGAGGAGAATTTGCGTTGAAGCCGTGGCTTCGGGGAAGGGATACTTGCCGTGCATTTCCTTCACGAAATACTTGCGGAAGGGGATGAGCAAGAGGATGCCGAGCGCACCGCCGAGCAGCGAAGCGAGGAAAATCCAAAGGAAATTAACGGTGATTTCGGGGTGCGTGTGTTGCAGGATGTAGAGGGCGGGGAGCGTGAAAATCGCGCCTGCCACAATCATGCCCGAACAAGCACCGATGCTCTGAATGATGACGTTTTCGCCCATGGGGTCCTTGCGATGTGTTGCGCCTGCCACGCCCACGGCAATAATCGTGATGGGGATGGCGGCTTCGAACACCTGACCCACTTTCAGACCCAGATAAGCCGTAGCGGCAGAGAACAGGATGGCCATCAGAATACCCCACGTAATGGACCATGGCGTCACTTCGCGATACTGCTTTCCGGCTTCCATCAGCGGCTGATACTCTTCGCCCTCGCGCAATTCACGAAAGGCGTTTTCAGGAAGGTTGGTTTCTTTCATTGTGATGAATTGAATTGTGTTTGATTAGATTTTGTACTTGTTTAAATCGCCCTTTTTGCGGAGCATGGTGCGCACGTCTGAGGCAGATTTCTTGAAGCGGTTTTGGAGCACTGTGTAGAGCGAATTTTGCGAGCCATAACCACTGCGGCCAGTTACCTCGCGTATGGGCAGGTCCGTATAGCGCAGCAAGTCGCATGCAAGGCGCAGGTGGTAGTCGTCCGTTAACTCTTTCACCGTTATGCCGCAGAGCGCACGGCAGAGTCCGTTGAGTTCCGTTCGTGTCAGTCCGTAGCGAGCGGCAAAACTATCAACATTGGCGCCGCCCTTGGTCAAGTAAACGAGTAGCGCGTCCATCACGGTGATGCCCGTGGGCGCGAGATTGCGTTCAAGCGCAACGTAGGTGTAGTTGCCGTCTTCGTCGTAAATGCGCTTCTTGCTGAAGGGCGTCAGGTAAAGGTCGTCAAGCGTAAACTGAGGTTGTGGCACAGCATTCGCAGGTGCATTGGGTGTGTTTGTGTTGTTCATGACTGTAGATTTTGATTAAAATGTCCTCAAAATTATCGAATTCCCAGCAATTTACCACACGTTTTTACTCAAAAACATCATTTTCGTGAAATTTGTACCCGTAAATTTCACGAAATACATCTATTTGGTTAAATCCGACCCCTCGGAATTACTCAAAAACCGGTGTTTCGTTAAATCTGACCCCTCGGAATTACTTAAAAACCGGTGTTTCGTTAAATCTGACCCCTCAGAATTACTCAACCACCGGTGT
>CALCHM010000130.1 GCA_937901345.1 uncultured Prevotella sp. | reverse complement strand
AAGTTAGGGGGACGAGCAACTTTAGTTGCGGAGGGGGTCTGTTAAAGTTCTTGGGACAACTCCTATATTATTGCCTTTTTTTTCACGCTTGCGAGTTCAATTTTTCAAGTTCCTTAATATTTTAAACTTCGCAAAGGGCTTTAAGGACATTTGTTTGCGCAAATCGCGGAAGATGTGTCGGTGGATGAGGCGGTAGGTGGGTTCGACGACCTTCATCGGGCGGATGTCGCTGTGGCGCAACATCAATCCTACCAAACACAGGAGGGCGAGGAGCAGCAACCAACCGTAGATTTCCTTCATCGATTCGAGCAAGGCTTGTGCTTGAATCGTTCCGCTGAGTTGCGTGAGCGACGTGGGTTGTGCCGTCAGCGCTGTGCTGTCGAGGTGTTCGCTCAGGCGTTGCGCGTGGTGTGCCGTTCTTTCGGTTAGGCATCGCCCTATGATGGCGTTGCCAATTGGTGCGGCAAGGGCAGCACTGAACATGTTTTGAAACGAAAGTCCGTGGAGGAAGGTGTAGGGAAAGGGCAAGCGTGCATTGGCCGTAAGCATGAGCACCGCCACAATGACGTAACCTGCAGAGCGCAAGACGACGGGCAGGAAGAGTGCCTCCTTCGGCAGGTTGTAGTCGATGTGGAAATAGAAATATGCCAGGTAGGCGGCGAAGCACGTGAAGGCGATGACCAACATGCGCTGGTACGTCCATTTACGCAGCGCAAAGGTTTGCCACGTAAAGACGATGCCTACGACGACGCCCAGAATTGCCACCCAGTTGAGCGTAAGCGTATTCAAATGGTCGTAGCCCAGAATGCCCTCCATCAGCGCATGCTCAAAGATGTGACCGGGCGCCAGCAGCAAGTCCATCATCAGGATGATGCCCACGCAGATGGGCACGAGCGGAATGCGGAAAATTTGTAGCGAGATGTAGGGATGGCGCAAGAATGAGGCGCGCCACAAGTTGAGCAGCAGCGTGGCGATGGCCAAAACCGTGGCAAACCACACGTGTTCCGATTCCCACCAATCGTAGTGCTCGCCATAGATGCAGATGAAAAGGACGGACATAGCGGTTGCTCCCCACAACAGCATCCCCACCCAGTCGATGCCGAAGAGCGGCAGGCGCGGCATGATTTGTATGCCCTTGTAGCACACCAACACGATGAGGTACATCACAAGCAGCGCAGCGATGATGAACCAGTGCATGTAGTGCCACGACGTCCATACGGAGAACGATAGCGCGGCAATGCCCGTGAGTTGGATGGTGGCGTTGACCATGAGGTAGATGTAGCAAAACCAAATGGCCATGTCGCGCTTAGGCGTAATCCAAAGTTGGATGGTGGAGTTACATTCGTAAATCGCCCACATGCGGAAGTAGCCCGAAACGAGGCACACGCCCACAAGCACGGGAACGCTCGACCTGTGCATGCAAATCAGGTTGGCTGCAATCAACACCAGGATGCAACTGCCCAGCGTAGTCTTGGGACGCACCGCCCACTTGAGGCGAAACATGATGGCAAAGAAGAGCGCCATGCCTACGAGCGAGGCATAACCTGCCATCATAATGTCTTCCTGCAGGAGTTGGGTGCTCCCCACCATTTCGCTCACCGCTGCCAGATACACCCCGCCCGTGCAGTTCAACACGATGATGAAAAGAATCAACATCCAGGGTTTCACCTTTTCGGGGACGAAGCGGATGTGCGGAATGGCGAAGGGTTGGTTGGAATGATGATGACTCATTAGTACAACACTTTACATTCCACATTCATCCCAGCGCCCACGCGTGCCATAGCCGTTGCATCATTGTCCTCCGCAAAGTCAATGCGTACGGGGATGCGTTGCTCAATCTTTACGAAGTTGCCCGACGAATTGTCCTTAGGCATGAGCGAGAAACTCGCTCCCGTTGCCTGCGAGATGGAGCGCACCACGCCCTTAAACTCATGGTCGGGCACGGCGTCAACAGCAATCGTCACTTCCTGCCCTATGCGGATGTTTGCCATTTGCGTCTCCTTGTAATTGGCAACGACCCATTTTTCGCCACCATCGACAATGTCAACGAGCGTTTGTCCGGGTTGGATGAGTTGTCCGGGTTGAATAGCCTGCTTGCCCGTGATGCCATCACAGGGCGCGAGGATGACGGTGTACGAAAGGTTCAAGCGTGCCAATTCCAACGCCGCTTCAGCCATCTTGATGCCGGCTTCGTTCTGTCCGAGGCGTGTGTGTTGCTCGCGTCCAACGGCCTGCACGCTTTCCTTTTGGCGTTGCAACATTTCGTAGCGCGCCTTCGCAGCAGCGTATGCCGTTTGCGTATCGTCAAATTGTTGCTTGGTCACGGCATTTTGCTGATAGAGCGCCTCAAAGCGCTTGTAGTTGCGCTCGGCATTCTCTAATAAGATGCGCGCCTCCTCAATGCTTGCTTCGCTCACCGTGAGGTTGGTCCGTGTTGTGGAAATCACGTTGTGCATCGCGTCCTTTCCCGTCAGGGCATTGGCAAGATTTGCCTCGGCTTGCGCCACGTGGAAACGAAATTCAGCGTCCTCGATGATGGCAAGCGTGTCGCCCTGCTTCACCTGTGCATATTCGTCGAAACGCACTTCCTTGATAAATCCTTGTATGCGCGAATTTACGGGAATGATGTGTTGCTTCACCTGCGCATTTTCGGTAAATTCTACGTTGCCGAGGTGTACAAATTTTGCGCACACCCAAACGATAGCGCCCAGCAAGATGATACAGGCTGCGATGTTGTAAATGAGTTTCTTGGTCTGTCTTTTCATAATGTCGATGTGTTATTAAAGAATCCCTGCGGTTTCCCAGAGTTTGTAATAATTAAAGAGCACGTTGATGCGCGCATTCACGAGTTGCAACTCCGCATCGAGGCGCTGTGTGGCTGCGTCGAGCAAGTCGGTCACCAGAGCAATATCGTTGGTGTAGCGCGTGCTGATGATATCGTAGTTTTCGTGCGCCAGCGCCACGCTCTTCTTCAGTGTTTCCACGGCGTCCTGCGCTTCAAGCATTCGGGTGTAGTCTGCCATAACGTCAAGATGGGTTTGCTGCACGGTTTCCTCCTGCTTGCGGCGTTGCCATTCCGTAGCGATGCGCGCCTGCTTGATGCTGCGCTTCGCCTTATAAAGCGCGTGAAGGGGATATGACACGTTCACACCTACGAACCAATAGTTGAAGTTCTTGTTGATTGCCGGCACTTCAATGGTGATAGGACCGTCGAAACGATTGGACGCAACCAATGCTACGTTGGGAAGCAAGTTGCTACGCTCCAACCTTTCGGCACGCTCGCTCGTCTTCACCGCCAAGGCTGATTGCTTTACGCTGTGGGCACCGGTGCTGGCCACTTCCTGCCAGTGCGCCAGGCTTTCCATAGGGAGTTGACGGGCAATCAAGGTGCTGTCCACTTGAATTTGCGTACCCGCGGGTAGTCCCAACAACGTGACGAGGTCGTAGTTTAAAATATTAGCGGAGTTAGCCACACGCTTGCGTGCCAACTCAAGGTTCTTGAGGTGCAGTTCCTGACGGGTAACGTCGTTCTGCAACGCTACGCCAACCTTGTTGCGAGCGCGCGTGTCGGTAATCACAAGTTGCGCAAGTTCAATACTTTTGTCGTACACACGAAGGGCATTCTGATATTGGTACAAATCCAAATAAAATCCCGTAAGCATCCATCTCACGCGTGAACGTGTCGCGGCTAAATTCACACCCGCCATTTCCTTTTTCAACTGTGCCAGCGCAATGGCGTTATCTACCTTTCCGCCACCGTAAATCAGCTGCGTGGCAGTGATGGCAAAGTTGTTTCCGAAATGAGGAATCTTAACGCTCCGACCGTCGGAGAAATTACGGTCTGTCAGATAACCATTTCCCAAATAACTTGCCGATAGCGAAATGTCGATATCGGGGAGTTTCCCGTTGCGAGCGACTTCCACCGCCTGTTCCGCTTCGCTTACGGCGAACGATGCTGCGTGTAGCGACTTGCTGTTTTTGTCAGCTAACTCAAACAGTTGCTCCAGCGTCAACACGCACTTTTCTTGGGCGCACACACCCATAGCACATAATGGCGCACAAAGCACCATTATGAGCAAACATAATTTACCCATAAATTAAGATATTGATGAAAATTTTAAGGCAGTTCAAATAATTTATAGAACCCACCTTACACGAAAATTCGGGGATTACAATCTACCGTCAGCTCTCCCAATAAGTACTGATATTGGTGTGGTAGGGGATATAAACAAAAATACTTAAAAAGCTGTGATAGAATGTTGCGTGTGTTGTCATATAGGGGAAGAACTGTATGCCCTTCGGAACGCAAATTTACAAAAAATATTCCAAATGTCTGTGCCCGCTATGGCGTGAAAGTGCCCTAAAAATCTGCTTCTACAGGCATAGATTTAGAGATGCGCATTGGGTTTCGTAAACTCGGAATTTCAAACGATGATACAAAAACAAGGAGTGGCAATCCGCGAAGATTACCACTCCTTTATTATTTCTTAATAGGATAGAAATTACATCATACCGCCCATGCCGGGAGCACCCATTGGCATTTCAGGTTTGTCTTCCTTCTTGTCGCAGATGACGCATTCCGTGGTGAGGAACATACCTGCCACAGAGGCTGCGTTTTCAAGTGCTACGCGTGTTACCTTTGCGGGGTCAACAACACCGGCTGCGCGGAGATCGCCAAAGGTGTCGTTCTTGGCATTGTAACCGAAGTTGCCTTCGCCTTCGCGCACCTTATTTACGATTACTGCACCCTCAACACCTGCGTTCTTACAGATTTGACGGAGGGGTTCTTCGATGGCGCGACGGATGATGGCGATACCCGTTGTTTCGTCGGCATTGTCGCCAGTCATGCCTTCGAGCGCTGCCTGCGCACGGATGAAGGCTACACCGCCACCCGTTACGATACCTTCTTCAATCGCCGCACGCGTTGCGCAAAGTGCGTCGTCGCAACGGTCCTTCTTTTCCTTCTGTTCGGTTTCAGAAGCAGCGCCCACCTGGAGCACGCATACACCACCGGCGAGTTTTGCCTGGCGTTCCTGAAGTTTTTCCTTGTCGTAGTCAGAAGTAGAGTTGGCGATTTCTACCTTGATTTGGTGGATGCGGTCAGCAATAGCCTGCTTGTCACCGGCGCCATTTACGATAGTCGTGTTGTCCTTCGTTACGTTCACCTTTTCAGCCGAACCGAGCATTTCGAGTGTCGCCTGTTCGAGCTTGATACCCTTTTCTTCGCTAATCACAATACCGCCTGTGAGCGTAGCAATGTCTTCGAGCATTGCCTTACGACGGTCGCCAAAGCCGGGAGCCTTTACAGCGCAAATCTTGAGCTGTGTGCGGAGGCGGTTGACAACGAGCGTTGTGAGCGCTTCGCTTTCTACGTCTTCAGCAATGATGAGCAAGGGGCGACCTGTCTTCACCGCGGGATCGAGGATGGGGAGGAACTCCTGGAGGTTGGAAATCTTCTTGTCGTAGATGAGGATGAGAGGACGTTCCATTTCGCAGTTCATCTTCTCTGTATCGGTCATGAAGTAGGGAGAAAGGTAACCGCGATCGAATTGCATACCTTCAACCGTCTTCAACACCGTGTCGCGACCCTTAGCGTCTTCAATCGTGATGACACCGTTAACGGTCACGGCGCGCATACCGTCAGCAATGAGTTTACCGATTTCGGCATCGTTGTTGGCAGAGATGGTAGCCACCTGTTCAATCTTGTCGTAAGATTCTTCCACCATTTCCGCCTGTTCCTTAAGACTTTCTACAACCTTCTTCACCGCCTTGTCAATACCGCGCTTGAGGTCGAGGGGATTAGCACCAGCTGCGAGGTTCTTAAGACCTTCGTTAAGGATGGCTTGTGTGAGCACCGTAGCAGTAGTAGTACCGTCACCAGCATCGTCACCCGTCTTGCTTGCTACGCTCTTTACGAGCTGTGCGCCGGCATTCATGAAACTGTCTTCGAGTTCGATTTCCTTAGCTACCGACACACCGTCCTTTGTGATGCGGGGAGCGCCAAACTTCTTATCAATAACTACGTTTCTGCCCTTAGGACCGAGCGTTACTTTTACTGCATTCGCAAGTGCGTCTGCACCTTGACGCAACAAGTCGCGTGCGTCAACGTCATATTTAATTTCTTTTGCCATAAGTTTTTTTGTTTAGAGTTCAACTTACAGAGTACAGAGTACAACTACCATCTGGTATATAGAGTACATAAAGTTCCGCATGGAGTTGTACTCTGTACTCTGTTATCTGTACTTTATTTAACTGTTACCGCCAACACATCGCTCTGGCGCATGATGAGCAACTTTTCGCCGTCGAGGTCGATTTCTGTGCCGGCATACTTACCGTAGAGCACAACGTCGCCTTCCTTGAGCACCATTTCTTCGTCCTTAGTGCCATTGCCAACGGCGAGCACTGTGCCATAGAGAGGTTTTTCCTTAGCGGTGTCGGGAATGATGAGACCACCGACAGTCTTTGTTTCAGCAGGAGCGGGTTTAATCACCACGCGGTCCGCAAGAGGTTTAATAGTCATAGTTTCTAAAGATATTTAGTTAAAATTCGTTCGCTCTATATTATTAGCAAAAAGCATGCCAAAAATCAAGTATTCAAAAGTTCAACATCGATTATTGTGCTATTTTGTAAGATTTTTACATACCATGTTGATGTAATTTATATATTTTCTTCACACATTACGTTCATTTCGTATAGTTGATACCTGTTTTTTGTTCGTATAATCATCATTGTGCTTGCTGACGGTCGTTTTTCTTGCACAAAATCAAATTTTACTTAGTTGACAATCGTTTTACGCTTTAGCAATCCATTCTTTCGACCATTCAAACAAATATTGAGAGGCTACATTAAAATCAATATCTTCTTTATTCCTATATTTTAAGAAGTATTCAATAATCATTCGCTCCTTAGGCAAAGCAATGTTAAGCATCTCGTTGTGATGTTTGGTGTAATTTCTTGTTTGTTTAAAGATAATCGCTTGTATGACAAAGATTGCAGACTTATATAATCCTCTTAAAATGTCTTCACTTTTTTCATGCAGCATATTATGTACACATCCATGGTAGATGTTACAAACTCCTGTTTTAATAGCTTTGTTGATAGAAGCATCGTTGATGATAGCAAGTAAATCGTCAAGACTTCCACTTATGGGAGTAGTGTCATAATAAAATTGAAAAAGGTCAGAGGGTTCCCAGTTAATAATTTCATTTTTTCCTGATATAAAACCACAAATGAGTTTTCTATGTGGCAATGTATCTAACATTTTATTATATGTGTGAATATCCGATATGTTCAATTCGTTTAGAATCACAACAACATCAATATCACTTGTTTCGGTTGCTTCTCCACGACCATAACTACCTTGTAAACCAACAAACCAAACACGGTTCACGAATGTATCATTTAATTTTTGGAGAAATTCATTTATCCAAGTATGAATAGCTATCATTAATTCGTTATGTTTATCGTTATACACTATTAGTTGTTGCTGTCTAGTCTTCTTTTAGGTTAATTTTCATGAGAATGTCCCATTTATCGGCATTTCATTTTAACCGTAATATTCATGTTTTTTAAAAAGATATTCTCCTTTTAATGGCGAAGGCAATCATATACCACGAAATAACCTCAACCAGGAAGGCTGAGGTTATTGTAAGATGTTAAGTATGTTTTTTTATTATTCCCACTCAATAGTTGCATTGGGTTTTGGAGAGAGGTCGTAGCATACACGGTTTACGTTGGGCACTTCCTTGAGGATGCGGTTGGTAATCTTGTCGAGGATTGCCCAATCGATATGCTCGATAGATGCTGTCATGGCATCGATAGTGTTCACGGCGCGGATGATCACGGGCCAGTCGTATGAACGAGCGTTGTCGCGTACACCTACTGACTTGAAGTCTGGCACGAGTGTGAAGTACTGCCAAACCTTCTTGTCAAGACCAGCCTTTGCAAATTCTTCGCGGAGGATAGCATCACTTTCGCGTACTGCTTCGAGGCGGTCACGTGTGATAGCACCGAGGCAACGTACACCGAGACCAGGACCAGGGAAGGGTTGACGGTAAACCATTTCGTAGGGCAAACCGAGTTCGAGACCACAAGCACGTACTTCATCCTTGAAGAGTTGCTTAATGGGTTCTACAAGTTCGAACTGGAGGTCTTCAGGAAGACCACCTACGTTGTGGTGACTCTTTACGCACTTTGCTGTCTTTGTACCACTTTCCACGATGTCGGGATAGATAGTACCCTGACCGAGGAAGTCGATACCTTCGAGCTTGCGTGCTTCTTCTTCGAATACACGGATGAATTCGCCACCGATAATCTTACGCTTCTGTTCTGGGTCAGCAACGTTTTCGAGTTTTGTAAGGAAGCGTTCTGTAGCATCTACATAAACGAGGTTTGCACAGAGTTGGTTGCGGAATACTTCAACAACATCTTCTGACTCGCCCTTACGCATAAGACCGTGGTTTACGTGAACGCAAACGAGGTTTTCGCCAATAGCCTTGAGCAAGAGTGCTGCAACTACAGAACTGTCAACACCACCAGAGAGTGCGAGAAGCACCTTCTTATTGCCAACCTGACGGCGGATGAGTTCCACCTGGTCAGCAACGAAGTTCTTCATATTCCAGTTGGCTTCAGCCTTACAAGTTTCAAAAACGAAATCCTTTACAGCAACCTTAATCGCTTCTTCGTCATTTTCAAATTGGGGAAGGTTTACAGCACAAGTTGCTTTTGCGTGACCAGCTGCAATAACGGGGAATCCTGCTTCATAAATTTCAGGAAGAACGTCGATTTCAATACCGTCAATAACATTGTTAGGACCACCATTGATGATGATACCCTTCACGTTAGGTAACGCTTTGAGTTCAGCAGCAGTAATGTCGTGGGGATAAATTTCGCTGTACACACCGAGTGCGCGAATCGCGCGGGCTACCACCGTATTTTCGTGGCTACCCAAGTCAAGAATGACAATCATGTCTTGTTTCATAAGGCTCTGTTGAAAAATTGGTTGTTTTTTCTTGGCGCAAAAGTACAGAATTCTGTTTTTTGTACAAAGTTCGGAATACCTTTTTTTGAATATGCCTATTCATTTTTTTTTTGTTCGCTTTTGAGGCGTCTGTCATAACGTAAAAAAATGTAAGGTGAACTATAAATTCTACTAATTTTGAAGGAATCATCGAGCAGATAGCATGTGTGTCGCAACTATTTATTAAATTTGCCCAACGTGAGCGCGCAATATTAGAATGTTGTTCGTATGATATTCGAATGGCGTTCGTACGATATTCGAATGCTGTTCGTACGATATTCGAAAGTTGTTTATGCAATGTAAAATTGTGTTCGTACGATGGTGCTCGCTTCCTCACTACATATGGAAACAATAAAAAACAAGCAATATTACTTATGGCAACAGTTGACGACAAGAAAATTATTTTCTCCATGGTGGGCTTGACAAAGACTATCAAGCAAACCAACAAAACAATTCTGAAGGACATCTATCTCAGTTTCTTTTACGGTGCAAAGATTGGTATCATCGGTTTGAATGGTGCGGGTAAGTCTACACTCATGAAGATTATCGCTGGTTTAGATAACGATTATCAAGGTGAAGTGGTGTTCTCACCGGGTTATTCCGTTGGTTATCTACCTCAGGAACCTCAGTTGGATGATAAGAAGACGGTGAAGGAAATCGTGCAAGAAGGTGTTCAGCATATTGTTGACGCGCTTGCGGAATATGAAGAAATTAATCAGAAGTTCGGTCTTCCTGAATATTATGAGGATGAGAACAAGATGAATGAACTTTTCACGCGTCAGGGCGAACTTCAAGATATTATTGATGCTACAGATGCGTGGAACTTAGATAGTCGTTTGGAGCGTGCAATGGCTGCTCTTCGTTGTCCCGAACCAGACCGTACTGCCGAAAACCTTTCGGGTGGTGAGCGTCGCCGTGTAGCACTCTGTCGCTTGCTTTTGCAGAAACCAGACGTGTTACTTCTTGATGAACCTACCAACCACTTGGATGCAGAAAGCATAGACTGGCTCGAACAACACCTTAACCAATATGAAGGTACGGTGATTGCCGTTACCCACGACCGCTACTTCCTTGACGACGTCGCAGGTTGGATTCTTGAACTCGACCGTGGTGAAGGAATTCCCTGGAAGGGTAATTACTCTTCATGGCTCGAACAGAAGTCTAAGCGCATGGAGATGGAAGAAAAGGTGGCAAGCAAGCGCCGTAAGACATTGGAACGTGAATTGGAATGGGTACGCATGGCGCCCAAGGCACGTCAGGCAAAGGGTAAGGCTCGTTTGAATTCTTACGACAAGTTGCTTGGAGAAGACCAAAAGGAAAAGGAACAGAAGTTGGAAATCTTTATCCCCAACGGTCCACGTTTGGGCAACAAGGTTATCGAAGCACAACACGTAGCAAAGGCTTTTGGCACGAAGCAGTTGTTCAACGATCTCAACTTTATGCTCCCGCCCAACGGTATCATTGGGGTGATTGGTCCTAACGGTGCGGGTAAGACTACACTCTTCCGCCTCATCATGGAACTTGAAAAGGCAGATGCCGGAACGTTTGAAGTTGGTGAAACGGTGAAACTCTCTTATGTCGATCAGCAACACAAGGACATTGATCCTTCAAAGTCGGTTTACGAAGTGATTAGTGGCGGTTCTGAACTCATGCGCATGGGTGGACGTGAAATCAATGCGCGTGCTTACCTCAGTCGTTTCAACTTCTCGGGTGCTGACCAAGAAAAGAAGTGTGGCGTGCTTTCAGGTGGTGAACGCAACCGCTTGCACCTTGCGCTTGCGTTGAAGCAGGAAGGTAACGTACTCTTGCTTGACGAACCTACCAATGATATCGACGTCAACACCCTCCGTGCTCTTGAAGAAGGTCTTGAAGCATTCGCAGGTTGTGCCGTTGTGATTAGTCACGACCGTTGGTTCCTCGACCGTATCTGTACGCACATCCTTGCTTTCGAAGGTGATGGCAACGTATTCTTCTTTGAAGGTTCCTACTCTGACTACGAAGTGAACAAGGCAAAGCGCCTTGGTATTGAAGAACCCAAGCGCATTCGTTATCGTAAGTTGGAAGAATAAAAAGAACACTAGAACTAGATAGTTTGGACTTCTAGGAATTCTAGATTATCTAGTTCTCCATTTATATACCTCTAACCCCACAAACTATGAAAGGCATCGTTTTAGCCGGTGGTAGTGGCACGCGCCTTTACCCCATAACGAAAGGTATCAGCAAGCAGTTGATTCCCATTTTTGACAAACCGATGGTTTATTACCCCATTTCGGTATTAATGTTGGCAGGCATTCGCGAAATTCTCATCATCTCAACACCTCAAGATCTTCCTGGTTTCAAGCGCCTACTTGGTGACGGTTCGGATTACGGTGTGGCGTTTACTTATGCCGAACAGCCCTCGCCCGATGGACTTGCGCAAGCGTTCATTATCGGAGAAGAATTTATTGGTAATGATTCGGCATGCCTTGTGCTGGGCGACAACATTTTCCACGGTAGCAACCTGCGCCACATGCTTCGCACTGCTGTTGAGACGGCTGAGCAAGAAGCGAAGGCTACAGTCTTTGGGTATCGTGTGAATGACCCCGAACGCTATGGTGTTGTAGAATTTGACGCTGAAGGTAATTGTAAGAGCATTGAAGAAAAACCCTTGCAACCCAAGTCGGATTATGCCGTAGTAGGTCTGTATTTCTATCCCAATAAGGTGGTAGATATTGCTAAAAGCATTAAACCCTCTGCGCGTGGTGAACTTGAAATCACAACCGTTAATCAACGTTTCCTTGAAGATGGCGAGTTGATGGTTCAAACGCTTGGTCGTGGATTTGCTTGGTTAGACACTGGAACGCACGACAGTCTTTCTGAGGCTTCTACATTTATTGAAGTTATCGAAAAACGCACGGGTCTCAAGGTGGCCTGCCTTGAAGGCATTGCCTACGAGCAGGGATGGATTTCGAAGGAAAAAATTGCCGAATTGGCAAAACCCATGATTAAGAATCAGTACGGTCAATATTTGATGAAGTTGATTGAAAAGGATTAATAGATGCGCGCCCCATGCTCCATGGGGGCGCTTCCTATTTTTTAATGCATCTCCCCATAAAAAGAATCAAACAGATGATTATCGCAGTAGATTTTGACGGTACGATTGTTGAACACCGTTATCCCGAAATTGGCAAAGAAAAACCTTTTGCCATTGCAACGCTCAAGGAACTTCAAAAGGATGGGCACAAGTTAATTCTTTGGAGTGTGCGTGAGGGCGAACTTCTTGATGCTGCTGTAAAGTGGTGTGAAGAACGTGGTTTGCGCTTTCATGCGGTGAATTGTAATATTGACGAACAGATCTCAGGTTCTTCACGCGAAACGAATCCCCAATATAGTCGTAAACCTAAGGCGCAACTCTTCATTGACGACCGCAACGTTGGTGGCATGTTAGATTGGGGCGTGATTTACGAACTCATTAGCAACCGCATCACCTACGACGAATATTTGGCATCGCAAGATACGTCTGAAGTTTTTAACAAGAGGAAACAGGAAAAGAAACCTTGGTGGAAGTTCTAGCAGAATTGCATTCATCAAAGAGGTACAGCAACTCTAGGCGCAAGAGCATTCGTCATGTCAGTACAAGCAATTTAAATACGAACTTCCCCACAATTAAAACGTAACGATGAAGGTTTTTTCGGCAAAGCAAATGCGTGAATTAGATGCATTCACGATAGCGTCAGAACGCATAAGTTCTGTCGATCTTATGGAGTGTGCCGCTCGCGAGGTGGCACTTGCATTGATGATGCGTTGGGCGTCGTCAACACCCTTCGTGGTTTTTGCAGGTGCGGGCAATAATGGTGGGGATGCCTTGGCGGTGTCACGCCTGTTATTAGAACGCGGGTACAGTGTCAAAACTTACCTTGTCAATCCGAAAGGCGAGTTGCGACCCGATTGTCAAATCAATAAAGAGCGCCTCAAGGAAGTTCCCAATGCCCACCTCATTGAAATCGCTGAATGTTTTGACTTGCCAACCCTCACTTCCGACATGGTCATTGTGGACGGACTGTTTGGCACCGGACTTAACAAACCGCTCTCAGGCATTTATGCCACGCTTGTTCAGGTTATCAACGCTGCACCTGCCCAGGTGGTTGCTATTGACATGCCTTCGGGGCTGATGTGTGAAAGCAATCAAGAGAACACTGACGCCACCATTGTACGAGCCAATTTTACGTTGACTTTCCAGTATCCCAAGTTGGCGCAATTGATGGACGACAATTATAAATACGTTGGCACACTTGAAATCCTGGACATCGGTCTGTCAGCAACCTTTGCCGAAGAGTTACAAACTCCCTACCAACTTTTGAACGATGCAGACGTCGCTCGCCTGCTTGCCAAACGTTCACCCATCGGGCATAAAGGCACTTTCGGCCACGCCTTGCTCATAGCGGGAAAATACGGTATGGCTGGTGCCGCAATATTAGCAGCAAAGGCCTGCTTGCGAAGTGGGGTGGGGAAGGTGAGCATTCATACACCCACCCGAAACAATGACATTTTGCAAATCAGCGTTCCTGAAGCAATTCTTTCGCACGACGCAGATGTCCTCAGTTTCACCACTCCGTTGTCCAACCTTTCAGCGACCTATCAGGCTCTCGGAATAGGTCCAGGTCTTGGCGTTTCAACAGCCACGTCGTTGGCCATGCTCGAGCAAGTGCAACAAACCGATGTACCTCTTGTTGTTGATGCCGATGGTCTGAATATCTTGGCTGCTCATCGCGGCGCGTTGCACCTTTTGCCAAAACGCACCATACTCACACCTCACCTCGGTGAGTTCTTACGCCTCGGACACCGTTCGGTCAATCACTTTACAGCACTTTCCGAAGCGCGAGAGATGGCAGCAACGCTCGGCATTTATATCGTTCTGAAGGGACGTTACACCGCCATTTGTACTCCTGAAGGAAAAACCTATTTTAATACCACGGGTAATTCCGGACTCGCAACCGCAGGTAGTGGGGATGTGCTTACGGGAATTCTCACCTCGCTCTTGGCTCAGGGATACGCTCCTCACGACGCTTGCCTTTTGGGCGTATGGTTACACGGTAAGGCTGGCGATTGCGCAGCAAAACAACTCACAGAGGAATCGCTCACAGCGTCAGACATCATTCAGTATCTGCCCGAAGCGTTCAAAGCAATTAAAAAACAAAACTCGTCGGTAAGAATTTACTAGTTAATCAACTCAGACACTATGAAACTCAAACTTATTTTAGCATCGGCACTCTGCGTCTTAACCGCTACGGCGCAAACAAAGATATATCCCTACGAAGCAGGTCGCACGATGGAGGGCATTACGTACTTCTTGCCCAAGACCGCTTTGCAAGTGGTGGTTACTGCGAAGCGCACCGTTTACGAACCCGGAGAATATGCCGTTTATGCCGAGCGCTTCTTGCGTCTTAACGATGTGTTGCAAGCAAAGGAAGAGCGCTGGCAATTACAATCTATAGCGATTTCAACCTACGGTGTGGCTGATTCGCTTCATGCCTATTCTATCGTTCACGATGTACGTACGTCTGCTCCTTTTGTTCGACTCGCACCCGACGGACGCTTGTTAGCTATCAACACCGAACCCTTGGAGTTGGAAGAATTTGAGGAACCTTCCGTACTTGAAATTAAGGAAGAAAAGGTTAATCCCGCAGACTTCAAGACACGTGAAGCGCTCAGTGCCGGTAGCAAACTTAAAATGGCGGAACTCACAGCGAACGAAATTTATGACATTCGCGAAAATCGCGCCCTCTTAGCAAAGGGACAGGCAGACTTCATGCCCAAGGATGGCGAACAACTCCGCCTCATGTTGGCTACGCTTGACAAACAAGAACAGGCACTCATGCAACTCTTTAAGGGCACCTCTTCCAGCGAAATGCACACCTTTGTGCTTCATTACATTCCGCCAAAGGAAGGTGTGGAGCGCCACATCTTGTTCCGCTTCTCGGACTACTTGGGCTTGGTTGCTAGCGACAATTTCGCAGGCGAACCTTTCTACATTGACATCAAGGATATGAAAACCCTTCCTGCCGTGAAACCCATTGATCCCACTGACAAGAAAGCCTATAAGATGTTGTTGCAAAAACAGCAATTAGGACTCCGCTATCTCCTTCCGGGTACGGCAGAGATTAAAGTTTATGACGTTCACAACGTCTTGACCACGCTTCAAACCCCATTCTCGCAGTTTGGTCGCATTGAGCACCTCGGTGGCGATTTGTTTAACAAGAAGATGCAGACTTCCGTACAACTCTCTCCCACAACTGGCGGACTCGTCAATCTAGATATGGTGGAACCTGAAGGTAAGTAATGCCGCAAGCTATGCATCATTGTGAAGTCATCCCGGGTATGCAACAATGCTGCTTTCACCGCACGCTATATAGACCTGCATAGCGCCATCCACGTTCGTAATCTGTCCATGCGCACTGCATAGCGCCATCCACGTTCGTAATCTGTCCCTGCACACTGCATAGCACCATCCACGTTCGTAATCAGTCCGTGCAAACTTGCGAGACGTCATCCACGTTTGTAATCAGTCCGTGCTGACTTGCATGGCTCTATCCACGTTCGTAATCAGTCTATGCAGTATTTTGCGCTTCTCGATGCTTCATTTTTTACCCTCTTTCGCATGATGCTTCCGCTTATATTCACCAATTTACACCTTACGAATATTCCTTAAATCATCTACTAAAATCGTATATTTAGAAATGAAAAAGACACTTCTCACACTTGCATTTCTTGCCTCTTCTGCTTATGCCGAAAAGGTTGTGATTGATTTGGCTGAGTATGGTTTACTGCCCAATCAAGCAAATTCTTCAGTCGTACTCCATGAGGCATTGACAAAGATTAAGGCCACTGTTTCACCCCAAGACGAGGTGACGCTTCGCTTCGGCAAGGGGGTTTACACCTTTAGTTCAACCGATGCCAAGGATTACGAGTACTACATCTCTAACCACGATCAGTATCCCCTTCGCAAGATTGGTTTCCACCTCGATGGTTGGACCAACCTTACGCTCGATGGTTGTGGCGCCGAGTTTCTCTTCACAGGGCGCATGATTCCCTTCTACGTGGTGAACTGCACGAACACCACACTCACCAATTTCTCGGTGGACTTCTCCGATCCCCAAATCACACAGGCAGAAATTCTTTCAAACACTCCCGAAGAAGGCACAACCTTTAAGATGGCACCTTGGGTGAAACATCGCATTGGTAGCAACGGACGCTTCGAAGTGTATGGTTCTGACTGGGCTATGCAACCCAATTCAGGCATGAACTTTGAGAAGAAGACACGCCACATTGCCTACCAAACTGGTGACCTTTGGGTGGTTTCGGATGGTGTGCAAGATTTAGGCGACAACACCTATCGTGCACCCCAATGGAAGGAAAACAAGGTGAAACCCGGAACGATTGTAACCTTCCGCACCTACCATCGTCCATGCCCGGGCATCGTGCTTGACCACGATAATAAGACCACACTGCACAACGTTAACGTGCATTATGCCGAAGGTATGGGACTCATCGCACAGCGCTGCACCGACATCACGCTGGATGGTTTTAACGTGTGCCTTCGTGGTAAAAAAGATCCCCGCTATTTCACTACCCAGGCAGATGCAACACACTTCTCACAGTGTAAGGGACACATCCGCTCGGTCAACGGTCTTTATGAAGGCATGATGGACGACGCTATCAACATTCATGGCGTTTACCTCAAGGTGAAGGAAGTTATCAATGCGCAAACCATACGTTGCGCCTTTGAACATGGACAGGCCTACGGTTTTGCATGGGGCGATGTGGGCGACACTGTTCGCTTCGTTTCGGCTTACACCATGGAAGAACACCAAGAAATCTACACCATTCGCGAGATTCGTCCTTCAGATAAAGAAACTGTAAAGGGGTGCAAAGAATTTATCATCACCTTGAGTCGCCCCATGGAAAAGACATTGGAACTCGCCACTCAAGATTACGGCATTGAAAACCTTACATGGACGCCAACAGTATACTTTGCCGAAAACATAGTGCGCAACAACCGCGCTCGTGGTGCCCTCTTCAGCAGTCCGCGCCACACGATTTGTGAAAACAATCTCTTCGACCACACCTCAGGTACAGCCATCCTTCTCTGCGGAGATTGCAATGGTTGGTACGAATCAGGTTCATGTAAAGACGTTATTATCCGAAAGAACAAGTTTGTCAATGCGCTTACGAGTTACTACCAGTTTACCAACGCCGTGATTTCTATTTATCCCGAAATCCCACGCTTGGGCGACCAAAAGCAGTATTTCCACTCCAACATCGTTATTGAGAACAATAAGTTCACCACTTTCGATGCCCCCATTCTCTACGCGAAGTCTGTTGACGGACTCATTTTCCGCAACAACAAAATTAAGCATTCCAAGAGTTACGCTCCCTTCCATTGGAACAAGGAGGCGTTTAAGATGGAGCGTGTAAAGGGATTTGTCAACGAGTAATCGGTTGGCACCATGAAAAGAGAAGCACGAATTGCCTTGGGCAGTTCGTGCTTCTCTCGGTATATAAGAATTGTGTCTTTATCGTGTGCCAAAAATGCGGTCGCCTGCGTCTCCCAAACCAGGAAGAATATAGTTGCGCTCGTTGAGTCCTTCGTCAAGCGCGGCAAGGTAAATGTCCACATCGGGATGTTGCTTGGAAACGGTCTTGACTCCCAGTGGCGAAGCAACGAGACACATCAAGCGAATGTTGGCAAAACCATCTTCCTTCAGGCGTGTTATGGCGTCGCAGGCGCTACCACCCGTTGCCAGCATGGGGTCGGTGACGATGACCATGCGGTCTTTTCCCGCAGGCATTTTATAATAATAGAACACGGGTTTGCACGTCTCTTCATCGCGATACATGCCAATGTGTCCCACGCGCGCCGAGGGAATGAGCGAGAGCAAACCGTCCACCATTCCGAGGCCTGCGCGGAGGATGGGGGCAATGACAACCTTCTTCCCCGAAATCTTCGGGGCATTCATTTTCATCAGGGGAGTTTCAATTTCTTCGTACTCTAATGGGAAGTCGCGGGTAATTTCATACCCCATAAACATGGCTATTTCTTTTAGAAGTTCGCGAAACTTCAGCGTAGAAGTATCCTTATTGCGCATGATGCTCAATTTGTGTTGCACGAGAGGGTGGTCAATGATGTGTAAAGTCATAGGGGTGAGTGTGGGGGATTGTTGGTTTATGAGATTCTTGAGGTTGAACAGTTCTTGTTGACGTTATTCAAAAGTTTTGGGAATGTTGTTCTTCAATGGGGAGGTGATTTAAAATTTTATAAGGGCATTTCGACTTGCGGCAACGCAAACGGAAAACATCTGGGGGGAATTCAGTTTGCGGGATGTGATTTGTGAAAAAAATGGAGCCCCGACAAACTGCGGGAAGGAATTTCGCTCACAAATATGTTCCCGCAAACTGTCGGGGATTGATTTGCGAGCGAAATCCCTTCCCGCAAGTTTGCTGCGCCTCAGACGCGAATTTTTAAGTCACCTTCTTACTTTCGTCCCGTGGTGATGGTCCGATTTCGTATGCTGGATTTTGTGTTTCCTACTGCGATTCTAATGGCGTTCGGCGAATGTTCGAAGGCCTTTCGAAGTGGAGCTGAACAGTATGCCTTCTGGAAGCAGAGCGTGTAATTTTTGCATGTTAATGCTGATGTTGCGGATATGTTCAGGGAAACGCTCGTTGTCGGGAATGATGAGTTCTTCTGGGGGCGTGTTGCCGAATGCCTGCGGATTTTTCGCTTGAAGGAAACGGGTGTAGGCGAGGGCGGTTTCAAAAGTGTTCAGCGAATTTTCAGCACCAAAGTTATAGATGCCTCCGGGAAGGGTGAAGCAGTGGGGCAGTACAGTTACGACTTCGCTGATGTCGGTAATGCCACGATATTCGCGAGTGGCAAAGTGTAGGGGTGTTTGTGTGCGTAAGGCGTTGGCAATGTTCACCACGAAGTTGGGATGTGTGCGAAGTCCCTCTCGTTCGGCATCATACATCCATGTGGCGCGCAATAGGATTGCCTGCGCATCCACCTGCAAAATGCGTTGCTCTGCCTCTAACTTGTGGCGTCCGTAGACGTTCTCGGGTTTTACGGCAATCGTTTCGGGGAGTCCACCGAGTTCTTCGTTGCCATTGTAAATCTGGTCGGAGGAGAAGAAAAGGAATCTTGCACCTACTGCTTTCGCCGCCTGTGCCATGTTTACGGCGCCGAGCACGTTGATGAGGTAACTTTCGTCAGGATGTTGCTCGCAATGCCAGGTGTTAGAAATGGCAGCAAGGTGGAGCACGACGTCAGGCCGTTTGTCGCAGACGTATCGTAACGCTGCTTCTGCATTGTCAATAGGGAGTTCGGTATGTGAGGGCGTCAATAACGTAAACGCATGTTGCCAGCGTGCAACAAAGCGACTGCCAACAAAACCCGTGGCGCCTGTGAGAAGGATGGTTTTCATAATTTATCTTGGATGAAAGAACAGACAACGGGCAACTTTACGTGGTTGTCCGTTGTCTGTGTGGGGGATTGGGGGAATCTAAGAATTCTAGACTTTCTAGACTCTCTATCTGATTACAATCTTTTCGCCATTGACCAAGTAGATGCCTTGGTTCAGGTTGCAGCTTGAAGTACCCTCAATGTTGCGACGGATAACGAGACGACCGCTGAGATCATAAATGTTTACCGTTTGGGGCGCATCGCAGTTGAAGACAATGCCGCCTTTTGTCACTTCAATCGTGGGAGCAGAAGGGGTGGGGGCGTTTTCGATGCCTACGGTGCCGTTGGTGTTTTCCTGTCCCTTCTTTTGGTAAACGCGAATCCAGTCAAAGGTGGTTTCATATGTGTGGTTCACATCGGCAGGTTTAGCCCAGGCACCATTACCTACGCTCTGATTGAGGATGAGGTAGAAATGCTTGTTGAAGGGCCACTGACCTTCGCTGAGCGCATGTGAATCAGTTGACTTGTTGTAAGTGCCTACAAGTTTTCCGTCAACATACCACTTCAGTGAAGTTTCGTCCCACTCTAGACCATAGGTGTGGTAGCGGTCGAGTTTCACGGGAGTGTTAAAACTAGATTGCGGTCCCTGATGGAGATTGTAGGTCCAGTTGGAGTGAATGGTGTGGTAACTGCGTTCGTCAGTGTCGATAACTTCCCAAATGTCTATTTCTCCAGCATTTGGCCACCCCTTACTGTTGTCGGCTGGCATCATCCAAATGGCGGGGAAATTGCCAATCCAGGGATTACTCAACGCGCGACACTCAACCTTACCGTAGGTGAAGGCAAACTTGCCCTGCGACTTCACACCGCCAGTAATCATCGGAACGGGGTCTTCGTCTTGATAAGGGTTGGGAATGGCACGTGTTACCAACTTGCCTCCGCTAATGAAATACACTTCGGGACGATCGGCAAGCCAGCGGTTCCAAGTTGCTCCCTGGCGCTCACAACTGATCCACTTAGAGGCGTCGGGGCGCGAACCGTCGGGCAGGTTAAATTCGTCGCTGAACACGAGTTCGTATTCCGCACTTTCGGTGGGTTGGAACGATGCCGAGATACGAACGTCACCGTTCATCTTCTTTGCTGGGATGGTGTAGTTTTTCGCAGCAACGGTATATTCTTCCCACTGGCGGTTGCCATGTATAACCTCGGGACCGTCGAGGTTATGTCCGTGGCGAATCACGATTTCGCTGGCCTTATAGCCCGAAGCAATGGGAGCGGGGACAAGGTTTAGCGTCGTGTAGGGCGTAATGGTGAGGGGAAGTCCCGTATTGCTGCTGCCGTGAATGCTACCATTTTCGGTGATGACTTCAAGCGCATGCTTCTCGTTGTGGACGTTCATAAGGAAGTCAACAACACAACCATTCACGGCATTGATGTTCGTGCTACCTGCGGGGTCGGTATTGTCGTAATCCACCTTGAGGCGTGCACGATAAACGCCTGTGGGTAATACCGCAGGAATGGTAAATTCGGGGAGCACACTCACTGCGGCATCGCTAGTCGTAGTTTCTCCAAGACTGTTCTTGCCGTTGGCGTAGGTGTAACTCACGAGTTCACCGCTCAGTGATGGTCTTCCCTCAGCGTTTAAAGTGCCTGCAAACTGTCCGTCTTGGTTGAAGTCTACGTAGAAATATACGTGCGGAATGGTGCCCTTGCTTGAAAGTTTTGCGGAAAGCGTTTGACCAGGAATGGCATGCACTTCGTTGCTCGTTAAATCGTAATATACGGCAGTGCTTGAACGTGAGGGTGAAATTGTTCCAACCGAAGCTCCATTAGCGGTGAAGTCGGCGCGCGTCAGTTTATTGTCCGTGTTAGGCAATTCAAGCGTGGGATCAAAGTTCAAGGGGTATTCTCCTTGTACGTCCTCAGTTCCAGTGCGCGCTACGAAAATTGCTTGGATCGTTACGTCTCCGTTCATAAAATGTGCGGGAAGCGTAACCTTACTATCCTTTAATAAATATGCGGGAATTACTTCCTCCGTCCATTGTTGGAGACCGTAGAGATTGGCTGTGGCAGAAAGGTTGTAACCATGGCGAACGATTAAACCATCACACAGATACCCCTCGTTGGGCGTCACCGTGAGGGTTAAAGGTTTACCAAAGGGAGCAGTAGCGCTGAGCTTATTGCCTTCAGCATCTAAAATCACACCGTTAACAGCCTCAGTTTGGAGGTTGCACGCCTCTCCGTGAACGTTCACCAGGATGTCGCAAATAGCACCTCCATTTTTCAAAATGCCATTGCCGTCTTCCGTGCGACCTGCGGGGTCCATGCAATCCCAGTCAACCTTGTAGCGCATGCGGTAAAAACCGTAGGGAAGATCTGTGGGAATGGTGAAGGCGGGAGGATTCAACACGTCGCCATTTGAGTTGATGCGTCCCTGACTGTTGCACGCAAAACCATCGGCACAGTTGAAATAGGAGAACGCCATAATGTCACTTCCGGTAGCAATCGTTCCGTCATTCTCAATCAAAGCGTCAAAGGCGCCATCGTTGCCGCGGTCAAGATACACAAAACCGTTCATCCACGTGCCCGAAAATTGGAACGTTGGCGTAACCGTTTCGCCAGGTTGCACCATGAACTGTTGCGTTGAAATAATGTTGAATACCGTGGATGATGCTGCGACACTTGCACTCTGATAACCATCTGTGGCGGACTGTAGCGCAATACCATTCAACCGACGCGAACCATGTGTGTAAGTCTGGTCAGCAGGAAAGTTGATGGCGTAGTTTTCCGTCAGCGGAGTCGCTTCCGTGAGAGGGGTGAGCGGATAGGTTTGCGCAGTTGCAGCTAAACTGAAACCGCAGAGCAGGGAAAGAAGAGACTTGTTCATAAAAAGGTTGGGGTGTTTGAGTTTATCTTGTGATGATGCGCATGCCAATCATAGACGAAAGCGCTTTTTTGAGTTTGCTGAAGTGTACGTGCTCTTCCATAATAGCTCGTGAGCGTTCGGGAGACTGTATCACTTCGGGATTGCGCAGTTCAGCAAGCAGTTCTTTAAGGCGCATCTCCACGATATGGAATTTATACTCGTTGAGCAAGTGGGGAATAAGTTCCACGAGGCGGTTTTCATCAGGATTGTGCTCCTCTAGTTGTTTGCTGGAAAGCGCGTAGTTGTCTTCGGCAACCTGAGTGGCTAATTGCTGTATTTGAGGATTCTCAGCTCGTATAAAATAATGGAGCGAGGTGTATTTGTTTTCGGGTGTGTCGGCAAGTGGTAATGCCTCGTTGAGAATCTGTGCGTAGAGCGGAGTTTGGAAGGAGATGCCGTCTGCTTCAAGGTCTGCAGCGATGTAATTTGCAACAGTCCAATCCGTCTTTTCGCCATCTTCCGACTCTTCGGTGAACAGGAATGCCGATCCGTGGCGAATGATGGCCTTTACAAGTTCAAACTCCTTATGGCTGCTGTCTGCCATCCCGCGAAGAATGGGGGTGACAGATAAGGATTGTTGAGCACCATTGTCCGTTGTCTGTTGTCCGTTGTCTGCAGCCTGTTGTCCGTTTTCCGTTGCCCGATGTCCGTTGTTTTCATGCATCTGTTTGCCCACTTCGGCAGCGATGATTCGCTCCTCCATTTTCACTTGTTCTGCACATTGCGAGATATAAGTTTGTCGCACAATGCGGTCGGGGATGACGGCGATGCTATTTACGATGTCACGAATGACGTCCGAACGCTTCTGGGGGTCGTTTTCGGCATCCTTCATGAGAAGGTTGGTCTTAAAGCGGATAAAATCCGTTTGGTGTGCCTCGATGTACTCCCAATA
Organism: uncultured Prevotella sp.; assembly: GCA_937901345.1. GTDB lineage: Bacteria > Bacteroidota > Bacteroidia > Bacteroidales > Bacteroidaceae > Alloprevotella. The sequence continues at coordinate 5,960 of CALCHM010000130.1, read as the reverse complement.
TTTCTGAGCGTTGTTGTGGCGGGCAAAACTATCGGGGTCTTCTCCTTCGGGCAGTAACACCACCTTGATGTTCATTCCTTCGGCTAGGAGCAGGTCGATACCGCGAAGTGAAGCCTTGATTCCGGCGGCATCGCCATCGTAGAGTAGGGTAATGTTGTGCGTGAAGCGTCGCAACAGGCGAATCTGTCCTACGGTGAGCGAAGTTCCAGAACTCGACACCACATTCTCAATCCCCGCTTGGTGCATGGAGATAACGTCTGTATAACCTTCCACAAGGAAACAGCGGTCGTGTTTGGTAATGGCATGTTTGGCAAGGTAGAGACCGTAGAGTTCGTAACTCTTGTTGTAAATCAATGAATCGGGAGAGTTGACGTATTTGCCTACGTTCTTCTGCTTTTCAGTATTTAAGACGCGTCCACCAAAGGCAACAACGCGTCCCGAAATGGTATGCACGGGGAAGATAACGCGTCCGTGGTAGCGATCTAAGAGTTTGCCGTCCTCGGTTTTGACGCAGAGTCCCGTCTTTACCAAATATTCCTCAGCATAACCACGCTTGAGTGCCGCCTGCGCCATGGCGTCGCGGTCGGGCAAACAGAAACCCAACTGGAATTTCTTGATGATATCGTCTCGAAAACCACGTGATCGGAAATACGCCATACCGATAGCCACCCCCTCAACGTTGTTGTAAAGTGTGTCGGTAAAGTAGTCACGTGCCCATTGATTGGCTGCAAACATGGCCTCACGTTCTGACGACTCTTTCTTCTCTTCTTCCGTCTCCTCCTTTTCTCTGACTTCGATGCCATAACGTTTGGCAATCCATTTCAGCGCCTCGGGATAGGTCATCTGTTCGTGCTTCATGATAAAACCAACGGCATCGCCACCTTCGCCACACGAGAAGCACTTGAAAAGTTGCTTGGAGGGACTTACGATGAACGAGGGCGTCTTTTCGTCATGAAACGGGCACAACCCCTTGAAGTTTGCGCCTGCTTTCTTGAGCGTCACAAACTCCTTAACAATGTCGTAAATGTTGGCTGCCGACCGAATTTTATCTATGGTTATCCTATCAATCATGCGTGCAAAATTAGCATAATATTAATTAAATGTGTATCTTTGCGCCCTAAAAAGAACTAAACTATCTACTTAACTTTAATGGGTCTAGTAATTTTATACTTTACAATTGCGATTGCAATTTCCTTTACCTGCTCGATTCTTGAGGCTGTATTGCTTTCTACGCCTACTTCTTTTGTTACGATGAAAGAAGGCGAGAATGCCAGCGGGTCGAAGTTGCTCAAGAAACTCAAGGAGAATATTGACCGCCCTATTTCAGCCATCCTTTGTCTGAACACAATTGCTCACACGATTGGTGCGGCTGGCGTTGGTGCTGAAGCAACAAAAGTATTTGGCGCGGAATATTTCGGAGTTATTTCAGCGATTCTTACCATCCTGATTTTGGTGTTTTCAGAAATCATCCCCAAGAGCATCGGGGCACGTTATTGGCGCTCTTTGGCTTGCCCCTCAGCGTTTGTGATTCGTGGCATGGTGATTATCTCCTACCCCCTCGTGGTGCTTTCTGAATACATTATGAAAATCTTTGCGGGCAACGAACAACCCGTCAGCGTGAGTCGCGACGAAGTTTCGGCCATGGTGAAGGTAGGCGCGGAAGAAGGGGTGTTTGAAACGGAAGAAAATCGCATGATTCAAAACCTCCTTCGCCTCGACAGCATCACGGCACACGAAATCATGACGCCCAGCGTAGTCGTAGCGAGTGCCGACGAACAGATGACGCTGAAGGACTTCTACCTCGAAAAGGAGTTTAGCACCTATTCGCGCATCCCTGTTTACGAAGAAGACGACAATTACATCACGGGCTACGTTTTGCGCCAGACCGTGCTCGAAAAACTGACGGAAGATAAGTTCTCCATGCGCCTCGCAGAAATCGTGCGCCCCATCTTGAAGTTTGAAGAATCGACATCCGTGTCTGAAATCTGGGAAATGATGCTTGCCAAGAAGGAGCACATCTCCGTAATCTTCGACGAATACGGTTGTATGCGCGGCATCGTAACCATGGAAGACGTGATTGAAACCATGCTCGGTTACGAAATCGTGGACGAAAAAGACACCGTTGCAGACATGCAAGAACTGGCGCGCGAAAAGTGGCAGCGCATGCAGGAAGAAGAGGAAGAAATATAGAGAACAGAATACAGAGAACAGAGTACAGAGAACAACTACCATCCGGATGGTTTCTCCTTTCTCATCTAATCCCGCTCCGCGGTCTTTTCCTCCTTCGCACCTCGGCAATTCAAACAAGTTTGATTGCACTCGGTTTGGCGTCGGTTCTCCTTTCTCATTTTACTAAAGATTAAAACTAAAAACAACCATATATGAACATCAGTTATAAATGGCTGAAGGAATACGTTGACGTAAACCTTTCAGCAGAAGAAATTGCCGTAGCGCTCACCTCTATTGGTTTGGAAGTTGGTGGCGTGGAAGAAGTTCAGGCAATTAAGGGCGGACTCGAAGGTCTCGTTGTAGGCCACGTCCTCAGCATGGAAGTACACCCCAATTCTGACCACATGCACATCTGCCAAGTGGACCTCGGACAGGGCGAACCCGTACAAATCGTTTGCGGTGCTGCAAATGTTGACGCTGGTCAGAAAGTTATCGTGGCTACATTGGGCACAAAGCTCTACTCTGGTGACGAATGCTTCACTATCAAGCGCTCAAAACTCCGCGGCGTTGAAAGTCTCGGTATGATTTGCGCGGAAGACGAAATCGGCGTAGGCACCAGCCACGACGGCATCATCGTACTCCCCGAAGACACTCCCGTTGGTATGAAGGCGGCAGACTACTTCAACATCCAGAGCGACTGGCTCATCGAAGTGGACATCACGCCCAACCGCGCAGATGCTTGCTCTCACTGGGGCGTAGCACGCGACCTCTACGCTTGGCTCGTTCGCAACGGTTACGAAACGAAGTTGCATCGTCCTTCGGTTGACGACTTCAAGGTGGACAACAACAACTTGCCCATCGCCATTGAAGTTGAAAACGCTGAAGCATGCCCCCGCTACTGCGCCATAACCATCAGCGGTGTGGAAGTAAAGGAAAGTCCCGAATGGTTGAAGGAAAAACTCGAAATCATCGGTCTTCGCCCCATCAACAACATTGTGGACATCACCAATTATATTATGATGGCATACGGTCAGCCCCTCCACTGCTTCGACGCCGACATGATTGAAGGTGGCAAGGTGGTTGTGAAATCAATGCCCGAAGGCACTCCCTTTGTTACGCTCGACGGTGTGGAACACAAACTCTCTGACCGTGACCTCGCCATTTGCAATGCCGTAGCGCCCATGTGTATCGCCGGCGTGTTTGGCGGTAAGGGTTCGGGTACGTACGAAACTACAAAGAACGTGCTCATCGAAAGTGCTTACTTCCACCCCACATGGATTCGTAAGAGCGCACGTCGCCACGGACTCCAGACGGACGCATCGTTCCGCTTCGAACGCGGCATCGACCCCGATATTCAGATTTACGCCCTCAAGCGTGCAGCACAGTTGATTAAGGAACTCGCCGGTGGCGAAATCTCTATGGACATCGTGGACGTAGAATCGCCCGCTTTGGTAAAGAAGTTCTCTGTTGATGTTACTTACGACTACATCTACAGCCTCATCGGTAAGAACATTGGCAACGATGTCGTGAAGGAAATCCTCACGTCGCTCGAAATGAAGATTGTCAGCGAAACGGCTGAAGGCCTCTCGCTCGAAATTCCCGCTTACCGCGTGGACGTTCAGCGTGCTCCCGACGTGGTGGAAGACATCCTCCGCATCTATGGATACAACAACGTGGAAATCCCCACTGCCGTGAAGTCAAGTCTCACCATCAAGGGCAATGTGGATGCAGCATACAAGTTGGAAAACCTCGTGAGCGAACAACTCGTAGGTTGCGGTTTCAACGAAATCTTGAACAACTCCTTGACACGCGAAGCCTACTACGACGGACTTCAGACCTACAAGTCAGAATGCCTCGTACGCCTCATGAACCCCCTCAGTTCAGACCTCAACGTGATGCGTCAGTCGCTCCTCTTCGGTGGTCTTGAAGTGGTGCGCCACAACGTAAACCGCCGCAACGCCAACCTCCGCCTCTTTGAATTTGGCAACTGCTACTACTTCAACGAAGGCAAGCGCAACCCCGAAAAGGTGCTCGCAGCGTATAGCGAAGACCAGCGCCTCGGACTTTGGCTCACAGGTAAGCGCGTAGAAGGTTCTTGGGCACACCCCAACGAAGACGCTTCGTTCTACGAACTCAAGGCTTACGTGATGAACATCCTCGTGCGCATCGGCCTCCCCATGGGCGGTTTGCTCATCGAAAACGGTGATAACGACATCTTTGCGAAGTCTATCGCCGTGAAGGACCGCAACGGTAAGGTGTATCTCGAACTCGGTCTTGTAAAGAAGGCGCTCCTCGCAGCATTCGACATCGAACAGGAAGTTTACTACGCCGACCTCAACTGGTCGCTCCTCACGTCAAAGGTGCGTGGCGCAAAGGTGAGCTTCAAGGAAATCAGCAAGTTCCCCGCCGTGAGTCGCGACCTCGCCTTGCTCGTTGACAAGCAAGTGACCTTCGCCGAAATCGAAAAGGTTTGCTTCGCTGCCGACAAGAAACTCCTCAAGAAGGTAGAACTCTTCGACGTCTATGAAGGCAAGAACCTCGAAGCCGGCAAGAAGTCATACGCCATCAACCTCACCCTCCAGGACGAAGAAAAGACCATGAACGACAAGCAGACCGACAACATCATGCAGAAAATCGTTCAGAGCCTTGAAAAGCAACTCGGAGCAAAACTCAGATAAGTTAGAATTTTAACAATAATAATCCGCAAGGCGCTCTCCCCCTGTTTATAGGGGGAGGGGACCGCAAAGCGGTAAGGGGGTGCAAGACAAGGAAGAAAAGGAATCTATTTAGAACTCAAAACTTAACTCCTCATTACATCTTTCCCCTCATAACCTCATAACCTCGTAACCTCATAACCTCAAATAAATATGGGAAGAGCATTTGAATATCGTAAAGCAGCGAAGATGAAGCGCTGGGGCCACATGGCTAAAACCTTCACCCGAATTGGTAAGCAGATTGCTATCGCCGTAAAGGCAGGCGGTCCTGAACCCGAAAACAATCCCGCACTCCGTGCCCTCATCGCCAATGCAAAGCGCGAAAACATGCCTAAGGACAATGTGGAACGCGCCATCAAGAACGCAATGGGTAAGGACCAGAGCGACTACAAGTCAATGACATACGAAGGCTACGGTCCTCACGGTATCGCTATCTTCGTGGATACACTTACTGACAACCCCACACGTACCGTAGGCGACGTGCGCTCTGTCTTCAACAAGTTCTCAGGCAACCTCGGCACAATGGGTAGCCTCGCCTTCCTCTTCGACCACAAGTGTGTGTTCTCATTCAAGAAGAAGGACGGTCTCGACATGGACGAAATGATTCTCGACCTCATCGACTTCGGCGTAGAAGACGAGTACGATGAAGACGAAGAAGAAGGCAGCATCACCATCTATGGCGACCCCAAGTCGTTCGCACAGATTCAGAACCACCTCGAAGAACAAGGTTTCGACGTGGTAGGTGCAGAATTCACATACGTGCCCAACGACGTGAAGGACGTAACGCCCGAACAGCGCGAAGCCATCGACAAGATGGTTGAAAAGCTCGAAGACTTCGACGACGTCCAGACTGTTTACACCAACATGAAGCCCGAATAAAGTTCGGCAAAACACATATCGTAAATCACACAACGTGCGAATCGCCCCCATGCTGGGGATGGTTCGCACGTTTGTTTTTGGGGCAAAAATAGGGCAGTCTGCCCATTGTGGGGCATTGGAATTACGGAGCGGAAAAAGTATCTAAAATGTCCCCCGAAGTTAGGGGGACGAGCAACTTTAGTTGCGGAGGGGGTCTGT
>CALCHM010000129.1 GCA_937901345.1 uncultured Prevotella sp. | reverse complement strand
GATTTCGTTGCCTTCTTGTTTTGCGCAACGGCGTTTGGTGACGGCGTTAATCCGTGCCATAACTTCTTTTGGGGAAAAGGGTTTGGTCACGTAATCGTCCACGCCAATTTCAAACGCGAAAAGTTTGTCGTATTCTTCCCCCCTTGCAGAAAGCATAATCACAGGAAAATCATATTCTTTACGGAGTTCCATCACCATGCGGATTCCTCGGTCAAGGCACACACCTGAGAACTTCATCATCAACTCGTAGAGCCTTGCCCGCTCGCGGTTCTTGTTCACCATGTATTCGATGCGTTTCTTGTATGGCCATTTCTGGTAGTCACGTTGTCCGAGTGAGTACCACATTTGCGCCACGCATGAGAACTCGATGCAAGGGAAGAAAGCCATGATGAAGTCGTTCTCTGCGTCAATCGTGTCGAATAGGCTTGGTTCATCGTTGAAAGCCTTGTCGATTTCGGCAAAGAGGTCATCCGTGTGGTCGGTCTCGCCGAAGTTGTTCTGAATGTCGTAGTCTTCGGCAGGTATGCCCAATTTGATGAACTCTCGCTTAAACGTGCCCGATTGCTCAAAGAAGCAATGCACCTTTCCTTTAATCTCCATAATTCGTTTAATTCGTTATGGGTTAAACCATCGTATTTCGGGATTGCCCTTGAAGCCTTTCTCCCAGATGAACCACGCATAAGCCGTTGCGCTGCTTTCGTATTTGTCGAAGTCGCCGTTCATGGCACACTTCAGACGTGAGCAACTGACCCACACGCGGATGGGTGGATTGTCGCGGAACAATGCCCATCGTGCTTTGCCTTCGAGGAAGGTCAGCTTCAGGAACATGGCGACCTTGCGCCCTGGTTGGATCATCTTCAGTGCTTGCTCTACGAACTCTTGCGCTGCTGCATAGGGTGGGTTGGTGATGATGTCGCCCTCCCATTGCTCATTGTTGAAGAATAGGAAGTCGGCAACTTCGCCGTAACCTCTATCCACAAGGTCTCGACTGACTACCTCGTAGCCGTTGGCGATGAGTTGTCGGCTGATATGCCCCTCGCCACACGACGGCTCCAATATCGGACTTTTGAACTGCTC
>CALCHM010000128.1 GCA_937901345.1 uncultured Prevotella sp. | reverse complement strand
AGGGGGACGAGCAACTTTAGTTGCGGAGGGGGTCTGTTAAAGTTCTTGGGTCAACCAAAGGTCACGTAAGTAACTCCTATATTATTGCCTCAATTTAACGACGCTTGGAACTTCATCTTATCCCCATAGGTCAAAAATGGTGCGCCCTGTTTGGAGCGCACCATTTTAATTATTCCCAATTATGTTCCCAATAATTGTGCTTGTGTTGCGTAAGCACCTCGTAATCCTGATTGGCTTCCGTGTCTGTATATTTTAATGATGTAGAAGCAGCGAGGAGGGACTGAGGTCCCAAATTAACACAATGTATCATGGGAGCTACATATTCTTTTTTCATGCTGTTTACTGGTTTAACGATAGATTAATAACTTGCACCACGTCCTTCACGTCCACCTTGCCGTCGCCCGTCACGTCGTACACACCCAGTTCGGTGCTTTCGCTATCCAGACAGCGGTTGATGACTGCCACAACGTCTTTCACATTGATGACACCGTCCTTATTGATGTCGCCCGTCTGTGTGGTTTGCACGTCCGACTGTGTGCCGTCGCCCTCAGGGTCGGCAGGACTTGCGGGATTGAAGTTGAAGCGTGCCACAAGCGTTGCCTTGCGGTTGGGCATAAGATAGTTGAAACTGATGTTTTCGCTAACCAACTGCCCGTTTTCGTACCACCCCAAGAAGTCGTAGTTCTGGTTCGCATAAGCCGTCACCAACTGGTAATTGTCAAACGCCACCTTCTTACCGTTGTCTATATTAAATGAGCAGGCACCTTCGGGGTCGCTCTGCACATAGAGGCGGTATTCATCGCTTGCAAGAGGATCGGAGGGCGAATTGGGAGCGAACTCAAAGTGTGCCACAAAATTTGCATGCTCAGTTCCTACCTTGTAGGTGAAACTTTGCTTTGTGGAATACACCTCGCCGTTGAGCGTCCAATGCTTGAATACAAAGCCCGTAGTCTTCAGTGAATAGCGAATCGTGACACTCGCCCCTTCAAAATACTTCCCAATCCCTGAAACGCTCGCTGCTTCCGCTGGATCAGCCACGACGCTCACTCTGTAGCGAAGGTTCTCCTGTGGTTCAGGCGGATTTTCGGGATTGAAACTATCTTCCTGTGCCCACGCTGTGGGAATGCTCATCGCGAAGATGAGCAAACCCATAGTGAGTCTTAATAATGTGCTTTTCATAGGTCGTTTACTTCACCAAAGTTTTTTCGCCGTTGATGATATACACACCCTTACCGTTTTCCTTCACACGGCGACCACCGAGGTCAAACACCTTTGCGTCTTCACCCTCAGTTGTGCCTACCTGATTGATGCCCGTTACGGTTGCTTCCATGAGCACTTCAAAGCGGTTAACGTGAGTGCCTGCCTTCGCTGTGAAGTTGTACGCACCCTTGCTCAAATCAACAAGTGCGCCTGTTTCGCGGTCCTTCAAGTAAACGGGAGTGTCCATGCGTGAAGCGCTAATGCTGAACTCGCCTGCTGAGGGAGCAGTGAAACCAAGCATTACGATGCCGTTGTCCGCAGGACGTTCGTTAATGGCATAGCGTTCCTGCTGGTCACCGATGGTGAAGAGTTGGATGACACCCTGTGTTTCAAACTTCGCAGCGTCACATTCAGATTCGTAAGCACGGCTCTGTGCGTTGTTAAACACGATGCGTGTGCCGTCCGTTGCTTCGCCAGCAGTGAGTGTGAGGTTCACGAGTTTGCGGGGATTTTCCTGTGCTCGCGCATTCATCACCATCATCTTACGAGCAGCCGCCTGCTTCGCCTTCTTGTCCTTTGACTGTGTCTGTGTCATCTGCGCATCGCCTTCAAAACCTACATTGCTTTCGCCCTCGGGTTTCTGCACGAAGAAGGCTTCGAAGGGTGTGAAGTGGTAGTCATCATCGCCCGGACGAATCGCTACATACTTCGAACCGTCCCACACGGTAACAGGTGCTGAGTACTCCATGTCGTTCATATCGTAGTAGCTCAAGTAGGGATTACCCATAAAGTTCCAACTTGCGTCCTTCAGGTTGTCGCTCATGTGCGCCACGAGTTCGTTGTACTTATCTTCCTTCTTGAAGCGTACGTCTTCAATATTGAGCACCAATACATCGTTTGCCGCACTCTGGAAGATGTAACCCTGCGCTGCATTGAGTTTGTTGCCGTTCACGTCCTTCCAACCCGTCTTGCCGTTCGCACGCTCTTCGCCGTCGTAATAGCGCCATACGCAGCGACTGCCGTTTTCGAGCGTAATCTTGTCCAACTTAATGTCAAAGGGGAAGGCGAAGAAATACCAGCGACCGCCCTTCACGTTAATCTTGATGTTCAAGTTGTCCACCCAGAGGTTGTTGTCGCCCATGATGGAACCACTATTTCCTGCACCGTCGTTTTCAACATTCACGTCGCCAAGACTCTGGTTCGGTGTTTCGCTATCCTCCTGTTCGCCTTCCACGATGAGTCCACCACCGGGGTTGATGTCCGCATCCGGATTTTGGTTGCCTTCACCTTCGATGTAGCCCGTGTTGTTGTTCAATACCTTATCGCTATTTAGGTAGAAGTATTCGTAGGGTTCATCAAAAAAATCCAAATTTAAAAAACGCTTCCAACCATCGTCCCAGTAATAATTATAGTAGCTAACAGAAGGCACATACAACATGGCTGTTTTAAAAGTAGATGCACTAAATGTGTTTTCTGAGATTTGTGTAGGTTCAACTGTGTAAGTATATACCTTTTTTAAATTATTGCAACCATTAAACGCATTGTCTGAAATAGATTGAACAGAGCTTGGAATGCGAACTTCTGACACAGAGTTATTTTCTTCGAACGCATTCCGCCCTATATGTTTCAAAGTCGTAGGAAAGATGATCTTTTCTATATTGGTGTTTTTAAAGGCGTAATCTCCTATACGCTCCAATCCTTTAGGGAACGACACATACTTTAAATTAAAGCAAAGCTGAAATGTGTAATCTTCAATTGTTTTTATCCCCTCTGGAATTGTTATGCTATCTATATTTGTATTATAAAAAGCAGAACTACCTATACTCTTAACAGTGGATGGAATTTTCACCTTTTCTAAATTACGGCAATTGTAAAATGTATGGTCTGCAATCGTTAATAAATTATGAGGCAACTTTACACTACGTAACTTATTCAAATCATAAAAGGCGTATGCCCCTAATGTATCAGTTTTTGTGCAAACACCATTATAAAATGCTTTCGTGCTTGAAACCACATTTGCTTCTGAAATATCCAGATGGCGTAGAATTGGTGTTTTGTCGCGTAATACAATCACGTCATAACTATTGATACTGCCAATGACTTTCAAACTTATCACAGCTCGGATGTAATCATCACTAATTTCTTGAAGTACCCCACTGCCATTGGTTTGTGCAGTTGTTGTCACTGTGACATTGTCATATTGTTTGCAAGTCAACCCATTAATTTCGTTCCAAATATTTGCTTTGGAATAAGTTGGGAAGTCTTTCGTGGGAACATATATGATAGCATCACCAAAAGAATTAAGTTGGATATCTGCAGGTACGCTACCTTGCACTTCAACTGTATCAATGCCATAAATCGCAGTTGCACCTATAGTTGTTACGCTTGCAGGAATTTCTAATGATGTAAAACCACAGTTACGAAATGCGTTTCTACCAATTCTTTTTAAGTGTTTACTTAACGTTACTTTTTGGAGTTGAGTGTGAATTCCATATCCATTATTATATAGTTTAGTATGGAAAGCATAATCCCCAACAGACGTTACATTATCTTCAAAAGTTACTTCAGAGAAGTTACTACTAAAGAAAATACTTTTATCGTAATTAGTTGCATCAGGTACATCACAATTTATATATAAGTGACCAGAGCAACCGTAAAAGGGACTAGAACCAAAACATTCAACAGTTGAAGGTATTTTTAATTCAATTAATCTAGAACAGTTATAAAAAGCAGCATTACCAATAGACGTTACCCCCTCAGGAATAACTAATGAGGTTAAAGCTGAACAGTTAGAAAAAGCGTAATCGCCAATAGAAGTTATCGTTATCCCATCAGAAATCACTAATGAGGTTAAAGAAAAACAGTTAGAAAAAGCGTAATCGCCAATTACCGTTATCCCATCAGGAATCACTAAGGAAGTTAATCTTGAGCAGTTTCCAAAAGCATATTTACCTATTCTCTTGATATTTTTACCAAACGTTACTTTATTTAGTTGATGGTGATATTCTAATAATTCATTCTTGTAGTGAAAAGCATAATCACCTATAGATGATACACTATCACCAAAAGTTACCTCTGAAAAATTACTTCTAAAGAAAATACTTTCCTGAAAATTAGCTGCATCAGGTATATCACAGTTTATATGTAAGTGACCAGAGCAACTGCTAAAGGGATTAGAACCAAAATATTCTACAGTTGAAGGAATTTTTAATTCTATCAATCCACCACAGTAAGAAAAAGCCTCACTACCAATAGATGTAACACCTTCAGGAATTACTAATGAAGTTAACCCTGAACAATTATAGAAAGCCTCACTACCAATAGATGTAACACCTTCAGGAATTACTAATGAAGTTAATCTCCAACAATTACAGAAAGTCTCACTACCAATAGACGTAACACCTTCAGGAATTACCACTGAAGTCAAACCAGAGCAACCATAAAATGCAGAATTTCCAATGCTGATCACACTGTTAGGAATCTCCACGGAAGTCAAATCTGAGCACTTCCTAAAAGCATCAGACTCGATGCTGGTTACACTATAAGTCTTACCATTGTATTCCACGGATTGGGGAATTACGATGTCTCCTGTATATGTAGAATTGTTAGTATTAGAATAATATAAATATGTCACCGATGCATTTGTTCCCGAGGTGTTATAATAAATGCCATCCACTTCAAATTGATAAGCATAAATCGCACTGCAACAAAGCAGGAATATGCCTGTAAGGAAAAATCTGAAAGTTTTCATAAGGTTATTATTTAGATGTTTAAAGTATGTTACCAACGTATGTTTATTAGATGTTTATCTTTAATAGATGTATAGTATCTTCATTTACGTCCCACCACTGAAGAGAATAAGTATTTTTTATAGTTACCTCTCTATTTTGTGTATAGGGATGAGCACCTGCCGTCATACTTGCTCCAGAACCGATGCAGAACTTATTGCCAGGTTTGTTCTTAGTGTGATTGCAGTCATCTGTAAGTACAATCGCAAAACCGAGATTTTCGGAGTCTGCAATATAGGCTTCAAGGTTCTCAACGTCTGTCCATACGGAGAAGCGTTCGTCTGTTACAGCCGCAGTGGGAGACTTCTTTAGATATTTCAGTTCAATGTAAGCAGTGCACTGCGTATTGTTCTTGAGATTGCGCAACGTTATTTCAATATCGCAACGCGCTTTGCCATTGGGAGTCTTAGTGGTGGTCACTTCTTGAAGCGTCTCTAACGAAACAATGATGCGTTCTTCAAGACTGTATTCATATAACTCGCCTAAAGTTTTAAGTATCATCCCCAAATGCATTTGCATGGATGCTTCGTTGCTGACCTTGATATTGCCATTCGCAATCTTGTTGCCTAATAACTTATAGGCAGTTTCTACGATTTCCGTTAAACGGGATTTAAAATCTGTCATGACTATTATTGCAATAATTTTGGTAATGATATAGGAGTTGACCCATAACCACAGACCCCTCCGCCCTTTGGGCACCTCCCCTAACTTTGGGGAGGAATTTTATATACTTCCATTCGCTTGTTATTCCTAATTAGAAAACCAAACGAGGCAGACTAACTAAATTGTCCCCCAAAGTTAGAGGGACGAGCAACTTTAGTTGCGGAGGGGGTCTGTTAAAAATCTTGGGTCAACTCGTATATTATTACAATTTCAGACTTCCCCTGTAGACAATCTTGCAGGAAGTCATACAAAAAGGAACCGAGCAGCAAGCAATGCTACTCGGTTCCTTTCTTTTGCAGATGCATTTGTTCATGACGTCAGATGCAGTCTCTTACTTCTTCGCTTCATCTTTATTACCATAGAGTTGGTCCTTAAACGCTTCGATGGCACGTTTTGCCGTTTCAACTGCCGCCTCCATGGGGAAGGGGAGTTCTCCGCCCGAAGCATTGAGATGCCCGCCGCCGTTGAAGAATTGTTCCGCCATTTTGTTACAGGGGAAATCATCGACCGAACGCAGACTCACGCGGATAACGTCCTTCTCAGTATCCTCGCGCAGAGAAATGCTGAGTCGCATACCGCGCACCTGTAGGGGCATGTTGACAACGCCTTCCAAATCGCCTCTTACGAACTTAAATTCTTTCATCTCTTCGCGCGTAACGGTGAAAAGAGCAGCGCGTCGACCTTCAAGGAATTCCGTCTTTTGATGTAAGATGTAACCTTGCAGGCGCAGGCGGTGTTCAGAATAATTGTTGTAAACGTTGCGATAAATGCGATCCTTGTCAATGCGCTTTTTCAGCAAAAGACTGATGCATACGTAAATTTCAGGATCGTTAGAGTTATAGGTGAAAGCGCCCGTGTCTGTCATCATACCCGTGTAGATACACGCAGCCCCCGAACGCGACATTTGGTCATATCCTCCCATCTGATAGAGCATGCGCAACACCAATTCAGACGTGCTGCTCATCTTGGGGTACGAGATGATGAGATCAACATCTTGTTGAGGATCGAGGTGATGGTCAATAATCACGCGCTTTGCCTTGGATTTCTCAACGAGCACAGCCATGTCTTGCAAACGTTGCACGCCGTTCATATCCATCAAGAAAATGAGGTCGGCCTGTTTGAAAGCGCGCTCCACTTCTTCTGCCGATTCGGAATAGAACTTTACCGCTTGCGAACCGGGCATCCAACGCAAGAAGTCGGGACACGGGTTGGGCATAACAATGGTGACCTGCTTGCCAAGGTGGCGCAAATATTCCGCCCAACCTATCGACGAACCCATAGCATCACCATCGGGACCACGATGTGAACAAATCACAACGTTGCGACAGTCCTTGATTATCTGGAGGAGGGAAAAAAGTTCTTTCTGGGGAAGAATAGGGGTAAGCATAGGGGAAAGGAGATTTTATTAGAGTACAACTACGAGAGTATAGGGTACAACTACCATGCGGGACTACATCGTTTATCTCGCAAACAATCTTGTTTTCTCGTCTACGATATACTTGTCTACTAACCTACGAAAGTGCCTTGAGGGCTTCAATTTCAGCCTTGGGATCGGCAGCACGGAATACGGCACTACCAGCAACGACAGCATCGCAACCCGCTTCGGCAAGGAGTTTGCCCGTTTGAGGATTAACACCACCGTCTACTTCGATAATCGCTTTTGAACCCGTGCGAACGATGAGTTCCTTAAGTTTGCGCACCTTTTCAACGCTATGTTCAATAAACTTCTGTCCGCCAAATCCAGGATTAACCGACATGAGCATTACGAGATCGAGGTCGACGATAATGTCTTCCAATACGCTGACAGGGGTGTGCGGATTGAGCGTTACGCCCGCCATCATGCCTTCAGCCTTAATCTGCTGAACAACTCGGTGAAGGTGGGTGCATGCTTCGTAATGCACGTTCATAATCTTAGCGCCTAATGCTTTGACTTCCTTAACAAACTTCTCAGGTTGCACAATCATAAGATGCACATCGAGAGGCTTCTGGGCATGTTTTGCCATGGCTTCCATAACGGGAAAACCGAAGGAAATGTTGGGCACAAACACACCGTCCATGACGTCAAGGTGGAACCAGTCACACTGACTCTCATTGAGCATTTCAATATCGCGCTGGAGATTGCCAAAATCGGCAGAAAGGAGGGAAGGAGATACTATCATAATAGGGATTTAAAGATGTTGATGTTGCGGAAAATCCTAACGCATGCAAAGTTAAGCATTTTGCCTAAGATGTCAAATAGTTAAAACACCCCAACCTTTGGCAAACTATATTTTAAGGAGTTTGCAGAGTTGCTTCATTCCCACCGAAGCCTTCTCCTTTATCGTAATGACACGTCGCTGCTTGGCGAGGGTGTCTGCTTCTGGGTCGATGAGGTAAATGGGAGTGTTGGCAGCAACGAAATCTACGAGTCCTGCTGCGGGATACACGTTTAATGAGGTGCCAACAATCACAAATATATCTGCCTCTTGCACTTTCTGAATGGCAAAGTCCATGAGAGGCACATTTTCACCAAACCACACAATGTAAGGGCGGAGTAAAGAACCGTCGGCAGCCATGGCGCCGTGAGGAAGGTCGAGGTGGTCGTAATCTAGCGTAACCCATTGTGAGGCATCTTCCTTATTGAATGACGAACAGAGTTTGAGCAGTTCGCCATGTAAGTGAATGATGTGAGATGAACCCGCACGTTCGTGTAAGTCGTCTACATTTTGTGTGATGACCGTTACTTCATAGTCTTGTTCTAAGGTAGCAACAAGTTGATGCGCTTCATTGGGCGCTACTGTGGGGAGTTGTTTGCGACGCTCGGTGTAAAAGTCATTGACATAGGTGGGATTTCTGTGCCACGCATCCACGGTACACACGTCTTCAATGCGGTGCTTGTCCCAAAGTCCGCCACCACCGCGAAAGGTGCCGAGTCCGCTTTCTACGCTAATGCCTGCGCCAGTAAGGAATACAATTTTCTGCATACGATATGAATTTTAAGGTTGTGAATTTGATGACTTAAAAGGTTGTGAGCGTATAAGGTTTACACCTCTCATGGCATATTTGTAATGCCCAAGGCTATAGAGAACAGAACGAGTAAACAAGGGGAATTTCCGCTTGCTTACTCGTTAATGTTTTTGTTTGTAAAATTAAAACGTGATGGCTGCCTTTACAATAACGTCGCTTCCCTTGCGGATTTCAAAGATGTGGGTAGTTTCGTTTTGGACTTCCGCATAAATATCCAATTGGTCGCCAAATAGACTTTCTAGGCAGTAAGCCACTTCAATGCGTTTGGGGGGCGTAGTGCGTAGCATGTCGAGCGAGAAGGTGTCGAGCAACATTTCAATATAGCGAATGGAATTGACATGTCCGTTGATATCGAGATCGCTATAAACCGCCTTGTGTGTGCTAATGAGTGGAGCATCTTTCGAAATACGTAAACGTCCAGGACCGGGGATGCGAATTTCACGCTCTGGAATCATTACGTCTCCAAATCCTCCATCAGGGAGTTTTGTGAGGTCTGCTGGTTGACGACTTTCTATATTGATGAGTGCCCAAATACTTGTGGCCTGACCATAAGGTGTTCCATCAGGAGCAAGAATGTCAAAATGACGGTCGGTAAATTGGCGATAGACTTTGGTGACCCAAGTCTCGATAGTGTAATCGTCATTGACACGAGGCATGTCTTCCATGTCAATAACAAGGCGAGAAAGCACCCAAGCATGATTCTTGGTGTTGACATCATCATAACCAAACCCATGAGCACCAGCATGGAGCGAAGCCGCACGAAGAATGAGTGTGCCTAAAGTGCCCCAAGCAAGACGTCCGGTGATGTCTTCAGCAAAGGGTTCTACGTTGAAGGAATATTTTCCGTATTTCTGCATAGTTGAGGTGATTTTTTATAGTAACTATAGTTGTTATAGTGACTATAGTAATTCTAGTTCCTATAAAATGGATTTGCTATTATAAACTCAACCCTAAATCAAAGCGTTGTGCCATCTTTCGCATATTCAATATACCATAGCGCATGCGTCCAAGGGCGGTATTGATGCTGATACCTTTTTCATCTGCTATTTCTTTGAAGGTCATTTCTTGGAAATAGTGCATTTGAACAACTTCGCGCTGTTCCTGCGGTAGTTTGTTGATAAGCAGTTGCAAATCTACGAGTGTTTGCTCGCTGTCTATAGCGCCTTGAGCACTGCGTTCGGCCAATTTCGCATTGTTCAGAATGTCAACATCTGTTTCGTCTGTAGAAACCGTGTTCTCGCCCTTTTCGCGACGGAAGAAATCGATAACAAGATTGTGGGCAATACGTGTTACCCATGCGAAGAACTTCCCCGTTTCGGTATAGCGACCATCGCGAATGGTTACAACAACTTTGACAAATGTTTCCTGAAAAATATCATCAGCAACATCTGTATTGCGTACATTATAAAGAATATAGGAATAAAGCCTATCTTTATAACGCTCAAGCAGCACGTCAAAAGCCTCGTCGGTACCACTTGCATAAAGCGCCACCAATTCTTCATCGGTGCGCATAATGAGCGTATTCATACTTTACTATTTTTAGATTCGGAGTAAAGTCTTTTCGATAGGCAAAACAAGTTTAAGTGAAGGAGTTGCAAACCGATGCAACTCAAAAATACGTGAATTATTGTTGCAAAGGTAGATAAATTTTTTATGCCTGCAAGATTTCCAAAAGAATTTTTAACCTTTGTTGCGAAATAGAGGGGCATGGTGTAACTTTGCATGGCATTAAAAATGGTGCGCGTGAGCAGTTCGCAAGCGTCTGTAAGAATATGACTTGTGGACTGGACAGACTTATCAAGCATCTTGTTTTTTTCTTCTTTTTACATCCTTTGCTCGCATGAATACTTCCACTTATCTATACACTGATTTTTCCCATTTTTTGAAGCGTTTCTTTGCCTTTAAGGTGCAGAAAATTTCTGTTCATGCAGGTTTTACTTGTCCTAATCGGGATGGGAAAATCGGACGTGGGGGATGCACCTATTGCAATAATCAGACCTTTAATCCTGAATACTGTGCTACACAACGCAGTGTTACGGAACAGTTAGAGGAAGGTAAGGCGTTCTTCGCTCGAAAATATCCGGAGATGAAATATTTGGCCTACTTTCAAGCATATACCAATACTTATGGTGAAATCGAGAAATTAAAGCAACTCTATGAGGAAGCATTGGCTGTAAAAGATGTTGTCGGATTGGTGATTGGCACACGTCCTGATTGTGTGCCAGATGCATTGCTTGATTATTTTGAAGAACTGCAAAAACACCATTTTGTATTAATAGAATATGGTGTGGAAACAACGAATGACCATACCTTAAAGCGCATTAATCGTGGGCATACTTTCGCGCAAGCAGAAGATGCCATTCGAAGAACTGCTCTGCGCAACATTCCTGTTGGAGCTCACTTTATTCTGGGACTTCCAGGAGAACCATGGGATGAAATTGTTCAACAAGCGTCTGTGATATCACGGCTCCCTCTTGATACCTTGAAACTCCATCAGTTGCAAATTGTTCGGGGTACGAAAATGGCGCAAGAATTTGTGCAACAACCAGAAGATTTTCGCTTGTTTACTGTGGAAGAATATGCTGCATTGGTGGTCGATTTCATAGAACGTCTTGACGCTCGTATAGCTGTAGAGCGCTTTACCTCACAATCTCCCAAAGAACTTCTTTTGGCTCCCGACTGGGGGATAAAGAATTATCAATTTGTAGAACTGGTGAAGAAAACGCTACGTCAGCGTAATACGCATCAGGGAGCGGCATATAAGGGTGGGGATTGTAACTAAGATAGCGCAAGTATTCTTATGTTTCCTTCTATCCATTATATATTGGGGAATAATAGAGGAGTTCCCTCAAATTTATAATCCCCCTTCGCCCTTTGGATATTTGATCTTGCTAACTCGCTTTTCCTCCTCCTCGTTAGGCATAGTGCCAACAAGTTTATCTCAACTCTAACATAGAGTGTCGGTTCCTCTAAGTCCCTATTGCCTGCTTTTGCGTGCCTCTACTTGAAACTAATCTTTGTACACATCTCAACTTGGGCAATCTTTGGTTCAGAGCACACCATTTGTGGCGTATACCAACCTAGGGTGTCGCTTCTTCGTTGCTCTGACCAAGGTTATTACCTATTGCCTATTCGAGGCGATCTTTTACCTCTGAAATAAATGTGTACAAAGATTAACTCCTTGAAAGAGGGAAAAATAGGATTTTTTGTACTTCCGTTAGCTTGTTATTCCCAATGGAAGATCTAAACGAGGCAGACTATATCAAAATCACCACCTAAGTCAAGGAGAGTTCCGCTTGCGAGGAGGAACTGTTAAAGTTCTTGGGGACTACTGCGCTATTAGTGTTAGATTTGAAGTAGTGGCGATTTCAGAAGTGCATGCTATATGATGCAACGAAGGGTGGGGGAAACCAGCCGTTTTACCACCATTGCGTGTTGTAGAAAGTCATTTTTCCCGCGCAAAATCACTTTTGCGTGTTGTAGGAAGTCGTTTTTCTTGCGTAGAATCACTTTTGCGTGTTGTAGAAAGTCATTTTCTTGCGCAGAATCACTTTTGCGTGTTATAGAAAGTCATTTTTCTTGCGCAAAATCACTTTTGCGTGTTGTAGGAAGTCGTTTTTCTTGCGCAATATCATTTTTGCGTGTCGTAGAAAGTCATTTTTCTTGCGCAATATCATTTTTGCGTGTTGTAGATATTCATGTTCTCACGTATAATCACTATTGCGAATTGACACCAGATATTTTACGCGTGTCTTACTTCAGTTTCTTTTTTGATGATGGTTCTGTGTGTAAAGTTTTCACAAGATTCCTTATCTCCTTTGAAACGTTGAATTTTTTATAATTTCTTATGAAGGGGAATGGACTGTTGGAAAATATTTAATTATGAACAATTGATAAAATAGTGGATGTGTCTATTAAATATCAGAAAATCAATAGGTAATATTTTTAATATGGCGAAATAATATAACAAAATGCTGTTTTGTAAAGAGTTTTTTAGAGAGTCTGATTAACGGAAGTCGCTTTATGTCATTTTATGGTGGTATGTGATGTAGAATATATTTTTTGTTAACATTTTTTTTGCTTTAAACAGGGAATTTTTCTGGTGGAATCATAAAAAAAATAAAATTGTCAAGGTGATTTAGCAAAAAACTGCTAAATTTGCCTCATTCCCATGTACTATGCACTCGGTGTGCCCAAATGGGAACAGCGCTTAACAACAATAACAACATTATAATTTTTATCTTGATGCGTATGAAAAACCATTTTAGCAAAATGGGAATGGCGTTGCTTAATGCTGCGCTGCTTTCTACTGTCGGTTTTACTTCCTGCTCGGATGACAAGTTCCATCTGAAGGATTACGAGGAAAGTACACCCTCGTTCCTTGGGCAGAGTATTTACCATGAATTGCAGAATCGTGGTAATTACTCTACGGTGGTTCGTCTTATCGATGACTTGGAGTATGCCGAAGTGCTTTCTAAGACGGGTAGTAAAACCCTCTTTGTTGCAAACGACTCGGCTTATGGCGAGTTCTTTAAGAACAATCCTTGGGGAGTGACCAGTTATGAAGGGCTCTCTAAGAATCAGAAACGCGTGTTGCTCAACAGTTCTATGTTGAACAATGCTTACGTGCTTGAAATGTTGGCAAACACAGAAGGCGGCGGAAAAAACCTCTGCTTGCGTCAGGGAACGTCAGCTACAGCATCAGACTCTGTTACGCGTTGGGCGGTAACAGAACTTCCTGCTACTCAGTCTACAGCTGACACAGACTGGTTTAAGAATCTTCGTGAAAAGGGAGATTCTGTTTACATGGCACTCGATGCTACAGATCCTATGATGTCTCACTTCCTTGAAGGTCAGATGAAGATGAAGAATATCACCTTTGCTGACGTTGAAAAGATCATGGGAAGACCTTATTTCTTGGAAGGTCAATCAAGTTTCGGCTTTATTAATGATTGTCGTATTATCGATGGTGATATTGTTTGTTTGAATGGTTACATTCATCTTTTGGACAAGGTGTTGTTGCCTCCCGGTAATATGGCCGAAATGATTCGTTCAAACGGTAAGACAAATTATTTCAGTGCAATGCTCGATCGTTTTGCTGCTCCTTATTATAATGAGCAACTTACACGTCAGTATAAGGCATTGAATGAAATTCCTGCCGATTCTGTTTTTGAAAAGCGCTATATCTCTAACCGTTCACAGGGTGGTGGTTCTGTCTCTAAGCGTCCCGATAATTTGGCGTTTGGTAGCGAACAACAGTATTTGCCCTTCGACCCAGGATGGAATCAATATGCTGTGTCTTCTTCAACTGCAAAGGAGCAAGATATGGCAGCAATGTTCGTGCCTAGTGATCAGGCGATGGTAAACTATTTCGTTTATGGTGGTGGTACTGACTTGATTCAGCGTTACGGAACACTTCCCAATACAGAAGAAAACCTCTTGACAAACCTTTATCAAATTCCTATTCACTTGATTCAACCTTTGATTCAGAACTTGATGAAGGACTCATTCAACGAATCAGTGCCCAGTAAGTACTTGACAATCGTGAATGACGCGCAAGACCAGATGTTTGCAAGTTATACTTCTGAAGAAGATTATAAGGCGCACATCGATAACTGTATTCTTGCAAACAATGGTGTGCTTTACATCACCAATACGGTTGACGCACCTGCCGATTATGCTTCTGTTATCGCTCCTGCTTTGATTTCAAACAATACTCAGATTATTCGTTCTGTAGTTAAGGCCGACGATAACTTTATTGAAGGTACTTCTTATAACAATGCGCCCTTGAAGCAGTATTTCTCTACTTACCTCAAGGCCATGCAGAGTCACTTCTCATTCTTTGTTCCTGTTGACGAAGGTCTTGAACAGTATGGATATGTTGAACCTGCAAGTTTCGCAACTCAACCTTTCGGAGCGAAGTCTAATAACCGTTATTACTGGAGTTTCAAGTATGACGACAAGACTCGTGGTGCGGTGATTCCTGTTGAAGCAACTGCTTACAACTATGCAATGGCTAAGGGTCAGCAACCTGGTACCGACAAGAAGAAGGGTAATTCTTACGTGTCAAAGGTAACAGATAATATGCAAAGTGGCGTAGGTCAGCAAAAGCGCATGAATCTCATTGAAATGGTTGACCAACACATCCTCGTACACGACGATCCTGCTGGTGTGAATGATGGACGTACTTATTATCTTTCACGTAGTGGTGCTCCTCTTCGCTTGACAGAAAAGGGTACATTTGATGCTAAGAACGTAGGTATGAAGGTGGAAGGTGGTTATCAGGTAATGATTAACGACCCTGCTGAAGGTTACGTTGAAAATGACCACACTGCTGTAGTTCTTGAAGGTTATGATAAAACTCAGTCTTCAAACGGTTATGGTAACGGTATGACTTATCTTATTGACCGTCCCGTTCAGCCTACTATGCGTTCAGTTTACAGTCATTTCAAGATTCCTGCAGAAAATCCTTATACTGCATTCTATGAATTGGCAAATCCTGAATACGTAAGTAGCGACTTGCTCCGTGCGTGCGGTTACTTTGAATATCCTGAACTTGATAAGGATGGCAAGCCTACAGGTAAGATGAAGGCTATGACTGCAGCTGAAGAACAGGCTGAAAAGTTGAAGTTCCACATTTTTGCTCGTCAGAATGATAATATTCAAGGTACAACAACTTACTGCCCTGCAAATAATGAACAGCTTGTGCGCTTCTTCAATAATTACAACTACACTATTTATATTCCTACCAATGAGCAAGTTGAGGCTGCACGTGCAAAGGGTCTCATGACTTGGACGGAAATTGATGAGTGGGTGACTGCACATAAGAATGAAGAAGATAAGCTTTCTTCAGTTGATAGCATTAAGGCAAGAACAATGATTACAGTTCTCGTAAACTTCGTGAAGTATCACTTCCAAGACCAATCTGTATTCGTTGATAACGTTACAAGTACACAGCAATATCAGACTTCATGTATTGATAATGTAACAAACTCTTACCTTTCATTGGAGGTAATTCAGTCTCCTTCAGCGCTTTCAGTGCTTGATAGAAGTGGAAAAACAGTTGATGTGGTTGCGTCAGAAGAAAATAGAAACCTTCTTGCTCGTGATATTTGCTATAATGCACGTGCTGCATCGGCAAGTTATGTGAAGAATTCTTCTTATGTAGTGCTTCATCAGATTGATGGTTATCTCAACTTCAATAGTCCTGAAGACTATAAGGGACTTTACTTCGAAGGTGATCCCACAAAGAATGAAATGCCCGTTGGTAATTTCGACTTCTGGAACTATGCAACACCAGAAGAACTTAATGCTTACACAGCAAAATACAGACTCAGATAATAAGTTATTAATATGAATTACATAAAGTATCTCTTAACCCTCGCATTGTGCTGTGCCTTTACGGCGGTTATGGCACAAAAGAGAATTTCGGGTCATGTATGGAGCGAACTCGACGGACCCGTGATTATGGCGAATGTTGTTGAGTTGGATAAAACAAACCGTGTGGTTTCTGCTACTCAAACAGACGCAAGTGGTAACTTTAGTTTGACAATTAAGAATCCTGCAAATACTTTGCAAGTTTCTTACATTGGTTATGCAACTCGCAAGTTGCCCATAGGTGACACTTCTACTTTTAAAGTGGAATTGAAGGATAATTCAATGATGGGCGAAGCTCAGGTTGTAGGTAAGCGTAAGGTTAAAACAAATGGTTTGACTATTCCTGAACGCGAAATCTCTGTAGCTCAGCAGTCTTTGAATATGGATGAAATGGCTGGTCTTTCATTTGAAACAGCAGGTGAAGCGCTTCAAGGTCAGATCGCAGGTCTTGACATCGTTCAAAATTCTGGTAATCTTGGTGCTGGTACTTCAATGCGTCTCCGTGGTGTAACTTCAATCAACGGATCTTCAGAACCTCTTATCGTTGTCGATGGTTATCCTCTTGAAGATTATAACCGTGATGATTTCGATGCAAACAACATGGATGAAGAAAAGTTTGCTACTCTTCTCCAGGTTAACCCTGAAGATATTCAGAGCATTAACGTATTGAAGGACGCTTCTGCAACAGCAATTTGGGGTTCACGTGGTTCTAACGGTGTTATTGAAATTAAGACACGTCGTGGTTCTCGCGGTAAGACAAAGGTGAACTTCAGTTATCGTTTCTCTGGTAACTGGCAGCCTGAAGGCATGAAGATGCTTAATGGTGACGGTTACACAATGATGTTGAAGGAAGCATACTTTAATCCTAAGCAAAGTGACGTTGCTTCTGGTATCGTAGAAATCTCTTACCTCCAGAGTCACCCCGCTTACTATGCTAACTACAACAAGAACACAGACTGGATTGATGAAGTTACACAGTTTGGTCAAACTCACAACTATGGTGTGAATATCGCTGGTGGTGGTGAAAAGGCAACTTTCCGTGTTTCAGCTTCTTACGACCATGAAACTGGTTCTATCATCAAGCAGCAATTGGATCGTTTCACTACACGTTTGGCTTTGGACTATTGGGTATCTGACCGCATTAAGTTCTCTTCTAACTTTGCGTTGGCTTACACGAATAACCAAAAGAACTATAATGGTATCTTAGGTAGCGCTTATCAGGCAATGCCTAATATGGCTGTTTATCGTAACGAATATGATAAGATAACTCAGACTTATTATCAAACAGGTGATTACTACATCATGCCTCCTGCTGCTGGTGCTGCAGGTTTGGTTGATAATGGTTCAAATCTTACTTCATATTACCTTAGTGATATGGTTAGCAACGGTAACCCTGTTGCTACTGCTAATGAAGCGTGGGCTACTACTTCTACGTATACTATCACTCCTATGTTCTCAATTGAGTACAAACTCTTGGGTAAGGATGATGAGTCTACTCAGTTGGATTATACTGGTGAAGTTCACATGAACGCTAATACTCAGACAGATAATTCTTACTATCCTCACTCTTTGACTTCTGAAAAGTGGAGTAATGGTATTGACAGAACTTCAAACAGTGACTCAAAGAACTTTAGCTTTACAACACGTCACTCTTTGGTTTTCAAACCCTTCTTCTACGATGACAGACATTCATTCCAGTTGATGGTACGTGGTGAAATGGGTTCTAGTGAAGGTACTAGTCAAAACCTCTCTTCAACAGGTATTAGTGGTGGTATCACAGACCCAACTGTTCCTGGTTATCTTACAGGTTCTTCTTCAGGTACTTGGATGGGACATACAATGTCAGGTATTGCTAGTATGCACTACTCATTCGGTTCTAAGTACTCATTGAGTGCTACGCTCCGTGCCGATGGTTCAACGAAGTTCGGTTCTGGTAACAAGTGGGGTTTCTTCCCTGGTGTTTCAGCACGTTGGAATATCTCTGACGAACGCTTCTTCGAACCTCTCCGTGGTGTTATCAACATGCTCTCATTCCGTCCAGGTTGGGGTATCGTAGGTAACTGTAGTTTCGGTGAAGGTCTTATCTATAATAAGTATGGTGCATCTGGTTCTTACAACGGTGTTCAGGGTATTGCTCCTACAAACCTCCGTTTGACAGAGATCCGTTGGGAAAAGACTCAGTCATGGAACCTTGGTGCTGACTTACACCTCTTTGACGGTCTCTTCAAATTGGACTTCAACGCTTATAAGAAAAAGACGACTGACCTTTTGAACTATGGTGTTCGTATTCCTTCTTCTACAGGTTTCAGCAACTTGAGTTCTGCAAACGTAGGTTCAATGGAAAATGAAGGTTGGGAATTGTATATCAACACTAAGGATGTGTTCAAGGTTGGTAAGTTCCACATGAACTTCCGTGTGAACTTCGCACAGAACGTGAACACAATCACAGAAATGGACGCTAACGTGTTGGCAGCAGCTAATGCTGACTACACTTATAACAACCACAGTTATGTGAAGCGTGTACAAATCGGTCACGCTCTCGGTGGTATCTACGGTTTCCGTTATAAGGGTGTTTATGCTTACGACTACGATCACAACGGTTACTTCCTTGATCAGTCAAAGAATGAATACTACGATGCTAAGGGTAATGTAAATACTGCAGCTGCTACAGGTAAGACTGCTCCTATTGCTCGCGATGCAGAAGGTAACGTTATCTACGATAAGCGTGGTAATCCTCTCCCCATCTACTTCAACTATGGTGGTAGAAACTATCAGTTCCAGGGTGGTGACGTAATTTACGAAGATATCAACCATGATGGTAACATCGATGAACTCGATATCGTTTACCTCGGTGGTTCTAACCCCGATATCAATGGTGGTTTCGGTGTTGACTTCACTTATGGTCGTTGGCGCTTGAAGACAAACTTCAACTTCCGTATCGGTAACAAGATTTTGAACATGGCACGTCTTTATGCTGAAGACATGCGTACAAACAAGAACCAGTGTGCATCTGTTGCTCACCGCTGGCGTAAGAATGGTGACGTAACTGATATTCCACGTGCGATGAATGCTTCTGCAGGTACTTCTTACAATGCATTGGTAAGCGACCGCTACGTAGAACCTGGTGACTTCCTCCGCTTCCAGTATATGCAGATTTCATATAGCGTGGATCCTGCTAAGTTGAAGAAGTATGGTTTGAGTCAGTTGAACATTGCTGCTTCTGGTAACAACCTCATCTTCTGGACTAAGTACTCAGGTACAGACCCCGAACACTCTGCAGGTGGTTGGAATCCTTGTGTTGACAGTTCACAAACACCCCGTTCTCGCTCATTCACATTCAGCTTGAACTTTGGTTTCTAAAAAGTTAAAAGTTTAACGGTGTGCAACCCAAACTTAGGGTTGCCGCCGCAGACTTTCACATTTAACTTATACTACAATGAAAATTAAGAATATTTTCTCAAAACTATTTCTTGCCGGAGGTTTGATGTTGACAGCGGGGATTACGTCATGTGATGACTATCTCACAGTGTTGCCTACAGACCAAATTACCGAAGAAGACTTCTGGAACGACAAGAATGACTTGGACAACGTTCGTGCTGCAGCGTATGCCAAGATGATTTCTGGGGGCATTACCGACCGCATGTTCTTGTGGGGTGAAGTCCGTTCAGACAACATGAAGCTCAATAACTTGAGTCGCACAGATATTATGTACTTTAAGGAAGGTGTGTTGCAACCTACTGAAGGCATGTTCGACTGGGCTGAATTCTACACTGGTATTAACTATTGTAATAAGGTCCTTGAATATGGTGAAAAGATGGTTGCTGATGGACGCGACCCCAGTTTCTCTATGTCAGACTGGAATCCTCTCAAGGCAGAAGTTCTTGCGCTCCGCTCTCTTTACTATTTCCACCTTGTTCGCGCATATCGTGACGTTCCTTTTGTAGTTGAATCTATTTCTACAGACGCTGAAGCAAAGCGTGCAAATACACCTCAAACAAAGGGTGTGCATGTTCTTGATTCACTTCTCGTTGATTTGGAAGCAACTGTTGAGAAGTCTGCTGAAAACTTCGGTTCTGCTTCTAACAACAAGGGACGCTTTGGTAAGCGTAGTATTCACGCGCTTATGGCAGACATGTATTTGTGGCGTAGTTGCTTGCTTCGTTCTTCAAATGCGAAGGGCGATAGTGTTGCAGACGCAAGTAATCAAATCACACACTGCTTGAATAAGGCGATTGAACATGCTGACTATGTTTTGAACGACATTCAGAAAGAATACGACGAAGATATCGCTGAAAATCCTGTGTTTGACAATAAAGTCAAGGATCACCTTACCATTGATTGGTTGACAGTTCCTGAGAACTTTAGCATGAACGATGTTGTTTATGAAACAGTTTTTGGTCGCAAAAATGCAACTTACGAATCTATCTTCGAACTTCAGTATGATGGTTCTGTAAACAAAACACCAACTATTGGTAACTACTTGTCTTCTTACGGTTCTTCATTATCTACTGGTCCTCTTGTTGCTGGTAATATCTTGATTTCAAGTGTTTCTAACTATGAAGCAGAGAAGGGTTTCGGTAAGGCAGACAATCGTTTGCTCTCAACTATCATGTACGAACCCGATAACAGTACAGGCGCTTATCCTATTATTAAGAATGTTGCACGTACAATTAACTACAACGAGCGTGAAGATATGTCTTTAGGTGCTCAATATCAATATCGTGAATCAGGTAGTATGGATGCCAACTGGCCTGTTTATCGTGCTGCTGATGTCATGTTGATCAAGGCTGAAGCAATCGCACGTTTGCATTCGGGTGTAACAGTTGCAAATTCTGATGCTAATTCAGATGGTGCTACTAACCGTATAGACGTAACTAACGAAAATCAAATTCTTCTCATGCAAGGTTATGACCTTGTAAATGCATTGTTCAAGCGTTCTAATCCTACGTTGAAGAATCCTGATGAATTCCCAGATGCAGAAAATAGCAGTGAACGTCTTTCTGCCGCTTATCCCTTAGGAAAGAGTGGTGCAACGCTTCTCACACTCGTTTATAACGAACGTCAGCGTGAATTTGTTGGTGAAGGCAAGCGTTGGTACGACCTCGTTCGTCAAGCTGAATATGACAACTCAACATCAAACGTGTTGACTTCTCACATGGCTGCAACTACAATCGTAAAGAACCGCTTAAAGCAACTCTACTCTATGTACAACCCCATCTATGCTGAAGAAATGAAGATAGCCGGTGTTGAAAATGGAGGTGCTTTGGTGCAAAATCCTGTTTGGGAACGCTACAGTAAGTAAACTGAATTGTGAATACGGCAAATTATTCTCAAAGAAGATGATCATTATTCCTACGAATTGAATCTTCTGTAATAGTGTAAATTGTGAAATCTCTTGGTTTAATTTGCCGCATTCCTCTATAAAGCTTGAATTTAAGATTATGAATACATCATTATTCTTTAACAAGAACATTGTAAAGGTTGCACTTATGGCGTTTTGTGCTACTGCAACTTTTGCAATTAGTAGTTGTGAAGAAGAAATCGACTCCTCAAACTTTGCAATTAAGAAGGAGCAAACACTAGCGGACATTCTTGACGAAGACAAGAATTTGTCATTAGCTCGTGACCTTTTTAAGCGCGTACGTCTTGGTAAGGCTGATGGTTCTTCTATTTACAGCGTACTTTCTGCGCGCGGTAATTATACCGCTTTCGTTCCTGATAATGTTGCAATTGAGACTTACCTCAAGAAACTCAAATTGACAGACATTAACGAACTTACTGATGATCAAGCGCAACTTGTTGCTTATAGTTGTGTTATTGATAATGGCGATCAAGAAGCTTATGAATCAACTGAATTCCCTGTGAGTGCAGCATTCAACCTTTCAAACCTTTTTGACCGTTTGTTAACTTGCGTTGAAGTAAGTGATTCTATCGAACCTATCAAGCGTGTGAAATATGATGAATTGACACAGTTGCCTGAGATTGTTGATGGTGATACAACGTTCATTTACTATCCCGTATATCACAAGATTGACCAAGGTTCATATGTGATGATTGCTGACCGTGAAGCTTCTAATGGTATGCTCCACATTGTAAGTGAGGTTATTGCTCCTACTTCTGACCGTGTTCCTGAAGTTATTCAGAATGCAAGTAACATGAAGATCATGTCACGCTTGCTTCAAGAAACAGGTGTTGCTTCACTCCTTCTTGAAGAACGCGACGCTGAATACGAATTAATTACACGTGATGAAAAGATCAATATTCCTGGTGTAGGTGATGCTACAATTCCAATGAAGCGTTACATCAAGTATACTGGTTTTGTTGAAACAGACTCCATCTATCACAGCAAGGGTGTTCCAGCTCTTACTCTTGATGAAGATGGTAACATCGTAAACTGGGAAGAAGTGCTTGCTGCTGTAAAGCAGATTCCTGAAATCGTTTCAGCTTATGGTGTTGCTGACGACAATCTTAAGGATCCCAACAACGCATTGTATAAGTTCGTGCAGTATCACTTTATCCATGGTCAGTTGGCTCCAGGTAAGTTCGTAATGCACTGCAACGAGTATCGTTATGACTATGGTGCTGATGCTAAGAATCCTCAAACCAATAGCATGCCTCTTGACGTTTGGGATTATTATACAACTGTTGGTGAAACACGTCACCTCTTGAAGATCCTTCAGAAGGGTGATGCTGGAGAACCAGGTATGGAACATCCCGTTTATATCAATCGCTTCTGTACTTATCAGAATGGTTTCAAGGACAAGTATGACGTAGAAACTGTTTTAGATGAAGGTATTGAGGTGTTCGAAAATGAGGCGCTCGATCCTAGTAACGGTTATGTTTATCCCATCAGCGACATCCTCGTGTTTGGTCAAAAGCAACGTATGGATATGGGTAAAGAAAGACTTAGAATTGACTTTACGACAATCCTTCACGAGTTGACTTCAAACAACTTCCGCGGTGGTGACTACATGAACTTCCCCAGAGTTTCAGAAAAACGTACTTATTTTGATAATTTGGTACGTTCAACAACTGACACTAAGGTTTCTTACCTCCACGTAGCTTACTCAAAGGTAGGTGGCGCTTGGAAGGATTTCCAGGGTGATGAGTTCATGGTAACTGGTCTTTATGACTTTACTATTAAGTTGCCTCCTGTGCCCGTTGCAAATGAATATGAAGTACGTATCTATGCATCTCACAACACCCTTCGTGGTATGGCGCAGATGTACTTTGGTACAGACCCCGACCGTTTGCAACCCGCAGGCCTTCCTTACGACATGCGCCAGTCTTGTCAAAACAATCCTGCAATACCTTGGGTATTGGATGATCCTGATGATATTCAGACAAACATTGAAAATGACAAGAACTTGCGTAACCAAGGTTACATGAAGGCACCAAATATTATTACGTCTTCTGGTTCTAAGGGTCTTGAAACAATTCGTGATGCGAGTCCCGCTACACCAGGTCTCCGTCGAATCATTACGCGTCAACGCATGGAACCCGGAGAAACGTATTACTTGCGTTACAAGTCTGCGCTCAAGAAACTTGACGCTCAATTGTATGTTGACTTTATCGAAATCGTACCGAAGGAAGTATACAACGGCGCAGAAGTGGAAGATATTTGGTAAAAATAGTTAGGAATAAGGAGCACATCCTTTCATTTGAGATGGATGTGACTTCTTTCTCCACTTAAACTTTTTTGAATTAAACAAGAACAATCGTATGAATAATTCATATAAAAACTGGTTCAAAGGGGGTCTGCTTAGCATTGTTGCCGTAATGGGAATGGCTTCATGTTCTGACGATCATTACGACATTGTTGTAACCGGAGAAACAGAAGGCAAAACCTTGTGGGAGAACATTCAGGCAAATGAATCTCTTTCAGACTTTGCAAGTGTCTTGAGTGAAACGTCTTACCTCAAGAACGACATGGACTATCCCACTGATAAGGCTAAGATTAGTTATGCAGACTATCTTAACTCTTCACAAGCGCTAACAGTTTGGGCACCTGTAAACGGAAGTTTTGATGTTGCTGCAATGCAAGCTGAGTTGGCTGAGATTAAGGCGCTTTATGCTACAGATCGTAAGGCTGCAACAAAGGCTGAATATATCTTTGCATCACAATTCTTAGGTCAACACATCGCACGTTTTAACCATGAATCACAAGGCAAGGATAAGGAAGTGCGTATGTTGAATGCGAAGTATGTCGTTTATGATGCTGCTGCACGTACATTCGATGGTGTTGCTTTTGCAGAAGGACAAACATCAAAACCTTCTTCAAATGGTACACTCCACGTGTTGAGCGCACCTTCTAAGTATGCGTACAACATCTATGACTACTTGGCTGCAATGCCACAGTTCTCTAAAGTCTATAGTGTTATTAGTGATCCAGAGTTTGATATTACATCGTTTGCACCAGGTTCTTCAACAGAAGGTGCCATGAATAACGAAGGTAAGATGGAATATGTTGACTCTGTGTATAGCAATTATAACACGCTCTTGAATCAAGCGAATGCTCAAATCAAGAACGAAGACTCTGTTTACGTAGCAGTTATTCCAACGGATGACGCTTATGAAGCAGCATTAGAAAACGCTAAGAAACTCTTCAACTATAAGAAGTCTTATAGCTACAATTGGTCAAACACAAATGCCGATTGGGGTTTCTCTGGTAATGAAGCGCTTAAGTTGACTGATGAACAGATTGACTCGTTAAAGACACTCAATGCTCAGAAATTGCTCTTCTCTGCGATGTATTTCACTCCCTCAACAATGGGTGATAACGTAAATCGTAACGATGACAATTCAATCATTGACTACTGCTTGTATAACGACTCTGTTAATACCACCAACTTCATGACTATCTACAATAGTAATAAGGGTGGTAAGAATCCTCTCTTCTTAGGTAAGGATAATGTAGATGTAGAACCTCTCAAAGCATCTAACGGTCTCATTTTTGCAGTTGACAGTTACAACATGGACGTTGCTTACTCTTATATCAAGAGACAGGAACTTAACCTTAATGTCCTTACACAAACAAATGCTTATTATGAAAACGTTTCTTTAGGAAACTATCGTAATGACAGCATCATTGACCCTTATGAAGTGAAGAACTTTACACGTGTGGAAGTTCAGGCAACAGGTAAGGCAATGGACTTTACTGTTAATCTCCCTGCTTTGAAGAGTGGTTCATATAAGGTTTATGCTATTCTTGTTCCCACTGCTTATCACACACTATATGAAGAAGGTTTGGTAAACAACAAGGGTGTACCTTATGTAGAAAATGTTAATTTTGATGTAACATTACTTGACGATGCTACCAAGGCTGGTACAAACATTGCACAAGCAAAGGGTATTACCGCACCTAGCGACCGTGTAGAGAAAATTGTACTTTTTGAAAAGTTAGATCTTGAGTACTCTTACGATGGTCTCCCCAGTGGTGTAAGTTCATTCCCCCGTTTGAAGTTCTCATTGTCAAGTCGTCAGACAGGTAGTGCTACTGCTCCTAAATGTTTGGCATTAAATGTTTACAAAATCATTATCGAGCCCTACAGATAAGACAGTACAAACGAAAAAATGCTGAAGAAATGAAACAGAAAAATATCAATTTCATGCAAGGTGTTCTCCGTGCATCTGTTGGAATCTTGATGCTATCAGGAACTTGCGTACTTTCAGCTCAGGAAGCTCCTGCTAAAGGAAAAGCAAAGACTGAAGCTCAGAAGTATGAGATGAAGGAGATTTCGGGTACCGTCTTTGACGCAGCCACGAAAGAACCTATGGCTGGTGTTCGCGTACAAGCGTTGAACAATCGCCTCTATACAGCAATGACAGACGACAAGGGTAATTACACAATTAAGGTACCCACGTTTGTGACTGCTCTTTATGTGAGTGTAGATGAATATAACGCTACACAGATTGCAATTAAGGCAGAAACTGCACAGAATGCTTATCTCTATAGCGGTTTGGTAAAGAATCTTTACAAAGATGGTACCGACCTTAACATGAAGCACGAGTATACGCTCAAGGAAACGAGTGCGTTGACAGTTGAAGACGACATCGAAGATTACCTCAATGGTGCAGTTCGTTCAATTGCTCGTGGTGGCATTCCTGCACAAGGTGCTGCAATGTTCATCAACGGTTTGAATTCATTGAACACTAGCGCACAACCTCTTATTGTAGTGGATGGCGTCATCTGGGATATGCAGTATGACCGTACAACACTTCATGACGGTTTCTACAACAACGTTTTTAGTGTTATCGACCCTGAAGATATTGCTGATGTCCGTGTGTTAACAAACGGTACAGCACTTTATGGTGCGAAGGGTGGTAATGGTGTAATTGAAATCGACACGCGTCGTGGTAAGAGCATGGCGACTCGCATTAAGGTGCGTGCTTATGGAGGTTTTGAACAAACACCCGACCAGTTGAAGATGATGAATGCGTCACAGTATCGTAACTATGTAACAGAGTTCCTCGGTACTACTGAAAATGCAAAGAATCTTTCTACTGCAAACAATGGGTTCATGAATGAAGACCCCAGTTACCTCTTCTACGATATGTATCATAACGAAACAGATTGGCAGAAGGACCTCTACGAAGATAGTTACACTCAAAACTACAAAGTAAGTGTAGAAGGTGGTGACGACGTTGCAATGTACAACCTCTCTTTGGGTTATACTCAGAGTGATGCTACAGCGAAGAAGAATGATTTCAATCGTTTGAACATCCGTTTCAATACAGACATTGAAATGTTCCGTGACTTCACTACTGCTTTTGACATTGCATATACAAAGAATGCATACAATCTCCGTGACAATGGTTGGGCAGAAGATTATTCTTCACGCAACATCAGTTCACCCAATGTCCTTGGTTTGATTCAGAATCCTTTCGTTAGTCCTTACGAATACTTTGTGAAGTTTGATAACGATCTCAACAAGCTTGTTCTTGGTCATGCTTCAAATGTATATGCTGGTAAGAACTATTCAGATAGCAACAACCCCTTGGCTTTTGCTTCTGGTTATGGTTTTGAAGGTTTGGCTAACCCCTATTGGATTTTGTTGAATGGTGACGGTGATAATAAGAACTACCACGAACAGACTCAGTTCAGCATCAACGTAGCTCCTAAGTACCGCATCAACAAGTACTGGACAGTAAGTGATCGTTTCAGTTACATCTTGAACCGTAATAACGAAAAGTATTACCTTCCCAACACGGGTACTCCTACGAAGGAAGTTGAAGGTCTTGGTGGTGTAACTAGCGTAATCAGAACTCAGTTTGGTAAGGAAACAACGCTCTTCAACGACTTACGTGCTCAGTGGAAGCGTCAGTATGGTGTTCATGCATTTGACTTCCTTGCTGGTTTCCGTATGTCATCTTATTCGTATAGTGATAGCTACATCACAGGTTACAACAATGACAACGATAAGATGCCTAACATGAGTTACTCATTGCAGTACAAGGATTACGGTGGTACAAACGATAGTTGGATCAACCTTGCATACTATGCGGACTTGAATTACAACTTGAAGAATAAGTACTTCTTCCGTCTCGGAACTACAATGGAAGCTTCAAGCCGTTTCGGTCGTGAAACTGTTGAAGGTGTGAAACTTGCTGGTGTAAACTGGGGGCTCTTCCCCAGCGTTCAGGCTGCTTGGGTAGTTTCTTCTGAACCTTGGTTCAATGTTCCTGCTATTAACTATTTGAAGGTGAATGCAGGCTACGAAGAAAGTGGTAACGACAATGTAGACTATTATGCAAGTCGTACTTACTTCCAGAACATCAAGTTCATGGATAAGGCTACTTCACTCGTGTTGGCTAACATCCAGAATCCTACAATTCAGTGGGAAACAAACCGTCGTTTCAACGTAGGTGCTCAGATTAATCTTTTGAACAATCGCCTTTCACTTGGTGCAGAGTATTATCTCTCTACAACATCAAACCTTT
This sequence comes from uncultured Prevotella sp., assembly GCA_937901345.1. Lineage (GTDB taxonomy): Bacteria > Bacteroidota > Bacteroidia > Bacteroidales > Bacteroidaceae > Alloprevotella. Next base: position 37,419 of record CALCHM010000128.1, on the reverse strand, counting down.
TGACACGTAAGGCAGTTAGTGATATCACTGGTATGTCAATGATGTGGGGTAACGATGGTGAATTGAGCAATAAGGGTTTCAATGTCAATGCTAATGTAGTTCTCGTTAAGACTAAGAACTTCGGTTGGCAGGCAGGTCTCTCTGTTGGCAAGTATGAAAATAAGATTGAAGAACTTCCCGCTTCTAACAAGATTGAACTTTATGCACTTGATGCAAAGGGTAACAAGACTGGTGAACCCACTGTAATCAATGGTTACACTACAAGCGTTTATGGCGACAACAATGTGCTCACTGCTGTTGGTCATGCTGCTGGTGTTTTCTATGGTTATCAGACAAATAGTGTGTTTGCAACAGAAGCTGACGCTCAGGCTGCTGGTTTGAAGTATCCTACAGGTCTTTCACAGAATCCTTCTCGTGACTTCCGTGCTGGTGACGTTCATTTTGTAGACCAGAACAAGGACGGTTGGATTAGCGAAGCAGATATGGTTGTTATTGGTGATCCTAACCCCGACTTCTTCGGTAACTTCTTCACTAATTTCACATTCAAGAACTTTGCTCTTGACCTCAACTTCAAGTATTCTGTTGGTAACGATGTCTTCAACTATCAGCGCTCTCAACTTGAAAACGGTAACAATATTTGGAACCAAACTACAGCAGTTTGCAACCGTTGGCGCTATCAAGGTCAGGTAACAGACGTTCCTCGTACAATGTCTGCTGACAATGAACTTTGGGTAAACAACGAACGCTTCTCTGATCGTTGGATTGAAGATGGTTCTTACCTTAAGTTGAAGAAGGTTCGCCTTACTTACAAGATTCCTGTAAACAACCTCAGTTGGTTGCAAGGTCTCACTGTATGGGGTGAAGCAAACAACGTATTTACCGTTTCTGAATACACAGGTAATGATCCTGAAGTAACAGCAGGTAACAGCGTGCTCTATCAGGGTATCGATGCTGGTTATCTTACTGCGGGTCGTAACTTTAATCTCGGTATAACAGTTAACTTGTAATCGTACGTACATGGTATAAGTGAAAGGTGTTAGAGGAGTACCGCACAGTTGCTCCTCAACACCTCCTCACAGAACCAATAAACAACTACTACAATGAAAAAATCAATTGTAAGCCTCTTTGTCTTCCTTGCTGGTTTTGGTGTGTTCACCACTTCATGTGAAGATGTGCTGACTCCTGATATGGAACGTTATACCGAAGGCTTTAACGGTAAGGACACGGTAAACTTCTATCTCGGTATCATGCGTAATGTCCAGGATATGGTTGAACAGAACATCATTTTGAATGAAGTTCGTGCAGACCTCGCTGACACTACGATGTATAGTTCAGACTCAATTGCACGTATCGCTCGCTTTGACGCTTCTTTGAAAGATGGCGAATCTGCGTTGTTGAATCGCGCTGCTTATTACAAGGTTATTAACCAATGTAATTTCTATCTTGCTAAGGCTGACTCTAACGCTATCAAGAATGACATCTTGTATATGCGTAAGGAAATCGCACAGGTGCACATGGTTCGTGCTTGGACTTATATGCAGTTGGTACAAAACTATGGTCGCGTACCCTTCATTACTGTTCCTGTAGACAATGCTAACACAGGTTGGGAAACTAATCCTGCTGAAGGTTGGGCTACACCTGAAAATCTTATTGATTTGCTCGAACCTACATTGCTTCTTGCTGCACAGTTCGAAAAGTCGTATGGTTTCCCCGATTACGGACAGTTTAATACTGGTAAGAGTGGTGTGAATATTTCTCACAAGTTGATGCTCTTCCCCTCTGACCTTGTATTGGGTGACCTCTACCTGCTTCGTGGTAATGGTACCGCTGACTATGAAAAGGCTGCGATGTACTACTACACTTGGTTGGAAGACAATGCTCCTGCTGCTGTTAAGAATGGTCATGCTGTTTCTGCTACGTTCCCCAAGTTTGATGACGTAAAGCGTCTCATGTGGGGTAGTTCAAAGAACTGGTATGGTAGCCTCGTTTCTTACAGCAATGCTGCTGATGAAACAATTACGCTCGTTCCCTCTGCTGCAAACAAGAGCTTTGGTAGCGTATTAACTCGCATTGCTAATATCTACGGTTTTGAAACAAGTTCATTCAACCAAACTTCTGGTTCTGGTGAATCTGTAGCAACGAACGGTGAAATCAGCATCAAGCCTAATGCTAAGATGCGTCAGGTTGGTCCTTCACAGCGTTACGTCGCCCTCAATAAGGCACAGACTTATGTGAATTATGAATCAGAAAGCAAGGAGGATGTAACTAATGTTGAAGTAGAATACTACAACGAAGGTGATGGTCGTTTGAACGCAACAACTCCCTACTTCCAAACAGAAGATGATGGCAAACCTCGCTTTATCCATAAGTTTGGTGTGAGTGACATGATCAATCAAGATGGTTTGGCTACGAATCGCTGGGAGTTCAAGTATGCGCTCAACGTATATCGTAAGCGTCAGGTTTACCTCCGTTTTGCAGAAGCCATCAACCGTGCTGGTTTCCCCGGTCACGCATTTGCTATCCTTCGTGACGGTTTGCACTACGACAAGTTCCCCGAATTGACAGACTCTTTGAAGTATGATGCTATTGCTAAGGCAGACTCTGTAAGCAACGATACGCTCTTCCAGTTCTATCGTACTACATGGTGCGCAGACACACTTCATCAAGGAACTCATAACCTCGCAATTTCACCCGATGAATTGCTCCGTGCGAAGTCTAAACCCTTCCTTGATTTCTCTGATTCAAAGTGGGTAAATTCAGCAGGTATCCATGCACTCGGTTGCGGTCAGTCTGACGACAATGATACAATTTACACTTATACAAATGTAGTAAGTAAGCGTATCGCTGCTGAATGGAAGCGTACTGGTTACCTCGTACCTTTCGCTGCTAAGAAATCAGCACGCAACACAAGTGAAACAGTTTATGCAGACACTGTTCGTGTTGTCGTACATACTGACTCAATTGCTCCCGTAGCGGCAGATGAATGGGAAATCGAAGCGGTTGAAACACTCATCGCTGACGAAATGGCCCTTGAAACAGCATTTGAAGGTTTCCGTTACTTCGACCTCATGCGTATGGCTCGCCATAAGAACAATGCAGGTCTTATCGACGGTAATGAATGGTTCGCATGGATGATTTCTAATCGTTCAGTTTACCAAGCTCCTTATGCTGAAGAAGAAGTAGACGATGCTGGTAATGTGGTAATGCCCGTTGGTCAGCAAAACATCTACCTCTATGAACTTCTCAAGAACCAAAGCAATTGGTATCTTCCCAATCCGATTTACTAATTCGCAATGATAGAAGAGGACGTGTCAATTTGGCACGTCCTTTTTTATTAAGTATTGGAAATCATATAACTGTTGTTTCAAGCGTATTTTGAGGTCGATCGTGTGGTCTTGAAAATGGGTAAGCAGTAAGCATTCGATAAATGACACATTGTAGCAGTAGTTATAGAGTTGTACTTTTGCCTCACAATAGTGCAAACCAACTATAATAGTTTTTTATGACAAGAATTTATTGGTAAGCATGAACGGATTTGTGAAATGTTTCGTGCTATGTAGGTCTGCATAGAGAGAAATCTTTGTGGCGCTAGCGCTATGCTGTGTGCACGAAAAGATTTGTAAAAAATATGAAGTTATGCTGTGCGCATAGACTTATTTGTACTTTATTTCGCACTACGCTGTGCGCACAGACGGATATGTAAAACATTTCAAACTACGCAGTGCGACCGAGAGTCGTGACTGCTGTTCGTACGGAATACGGATGCCTTTCGAATGGCGTTCGAACAGTATTAGAACATACTGCTTTATTGCAATAAACTCATCTAGAGTATTCATAATATCGTCGTTCCCTCATTCAGAACTCTCCTCTGCTCTTGGTGAAATAGGGAACTTTGTAGTCCTTGACATTGTCCATACCGTTGCGTAATGTTGAGAAAAAGTCCCTTTTTTATTATCTTTCAGAGACCATCCGACATTTTTACATATTTCTTGTTATTTATCCGTATTTTAACCTTAAGCGCTCTCTAATTTGTGTAATTAAGTTAAAAAAAACGTTTGGCATGCCGCTAGTCTCGGTATTATTTGCGATATTTGCCAGGAAAAGAGGGCGGGTTCCCTTGTAGTTAGCATGTTCGTCGTGTCCTTACAATTAAGAATTTCGCTACTATAATGGTTTCGCATCTACATTTCAATGAGGTATATTCGCCCTATAATTATTTAATCGACTAAGATTCTTATATGGAATTTTCTGCTCAACAGATTGCATCTTATTTGCAAGGCACGGTGGATGGTAATCCCGATGCTACAGTAAAGACATTTGCTAAGATTGAAGAAGGCGTAGAAGGTGCCATTTCTTTCCTTGCCAATCCTAAATATGCACACTATCTTTATGAAACGAAGTCAAGCGTAGTGCTTGTGAACAATGACTTCACTCCTGAGAAGGAATACAGCGCAACTCTCGTTCGTGTGCCCAACGCTTATGAAGCCATCGCCAAATTGCTCACCCTTTATGAACAGTTTAAGGGCAAGCGTACAGGTATTCATCCCCTCGCTTTTGTTGCCGAATCAGCAAAGGTTGCTGAAGATTGCTATGTAGGTCCGTTTGCTTACGTAGGTGATAATGCAGAAGTCGGCGCAGGTACGCAACTCTATCCTCATGCAGTTGTTGAAGAACGTGCTAAGGTAGGTGAGAATTGTATTCTCTATCCGAATGTGAGCGTTTATCATGATTGTATTGTGGGCAATCGTGTTATTCTTCATTCAGGTTGTGTCATCGGTGCTGATGGTTTTGGTTTCGCACCCTCGCCTAATGGTTACGAAAAGATTCCTCAAATCGGTATCGTAACGATTGAAGACGATGTGGAAATCGGTGCGAATGCTTGTGTTGACCGTTCAACAATGGGTAGCACCTATGTTCGTCGCGGTGTAAAGCTCGACAATATGGTTCAGATTGCTCACAATGTTGAAGTAGGCAGTCACACTGTCATGTCCGCTCAAGTAGGTGTTGCAGGTAGCACAAAGATTGGCGAATGGTGTATGTTCGGTGGTCAGGTTGGTATCGCAGGTCACGCAACAATTGCAGATCGCACACTTTCTGGTGCGCAGGCAGGTATTGCTGGTAGCGTGAAGAAGTCTGGACAAACCATTCAAGGTTCGCCTGCAATCGATGCAAAGGCATTCATGCGTTCGAGTGTCGTGTTCAAGCGCCTACCTGAAATGTATAGCGAATTGAATGACTTGAAGAAGCAAGTTGAAGAGTTAAAAGCTCAACTGCAGAAATAAAAGAATTATAGTTCAGATCGTATCTATAATCCCTAAAGTTTCTATAGTACGCTAGTTCCTCTAGTTGCTATAGTTCCCAAGCAAGCAAAACAAATCCCATGAAACAGAAGACACTTAAGGAGAGTTTCTCACTCTCAAGTATCGGACTCCATACAGGTTTGAAATTGACAGTGACGTTCAATCCTGCCCCCGAAAACTTTGGTTATAAAATTCAGCGTATAGACCTCGAAGGTCAACCCATTATTGATGCCGTTGCAGAAAATGTAATCGACACGAGTCGAGGAACGGTTGTCGCAAAGGGTGAAGCACGTTGTTCAACCATTGAGCATGGTCTTGCTGCTCTTTATGCTTTTGGCATTGACAACTGTTTGATCCAGGTTGATGGTCCCGAGTTCCCCATCCTTGATGGCAGTTCTTATTATTACGTTGAAAACATTAAGCGCGTAGGTATTGAAGAACAAGAAGCCGACAAAGACTATTATGTGATTAAGCGCAAGGTGGAATTTAACGACCCCGCAACAGGTTCACAGATTACGCTTCTCCCAGACGAACAATTCTCTATCACGTCAATGATTTCGTTCGACTCTCAGTTCTTGAGCAGTCAGTTCGCAACGCTTGACGATATGTCAAAATTTGCTGACGAAGTTGCCTCTGCCCGTACGTTTGTTTTCGTACGCGAAATTCAACCTCTTCTTGCTGCAGGTTTGATTAAGGGCGGCGACCTTCAGAATGCCATCGTGATTTACGAACGCCAAATGGAGCAAGAAGCGCTCGACAAATTGGCAGATTCGCTCAACGTAGAACATCGCGATGCAACACAGTTAGGTTATTTGCAAACACGTCCGCTTGTTTGGCCCAACGAACCTGCACGCCACAAGTTGCTTGACATCATTGGTGACCTCGCGCTTATTGGTCGTCCTATTAAGGGGCGTATCATTGCAACGCGCCCCGGACATACCATCAACAATAAGTTTGCGCGTCAACTCCGTAAGGAAATCAAGCAGAATGAGGTTCAAGCACCTTCTTACAATCCCAATAAGGCTCCCGTCTTGGATATTAATGACATCCAGCGCATGCTTCCCCACCGTTACCCCATGCAATTGGTGGACAAGGTGATTGAAATTACCAAGAAGCAGATTGTAGGTGTGAAGAACGTTACTTCCAACGAAGCCTTCTTCCAAGGTCACTTCCCTGGCAATCCTGTAATGCCTGGCGTGCTTCAAATCGAAGCGCTTGCGCAGTGTGGTGGATTGTTCGTACTTAATGGTCTTCCTGATCCAGAGAAGTACACCACTTACTTCTTGCGTATTGACGACGTGAAGTTCCGTCAGAAGGTCGTTCCTGGCGACACACTAATCTTCCTCGTTCGCCTCATTACGCCCATCCGTCACGGTATTGCCTCAATGCGCGGTTTTGCCTTCGTGGGTGACAACTGCGTGATGGAAGCAACCTTTACTGCTCAGTTGGCAAAAGATAAAGAATAAATCCCGTGCCTTTCACAAGGCACACGAAACAACATAATTTAGAACTCCTCTTAACCCCTGAACTATTATGATTAGTCCCTTAGCATACATCCACCCCGAGGCTGTAATTGGTGAAAATTGCGAAATCGGTCCTTTCTGCTATATCGACAAGAATGTAGTTATCGGCAACAATAATAAGTTAATGAATGGTGTGACTTTGCTTTACGGTACACGTATGGGCAATAACAACACCGTTTTCCCTGGTGCTGTCATTGGTGCAGTTCCCCAAGACCTCAAGTTCCAAGGTGAAGAAACTACGGCTGAGATTGGTGATAACAACACCATTCGCGAGAACGTAACGATTAACCGTGGTACTGCCGCAAAGGGTAAAACCGTTGTGGGCAACAACAACCTCCTCATGGAAGGTATGCACGCAGGTCATGACGTAATCATTAACAACTATTGCATCATCGGTAATCAAACAAAGCTTGCTGGCGAGGTAATTGTTGACGACTGTGCCATCGTAAGTTCTACGACGCTCGTTCACCAGTTCTGCCGCATCGGAGGTTATGTTATGGTAGGCGGAGGTACGCGCACTTCTCAAGATATTCCTCCTTACATTATTGCAGGTCGCGAACCCGTTGCTTATTGCGGTTTGAACATTGTGGGACTTCGTCGTCGTGGTTTTGCTCCCGAGATTATCGAAAACATTCACAATGCTTATCGCATCATTTACCAAGAAAAGGGACTCATGAAGGAGCGCTTGCAGATGGTGCGCGAACAGGTGCCTCAGTGTAAGGAAGTGGACTACATCATCTCCTTCTTCGAACAGTCACAGCGCGGTGTTATCAAGTAGTTCTTAAGTAGCAAAAAGTCATGTTATATAGAATAAAATTTATTAGCGACGAGGTTGAAGGATTTTTGCGCGAAATTAAGATTGACAGTGATGCCAATTTCCTTGACCTTTGCAAGGTTGTGCTCCAGTCGTGTGGTTATCCCGATGACCAAATGACAGAGTTCTACGTGTGTGACGAGGAATGGGAACGCCATGAGCAAATCACGCGTGAAGACGTTGGCGCTGGCGACTTGGATGAAGATATTTACCTCATGGAAGAAACGCCCCTCTCAGATTTTATTGAGGATGAGGGACAGCATTTCGAATTTGTCTTCGACCCCTATGCTGAGCGTTCTTTCTTCTTGGATGTGAAGGAATTTATTCCTGGCGAACACCTCTCAACTCCCGAAGTGATTCGTGCCAAGGGCGATGCCCCTCAGCAGTTGCTTGACTTCGAAGATCCCTTTGTTGAGAAAATCACTAAGGCGAGTGCTGCAGGATCTGCAGGCGCTATGGATGATGAATTTGATCCATACGGCGACGCTGACGACCTCTACAATGATGACGAACTCGATCTTGAAGGTTTTGAAATCTCTGACGATAGCGCCTATTAGGCGATTCAACCAACCAGTATAACTGGCGCAGAAGCATAAACAAGGTGTGTCATGATGTTGGTCGTGACACACCTTGTTCGTACTCGTCTACTTCCCCCTTAGTCTTTGTAGAATCCCTGCTGTTGGTGCCTTCTCTCTGTTTCTAGGAAACCGAAACAAAAGTTTGAGGTGCGGAAATCTACTCTCAGCAATCGTTGCAGATTTGCACGGCGCCATTTTTATTTCATGTGGGGCTATGCAGCCTTGCATAGCGCCATACGTTTTGCAAATGACTCTCGCAGACTTGCGCGGCTCCATATTTTTTCCAAATGGTGCTATGCAGCCTTGCATAGCACCATACGTTTTGCAAATGACTCTCGCAGTCTTGCAAGGCTCCACATGTTTTCAAAATGGTGCTATGCAAACTTGCATTCCGTTAACGTTTTGCGAATGACACTTCACAGGCGTGTTTGACTTAGTTCATATTGAAACACATCTGCTCCAATCCATCTTTCTTTTAATCTACGTTTAATGCTCCTCCCATCTGATATATGCCTAAAACACTAATTGTACTTCTAGGTCCGACGGCAGTGGGGAAGACGTCACTCAGTCTTCGCCTTGCCCAACACTTTGATTGCCCCATCATCAGCGCAGACTCGCGTCAGTTATATCGTGACATCCCCATCATTACTGCTGCGCCTACCGCTGCTGAACAAGCACGTGTGCCCCATTACTTTGTGGGTACGCTTGGTTTGACAGACTATTACAGCGCGGCGCGTTATGAAGAAGAGGTGCTCGCGTTGTTGGAGCAACATTTCCAAACCCACGATGTGGCGCTGCTTACTGGGGGATCGATGATGTATATCGATGCCGTTTGCGATGGTATTGACGACATACCTACGGTTGACGATGCTACGCGCACCCTGCTTATGGAACGCTATCAGGCGGAAGGTCTCGAAGCGTTGGCGGCAGAACTGCGCTTGCTCGACCCGGAATATTACGCGCAGTGCGACATTCGCAATCCTAAACGTGTGATTCATGCCCTTGAAATTTGCTACATGACCGGAACGACTTACACCTCCTTCCGCGTGCGCAAGAAGAAGGAACGCCCGTTTCAAATTATCAAAATAGGACTGCAGCGTGAGCGCGAGGACCTTTTTGACCGCATTAATCGCAGAGTGACGCAGATGGTAGCGCAGGGTGCGTTGGAGGAAGTGCGTCGCGTAATGCCCTTCCGCGCCGAGAATTCGCTGAATACTGTAGGAGTGAAGGAATTGCTCAACGTGATTGATGGCGAATGGGAACTGAACTTTGCGCTCGACCGATTGCGCAAGAACACTCGCGTTTATGCCAAGAAGCAGATGACGTGGTTTAAGAAGGACGAAACGATTCATTGGTTCCACCCCGATGCGGAAGATGAGATTATGAACTTTGTGGAGCACGAATTGAGGGCAAGTGTGATAGCATAACAGCATTGAGGCGTATAGCAACAAGGGAAGGGGGTGCTATACGCCTCAATTGTGCGGTTTGTTACAGAACTTGAACAGCATTCTGTTCCCGCGAATCCTTATCTTGCTGTGATATGAAAACATGCACTGCGACGGTATTCATATTTCACGAAACACGTCCCCATGTCGCGCTGATCCTCCAAAACTTCGGCTAAAATCTGTTTGAGTTTTGTGGCAGGAATCTCCCTTTGAGGAGCGGTATAAGGATTTTGCACCATTTTAAAATGGTTGTAACTGATGTCGAACGTGGTGCCGTGTTGATGACAACTGTTTTGACTCGCATTCACATTTACGCGTCGGAGTTTTGCTACGTCGCTCTCGGTTCGAAGCACGGATGTAAGCACAACCTTATGCATAGGCAAGCCCTTGGCCACACACGAATCCATAAATGCTCGAGCAATCTCCTCAAGGCATATTGCCGCTCTGGGAACGAGATAGGGGATGGAGTGGGTGAGTTTCTTAACGTCGTAGTAGGGACTGTTGCCGATGAATACCAAACTGTCTTTTCGCAACATCGCCTCGTCTCGGTTGGCTATGCGTGCAATCCCCACCCGTGAGGCCGTTGCAATTTGCACATCGTTGAGGTCGTTAAATACGCGAACATAACTGCTCACCCCTTTAATCTTGTTCTTAACCGGACGCCCGCGATGATCCACGAGTTTCACCTCTGCACGCTTTGCTTGAAATAAGGCATCAACCGTTTTGCTGTGGCGCAAGATGCGGTCAGTCTCTTCTGGAGTGATAATCTTTTCGTTAGTCTGTTCACCGTTAGCGGCGGGCGCTTCTTCCTCGTCTTCCGCTTCTGCATCATCGTTTGTGAGTGTTTCCGTAGCGTTCGCCATCAGCGAGTCTTCAGTTTGTTGCATTTCCGAATTGTTCTGTGCGAAAAGTGCTGCCTCGTTTTGCAATGTTTCTGGTGCCGCATATTCGGGATGAATTAGGCGCACAACGTACAATACGCCCACGACGATAAAGAAGAGGGCAAGAAAATGTATTTTTTTAATTTTTATAGGGATAGTCATAGGGGAGATGCTGTATTTACCCGCAAAATTAGTAAAAATATATCATGGAATGTTTAAATTTGCATCGTGATTGAAAAACATTTTATCCTAGAAGAGGCAGATCCCGTTGTATTTTACGGGGCAAACAATGCCAACCTGCGCATGCTGAAAGCGCTCTGTCCAAAGTTGCGTATCGTGGCGCGCGATAATGTCGTCAAGGTTATGTGCTCCGAAGAGGAGATGGCAGACTTTGAGGACCTTTTCCGCTTATTAGAGGCACATTGTGTGAAGTTTAACCAACTTACAGAGGAAGATATTCTCAACATTATCAAGAAGGGTAAGACACAGAAGCAACATCAGGAGGGCGTGATTGTTTACAGCACAGGAGGCAAACCCATCACCGCACGCTCAGAAAATCAGCGTCGCCTCGTTGAAGCGTATGCCAAACACGACATGCTCTTTGCCATAGGACCTGCGGGATCGGGAAAAACCTATACCGCCATCGCCCTTGCTGTTCGTGCATTGAAGAATAAGGAAGTGAAGAAAATCATACTCAGCCGTCCTGCCGTAGAAGCGGGTGAAAAACTGGGTTTCTTGCCTGGCGATATGAAGGAAAAGATTGATCCTTATTTGCAACCCCTCTACGATGCCCTTCAAGAAATGATACCCGCAGCGAAATTGCAGGAGTATATGGAGAGCAATATCATTCAAATTGCACCCCTCGCATTCATGCGTGGACGCACCTTGAACGATGCTGTCGTAATCCTTGACGAAGCACAGAATACGAGTTCCGCACAAATCAAAATGTTTCTCACTCGCATGGGGTGGAACACGAAAATGATTGTCACAGGTGACCGCACACAGATAGACCTTCCGCCCTCACAGAAATCCGGATTGATTGAGGCACAACGCATATTGAAAGACGTCAGTGGCATAGCTTTTATCGAAATGGACAAGCGCGACATCGTTCGCCACAAATTGGTGACACGAATTGTAGAAGCATACGAAGAAGAAACGAAGAAGCACCGTGCAACAGACGATGCTGAACCGAAAGAATAAATCATTGGAGAGATCGATAATCTAAAATATCTAGTTTTTTAGAATTTCTAGCATTTTTAGCATCTCTTGTATCTCTCCAACATCTCAAGAACTTATAACCTCAAAACCTCAATAAATTATGAGTGCATTAACAAAGACAGACTTTAATTTCCCTGGTCAGACAGCAGTGTATCATGGTAAGGTTCGCGACGTGTATAGCGTAGGCGACAAGTTGGTGATGGTAGCAAGCGACAGAATCTCTGCGTTCGACGTTGTACTTCCCGAAGGTATTCCTTACAAGGGACAGATGTTGAATCAGATTGCAGCAAAGTTCCTTGACGCTACCGCTGATATTTGCCCCAACTGGAAAATGGCAACTCCCGACCCCATGGTAACAGTAGGCGTTCGTTGCGAAGGTTTCGCTGTTGAAATGATTGTACGCGGTTACCTTTGCGGTTCGGCTTGGCGTGCTTATAAGAGCGGTGTGCGCGAAATCTGCGGCGTACGTCTTCCCGAAGGTATGAAGGAAAATCAGAAGTTCCCCACACCCATCATCACACCCACTACTAAGGCGGAAATCGGTGAACACGATGCCGACATTTCAAAGGAAGAAATCTTGGCGCAGGGTTTGGCAACTCCCGAGGAATACGAACTCCTTGAGAAGTACACACTCGCCCTCTTTCAGCGCGGTTCTGAAATCGCTGCTGAACGCGGATTGATTCTCGTTGACACCAAGTATGAATTCGGTAAGCACAACGGTACCATCTACCTCATGGACGAAATCCACACGCCCGACTCAAGCCGTTACTTCTATGCTGAAGGTTATCAAGAACGCTTCGAAGCAGGTGAACCCCAAAAGCAACTTTCCAAGGAGTTTGTACGCGAATGGTTGATGGACAACGGTTTCCAGGGTAAGGAAGGTCAGCAGGTGCCCGAAATGACAGCAGAAATTGTGAAGAGCATCTCTGAACGTTACATGGAACTCTACGAACGCATCACAGGTGAAGCATTCGTGAAGGAAGATGGCGAAGATCTCGCAGCGCGCATTGAGAAGAACGTCACTGAATATTTGACAAAGTAATCACAGATGGGAATCTCACGGAAGGCGCACGGCACTGTGCGCCTTTCCTTTTTTATCCACATTACCCACAATCAAAATTAACAATATGGCAAGAGGGGGAAAACTACACCGATTGAGATTGGGCATTCGCACTTATGGCGAGCAGCATCCCATGAACAGCTACATGATTGTGGCGTGCATCTTTTGTATCTTTGGCGGATTGTGTCAATACTTTTACGAAGGGGGTGGGTTTGAAATGTTCTTAGGTATCTTCTGTTTGGTTCTAGGGATCGTATTGGCATTTATGAAAATGGGCACGACCACGCTTCTTCAAGGAGTCGCTATTAAGAATAAACTGCACCTCTGTTTTTATCTTGTTGCTATATTTTTATTGGGTGCCATGGCATGTTATGTATGGGTAAAAACGATGTTTATATTAGATCCAATTTATTTCAAAAATGAAGATGAGGACTTCTTGAAATTTTTATACAACATGGTGTATATGATAATCGTAGGATGCTTCTTCTATCAACCCTATAGCCTCCTGCTTCGTGGCATCATCCGTAATTGGACACTCCATTCGGGTTACAACAAACGCTATTGATCCCCTTCTTTAGGTATAAAATTCGGCGCATCCTTGGGATGTGCCTTTTTTATTACCAAAAACATTAGGTCATTAACAAATTATTTGTACTTTTGCTAATCTCTTAACAAAATAACACGATAAGACTTGTTTTAGTAGACAAGTTTTTACGAGACGAGTGAACGAGATGACTTGTGAGATAAACGCTCATTGCTTGTCTGTAACGCTCTCGTTTACTTGTTTACTTGTCTACTCGTTTACTTTACAAACACAAAACTATGGATAGCACAAAGATTGTTGGCGCAAAGATTAAGGCGCTTCGTGAAACTCGTGAAATCAGTGTGGCAGAACTCGCTGAGCGCACAGGGTTGGCAGAAGAACAGATTGCGCGTATTGAAGATAATATTGACATTCCCTCATTGGCTCCGCTGATTAAGATTGCTCGCGCATTGGGTGTGCGCCTCGGCACATTCTTAGACGACCAGGACGACCATGGTGCTGTAGTGTGTCGCAAGCAGGAAACGAGCGACACCATCAGTTTCTCCAACAACTCCATGGATGCTCGTACGCACATGCACTACCGAGCGCTCTCAAAGTCTAAGGCTGACCGCCACATGGAACCCTTTATTATCGATATTGATAATACAGAAAATCTTGACTATGTCCTTTCTTCACACGAAGGCGAAGAATTTATCTTCGTGATGGAAGGTACGGTGGAAGTGGCGCACGGCAAAAAGAAATATGTTATTGAAGCAGGCGACACCATTTATTACGACTGCATCGTTCCCCACCACGTTCATGGATTTGAGGGGCAGGCTGCTAAGATTTTGGCGGTGGTATATACGCCTATTTAGAGTACAGATAACAGATTACAGAGTACAACTTCCTTGTGGTGATTACTGCTACAGCATTTGTATACTGTAATCTGAAAACGAAACTCTTTAATCCATACTTTGTAATCTAACAATAGTTGTATTCTGAAATTTGTACTCTGTACTCTAACCAACATGCAACTCTTTAACAGAACGCTTGGCGAATGGGTGGAGCATTGGGCTGCCACTACGCCAGATAAAGAATATATTGTTTACTCCGACCGCAACTTACGCTTCACCTGGAAGCAGTTTAATGAGCGCGTTGACAACATGGCAAAAGGTCTGCTCTCCATCGGTGTGGAGAAAGGCACACACGTCGGCATCTGGGCTGGAAATGTGCCCGACTGGTTGACCTTCCTTTATGCGTGTGCCAAGATTGGTGCCGTTGCCGTAACGGTAAACACTAACTATAAGCGTGCGGAACTGGAATACGTATGTCAGAATTCTGACATGCATACGCTCTGCATTGTCAATGGCGACCGCGGAAGTGAAGATTTCGTGAACATGGTTTACGATATTCTTCCCGAACTCCGCACCTGCCAGCGCGGCTACCTCAAGAGTAAAACGCTGCCGCAGATGAAGAACGTTATCTACATTGGGCAGGAGAAATACCGCGGCATGTACAACACCGCAGAAATCCTTCTCCTCGGTAGCAATGTCGATGATGAAGAGCTTGCCGTGGCAAAGCAGAAAGTGTCGTGCTACGATGTGGTCAACATGCAGTACACTTCGGGTACAACTGGTTTTCCTAAGGGCGTCATGCTCACGCACCACAGCATCAGCAACAATGGTTACCTTACGGGCGAACACATGAAGTTTACCGCCGACGACAAACTCTGCGTCTGCGTCCCACTTTTCCACTGCTTCGGCGTGGTGCTCGCCACGATGAACTGCCTCACCCATGGTTGTACGCAGGTGATGGTCGAACGCTTCGATCCGCTCGTCGTGCTCGCCTCCATTCATAAGGAACGCTGCACTGCGCTCTATGGTGTGCCCACCATGTTCATTGCAGAAATGAACCACCCCATGTTCCCCATGTTCGATATGTCAAGTTTGCGCACTGGCATCATGGCGGGTTCGCTTTGTCCCATCGAACTCATGCGACAGGTGGAAGAAAAGATGTTTATGCGCGTCACCAGCGTGTATGGACTCACCGAAGCATCGCCCGGTATGACCCACACCCGCATTGACGATTCTTTTGAAGTGCGTTGTACTACCGTTGGACGCGAATTCGAACACACCGAAGTCAAAGTGCTTGACCCCGAAACGGGTGAAGAATGCCCCGTAGGTGTACAAGGCGAAATGTGTAACCGCGGTTACAACACGATGAAGGGATATTACAAAAATCCCGAGGCTACGGCCGAAGTGATTGACGAAAACGGATTCCTCCATTCCGGCGACCTCGGCGTAAAAGATCCCGACGGCAACTTCCGCATCACGGGGCGCATCAAGGACATGATTATCCGCGGTGGTGAAAATATCTATCCCCGTGAGATTGAAGAGTTCCTCTACAAGATGGAAGGCATCAAGGATGTGCAAGTAGCTGGCATTCCCTCAAAGCGCTATGGCGAGGAAGTGGGTGCATTCATTATTTTACACGAAGGCGTAGAGATGACCGACCTCGACGTGCGCGAGTTCTGCACCGGCAAAATTGCGCGCTACAAGATTCCCCGCTACATTTTCTTCATCAAGGAATTCCCCATGACGGGCAGCGGCAAGATTCAGAAGTTCAAACTCAAGGACCTCGGACTCAAGCTCTGTGAAGAGCGTGGTACAAATATTATTTGATAGCAAACCCGAAATCGGATGTGCGGCATTTTTCTTCGGAATCGCCCACAGCGATTTCGGGTTTGTTCTGTCTAATGACCTGCCGCTCTTAAATAAGCGGGAACCTAATTCAAGTTTGTCTTGGGCAAAATCAGTCGTCGGGAAGGTATTCCAAGTTTGTTTTGTACAAAATCAGTTGTTTAGGGGTGTTTAAATTTTAAAATTCCTCCGCAACAAAGTAAAACAGAGGAGAACAATGTGGCATAGTTTGCTACGAATCCGCTTCCTATAAGCATGTACGTTTGCACCCTCTCCAACTTCTGGATATTCACGTTGCTTTTGTCATCTTAAAGGGGGTAGGGAAGGAGAATGTGGCAAAAAAATGGATAGATGCGCCCTCATCCCGATATTTTCGCTAACTTCGTAGCGGAATTCTAATTTTATTAAATCTTAACAAGTTATGGCTCACACTTTATTTTGGCTCATTCCAGCAGCGTCGTTGTTGGCTTTGTGCTTTGCGTGGTTCTTCTACGCACAAATGAAAAAGACTTCTGAGGGTACTGAACGCATGGCGTACATCGCCGCTGCGGTTCGTTCGGGAGCAATGTCTTATTTGAAGCAGCAGTACAAGGTTGTAGGTATCGTATTCATCTGCCTCGCCCTGTTGTTTGCTATTATGGCGTATGGTTTCAACCTTCAGAATGCTTGGGTGCCTGTTGCCTTCCTTACGGGTGGTTTCTTCTCAGGTTTGGCAGGTTTCTTGGGTATGAAGACGGCAACTGCTGCTTCTGCTCGCACAGCGAATGCTGCTCGCGAATCGCTCAATGGCGGATTGCGTATCGCCTTCCGTAGTGGTGCGGTGATGGGACTTGTTGTGGTAGGTCTCGGATTGTTGGACATCTCTTTCTGGTACTTGCTTCTTGATGCCTTTGTTCCCGAAGGTGCTACGCCCACTGCTAAGTTGTGTATGATCACAACCACAATGCTCACCTTTGGTATGGGTGCTTCAACTCAGGCCTTGTTTGCGCGTGTTGGTGGTGGTATTTATACGAAGGCTGCCGACGTGGGTGCCGACCTCGTGGGTAAGGTGGAAGCAAATATTCCCGAAGACGACCCCCGCAACCCCGCAACTATTGCCGACAACGTAGGTGATAACGTGGGTGACGTTGCTGGTATGGGTGCCGACCTTTATGAAAGTTATTGCGGTTCAATCTTGGCAACAGCAGCGCTTGGTGCTGCAGCATATATGGCAAGTGGCAATGTAGATATGCAATATAAGGCAGTGATTGCCCCCATGTTGATTGCAGCAGTGGGTATCGTGCTTTCGTTGGTTGGTATCTTTGCGGTGCGTACGCATGAAGGTGCAAAGATGAAGGACCTTTTGCGCGCTTTGGCGGTAGGTACTAACTTGAGTTCTGTGCTCATTGTGATAGCGTCGTTTGGTGTGCTTTATTTGCTCGGTTTGGAAAACTGGTGGCAGATGGGTTGCACCGTAGCAGTAGGTCTTGCCGTGGGTATTACTATCGGTCAGGCTACAGAATATTACACATCACAATCTTACAAACCCACTCAGCGCATCTCTGAAAACGGTTTGACTGGTTCAGCTACAGTAATTATCTCTGGTATCGGCGTGGGTATGCTCTCAACAGCGATTCCCGTGATTGCAGTTGTCGTTGGTATTATTGCCTCTTACCTTCTCGCTACAGGAGGTGAAATGAGTAATATCTCTATGGGACTTTACGGTATCGGTACAGCAGCAGTGGGTATGCTCTCAACATTGGGCATCACTTTGGCAACCGACGCTTACGGACCTATTGCCGACAACGCTGGAGGTAATGCCGAAATGAGCGGTCTCGGTGCAGAAGTGCGCAAGCGTACTGACGCGCTCGACTCATTGGGTAATACAACAGCCGCAACGGGTAAGGGTTTTGCCATCGGTTCTGCCGCATTGACAGGTCTTGCTCTTTTGGCATCTTACATTGAAGAAGTGCGTATCGGTCTCGAACGTATTGGTACTACACAATTAGATATTGATGGTAGAATCGTAGAATTGCAACAGGCAACATTCGCAGACTTCATGCGCTACTATGAAGTGACGTTGATGAATCCTAAGGTGTTGGCTGGTATGTTTATCGGTGCAATGATGTCGTTCCTCTTCTGCGGTTTGACGATGAACGCCGTAGGTCGTGCTGCAGCGAAGATGGTGGAAGAAGTGCGCCGTCAGTTCCGCACCATCAAGGGTATTCTTACTGGTGAAGCAGAACCTGACTACGAACGTTGCGTGATGATTTCAACTCGTGCAGCACAACAGGAAATGATTATTCCCTCGCTCATCGCTATTGCCGTTCCCATCTTGACTGGTGTTATCTTCGGTGTTTCAGGTGTGCTCGGTTTGCTCATCGGTAGTTTGAGTTCAGGTTTTGTGCTTGCAGTATTTATGGCCAATGCAGGTGGTGCTTGGGATAATGCCAAGAAGTTTATCGAAGAAGGCAACTTCGGCGGCAAGGGTAGCGATGCGCACAAGGCAACTATCGTAGGCGACACTGTGGGCGACCCCTTCAAGGATACATCTGGTCCTTCGCTCAACATCTTGATTAAGTTGATGAGCATGGTAAGCATCGTGATGGCAGGTCTCACTGTTGCTTGGAGTTTGTTGTAATCGAAGTGTAAAAGGTTGTGAGGTTGTGAGTGTTTAAGGTGACGACTCTGTGTGGACTCCTTATACTCTCAAAACCTCATAACCTTCCATTTGCAAAAGCGATCTCAAACCTTAAAACGTTACTATCTAAAAACCTTCTACCTTATGAAACTAAAATTTATTCTTGCAGCCCTTTGTTGCGGCGGTCTGTTGTCGTGTTCACAGCGCGAGCAGGCGAGTTATCAAGTGATTCCCCTTCCTCAAGAAATCAATCTGACCGAAGGTAAGAATTTTGTACTTGACAAGACGGTGCAAATCATCGTGCCCGAAGATAATGCCAAGATGTTGCGCAATGCCGAACTTCTTTCGGAATACATAAAGGAAGCAACAGGCATCGAATTGGCAATAACCACAGATGAAACCGTTTCGCCCGCCATCCGCTTGGCGCTCGGTGTGGATAACGAAAACAAGGAAGCGTATTTGATGACTATCGAAAATGGTCAGGTTGGTATTACGGGTGCTTCTGAGGCAGGCGTTTTCTACGGCATCCAAACGCTTCGCAAGTCTTTGCCCAAGGGTATAGCCGAGGAAATCGAACTTCCCGCAGCCAATATCTACGATTATCCCCGCTTCTCTTATCGCGGTGCGCATTTCGACGTGTCACGCCATTTCTTCCCTGTGGATTCCGTAAAGCGCTTCATCGACATGCTTGCGCTTCACAACATCAACCGTTTCCACTGGCACTTGACCGACGACCAGGGTTGGCGTATTGAAATTAAGAAGTATCCAGAGTTGACAACGGTTGCTGCTTATCGTCCTGAAACCGTCATCGGACGTAACAGTGGCGAATATGATGGCACACCTCACTCAGGTCACTACACTCAGGACGAAGCACGCGAGATTGTTGCTTATGCTGCAGAACGTCATATCACCGTAATCCCCGAAATAGACCTTCCTGGTCACATGCAGGCTGCGCTTACCGCATATCCCCATCTCGGATGTACGGGTGGACCGTATGAAGTGTGGAAAATGTGGGGTGTTTCCGAAAACGTGCTCTGCGCTGGTAACGATGAAACCCTTCGCTTTATCGAAGACGTGTTCACCGAAATCATAGACATCTTCCCTTCAGAATACATCCACGTGGGAGGCGACGAGTGTCCGAAGGTGCGTTGGGAAAAGTGTCCGAAGTGTCAGGCGCGCATCAAGAAGTTGGGCATCAAGAGCGACGACAAACACTCGAAGGAAGAATACCTTCAGAGTTTCGTGATCAATCATGCCGAAAAGTTCCTCAACAGCAAGGGACGCCAAATCATTGGTTGGGACGAAATTCTTGAAGGCGGATTGGCACCTAATGCAACCGTTCATGCATGGCGCGGATTTGGCGAAGCCATTGAAGCGGCTCGCCAAGGTCACGACGTTATCATGTCGCCCACAACGTTCATGTATTTCGACTACTATCAGACGAAGGACACAGAGGGCGAACCGCTCGCAATTGGTGGATATCTCCCCTTGGAAAAGGTGTACGAACTCGAACCCATTCCTGAAGTGTTGAATGCTGAAGAAGCGAAGCATATTATCGGTGCACAGGCAAATCTCTGGACAGAATATATTCCCAATTACAGTCATGTGGAATACATGGAACTTCCCCGTATGGCAGCGCTTGCAGAAGTGCAGTGGACAATGCCTGAGTTGAAGAACTACGAAAACTTCCTTCAGCG
The DNA here is from genome assembly GCA_937901345.1 of uncultured Prevotella sp. Lineage (GTDB taxonomy): Bacteria > Bacteroidota > Bacteroidia > Bacteroidales > Bacteroidaceae > Alloprevotella. Next base: position 17,061 of record CALCHM010000128.1, on the reverse strand, counting down.
CATTCCCCAAATGGTGAAGACCTATGACATGAAGGGATATAACTATGCAACCCACGTGTTTGACGTAACAGCAGCATTTCAACCCGACACGGTGAAAAACGCGTTGATGATTACGCTCAAGACTATCGACAATGCGGACGTTCACTACACCCTTGACGGCACCGAACCTTCAGCCGCTTCTCCGCTTTACAAGGAACCCATCGCTATCACCGATTCCTGCACCTTCAAGGCGCGCACCATTCGTGGCGAAAAGTTGGGTCGCATCATCAGTGAAAAGATCAAGTTCAACAAGGCAAGCATGAAACCCATCACCATGCTCAAACCCATCAACAAGCAGTATGAGTTTGGTGGCGCCCCCACTTTGGTGGACGGATTGAAGGGGAATGGCAACTACAAAACCGGACGTTGGATTGCTTTCTACCGCAATGACATGGAAGCCGTGATTGACATGCAGCAGGAAATGGAGATTAGCAAGGTGGCCATCAGTACTTGCGTAGAAAAGGGCGATTGGGTGTTTGACGTACGCCACTTCGCTGTGGAAGTATCTTCAGACGGTCAGAACTTTACAGAAGTTGCAACTGGTGATTTCCCCGTTTTGACGCTTGAAAACGCTAATGGCATTTACGACCACGAGATGAACTTCACCCCCGTGACTACACGTTATGTGAAAGTTATTGCTGTTCCCGAACATACGCTTCCCGAATGGCATGGAGGTAAGGGGCATCCAGCCTTCCTCTTTATTGACGAAATCGAAATTCAATAACACTTACAGACTCTTGGCGCCTGGTGCGTAAAAGAACTTGCGCTTACACAGCGCCAAGAGTTTATTAAAGATTTACAATCATGAAGAAAAGCATTTTAAGTTTCGTGTCACTCGCCCTCAGTTCGCTTCTTGCGCTCCCCGTTGTGGCACAAAGTGAAACCGTAGTAACGCTGGCAGGCAATGCCTACATTACAGAAGGCAAGGCACACATTGACGAAGGTCGCTCTGCCATCCGCAATTGGAACAACACCGAAGATGTCATCAGTTTCTACTTCAAAACTGAAAAGGCAGGCAAGTTTGACCTCACGCTTAAGGCTAAGGGACATTCGCAAATTGAAGTTTCTCTCTTGGGCAAAAAGAAGACCGTAAAGCTCAACAGCGACGAACTCACGAACGTCAAGGTAGGTACTTTTAAGGTGACGAAGGCGCGGTATGTCAAGGTGGATATTCGTGGCAAGAAGTTGCTCAAGGGCGACAAGTTTGGTAGCGTATCAGCACTGCTCGTTGGTGGCGAAGTTGGTCCCGTTGTTTGTGTGAACGAACAATTCAGCACGCACTTCGGACGTCGCGGTCCTTCCGTACACTTGGGTTATCCCTTCCCCAAGGGTGAAAAGATTGAGTGGTTCTACAACGAAGTCGTAGTTCCCGAAGAGGGCGACATTCCCAGCAGCTACTACATGGCTTGCGGTTTTGGCGAAGGTTACTTCGGCATGCAGAACAACAGTCCCCATCCTCGCCGCATCCTCTTCTCTGTGTGGAGTCCTTTCTCTACCGACAATCCGGCTGAAATCCCCGAATCCATGCGCGTACAGCTCCTGAAGAAGGGTCCCAGAACAAAGGTTGGCGAGTTTGGTAACGAAGGTTCGGGCGGTCAGAGTTACATGCACTACGACTGGAAGGCTGGCGAACGCTGCCGCTTCCTCATCGGTGTGCGTCCTGACGACCAGAACACTACAATTTACACCGCTTACTTCTACGACAATCACGAAAACGAGTGGGTGCTCGTGGCACAATGGCGTCGTCCGCAGACTTCTACCTGGTACACCAACGCACACTCATTCCTCGAAAACTTCAACCCTGTGATGGGCTACATCAACCGCAAGGCGTACTACCAAAACCAATGGGCACGCACCGTTGACGGCAGATGGATTCCCCTGAAGAACGCTCGCTTCACTTGCGACGAAACAGGCCGCACCAAGATGCGCCTCGACTACACTGGCGGTACAGCTGAAGGCGGTTACTTCCTCTCTATGGGTGGTTTCTTCGATGAATATCTCACTACGGGCACAAAGTTTGAGCGTAATGGCAACATGACAGAGGCTCCCAATATCGATTTCTCAACGTTGAAGTAAGTTTTTGGTTGTAGAAATATCTTTTTGTAAGGTTTGTTGCTAAAATATTGGCAAAATGTTTGGTTGTTATTGATAATGCTGTTACATTTGCCAGTGAAAAGAAACAAATATGAGAAATTTTGCTATACATAATGGTTGGTGGCGCATCTTACAACTTCTAAAGTCGTAAGCAGGAACCTCTGTATGTATAGTTAGGAATACAAAAGGGCACTCCGTCGGACTTGCGACGTGAGTGCCCTTTCGTATGTTGGCAGACGAGGACGGTTGGAAACACGCTCCAATGATTCCTGTGAATCTCGCAAAAATCTGCATAGCGCCATATTTTTTGCAAATCTGCCTATGCGCTCTGCATAGCGCCATCCGTTTTGCAAATCTGCCCCTGCAAACTTGCACGGCCCCATACGTTTTGCAAATCAGTCTATGCGCTCCGCATAGCGTCATATTTTTTGCAAATGGCTTCCTGCAGATTTGCGTGCCCCCAGAATTTTTCAAAATGGTTTCATGCAAGTGGGATTACCCCCACTCGAATGATATCTCCTTACAACTTCAAAATCTTAATTATGACACAAAACTTTACAGTATCTCCCGAAGGTTATTACGGACAATTTGGTGGCGCACACGTGCCCGAAGCATTGTTGAAGTGCACACAGATATTGGCGGAAAACTATCGCCGTTACATAGAGGACCCCGAATTTCAGGCAGACTATCGCGCGCTGCTGAAAGACTATGTTGGTCGCCCAACGCCCCTATATCGCTCAGAAAAGTTGAGCGCTCTGCATGGATGTTCCGTTTACTTAAAGCGCGAAGACTTGTGCCACACGGGGGCTCACAAGATTAACAATGCGCTCGGGCAAGCGCTCTTAGCAAAACGTATGGGAGCCAAGCGCATCTTGGCTGAAACAGGTGCTGGACAACATGGTGTGGCAACGGCTACAGCATGTGCGCTTCTCAATCTGGAATGCGTAGTTTATATGGGTGCTGAGGACATTGTGCGCCAGCATTCCAATGTTCAGAAAATGCGCCTCTTGGGGGCGAAAGTAGAGGCGGTGACGGAAGGTAGTCGAACCTTGGAAAACGCTGTCGATGCCGCACTCCGCGCATGGTGTGAAGATCCGGAAAACAACTACTACATGCTTGGTTCTGCCGTTGGTCCCCATCCCTTCCCCGACATGGTGGCTCGTTTGCAAAGCGTGATAAGCGAAGAAATGCGTGCGCAACTCTTACGTCAGGAAGGTCGCGAACTGCCAGATTATGTCGTGGCATGTATCGGTGGAGGCAGTAATGCTACGGGTAGTTTCTTCAACTTCCTTGACGACTTAGAAGTGAACCTCGTGCTTGCTGAGGCTGGCGGAAAGGGACTTATTACGGGTAAGCATGCCGCTTCACTAACTTGCGGAGAAACACGCGTGCTTCATGGTGCCAACACGATGGTGCTCTCGCATGAAGACGAGTTGGCGGGCGGACCGTATAGCATTTCTGCAGGTTTGGATTACCCCGGTGTGGGTCCGCTTCCTGCCCACCTTGTAGATTCAGGTCGTGCAATGGTCATTCCCATCACAGACAACCAGGCGCTTGATGCTGCTTACGAACTCAACCGTTTGGACGGCATTCTTCCTGCATTAGAGTCAGCACATGCCCTGGCAGCGTTACACAAGTTAACTTTCAAACCCTCTGACGTTGTCATTCTCACCCTTTCGGGCAGAGGTGATAAGGATTTGGAAACCTACTTGCTGCATGCCGAAAGGATTGGGATTGGGTAAAGAAATGCAGACGCGTGAGAGGCAAATAGGGTGAAAAGTCTTAAATTTGCAACGGTAAACGAAATTCGGGAAGGCATTTGTAACCATGGTGCTTCCCACTGCATGAGTATTATGACCTACAAACAAGAAACGATAAAACCCTACAGTCAAGAAGGCGAAAAAGGCAAACAAGTGGAGCAAATGTTTGACAACATCGCTCACAGTTATGACCTTCTGAATCACGCGTTGTCACTCGGCATCGATAAACATTGGCGCAAGTCGGCCATCGCTTCATTGCGCCCCTTTGCCCCCCAACGCATGTTGGACGTGGCTACTGGCACAGGCGATTTTGCCATGCTTTCCGCTAAGATGTTACGTCCCGAAACGCTTGTTGGAGCCGACCTCTCAGAAGGAATGCTCCGTGTGGCGCGCGAAAAGGCGCAGCGAAGTGAATTTCGCACGGTGCTGACCTTTCAAAAGGAAGACTGTATGGCCTTGAGTTTTCCCGACAATAGTTTTGATGCTGTAACCGTGGCTTACGGAGTGCGTAACTTTCAAGATTTAGACCGAGGACTTCGCGAAATGCTCCGCGTGTTGCGCCCTGGAGGCAGACTCGTTATTATAGAACTCACCACGCCCCAGCGCTTCCCTATGAAGCAACTCTTCCGCTTCTATTCGCGCGTATGGATGCCCTTTGTGGGAAAACTGATATCTAAGGATAAACAAGCCTACACCTATCTTCCAGCCACGATGGAAGCCTTCCCGCAGGGTGAGGTGATGCAAGAAATCTTGAAGAAAGCAGGTTATCAAGACGTGCGCTTCAAGCGCTTCACCTTCGGACTCAGTACGCTCTACACAGCAGCAAAATAAAGCATCAGAATAGCAACTACGTTATGGAAGCATACGGATTAGTGGGTTATCCTCTTGGACATAGTTTTTCGGCAGGATACTTTGCGGATAAGTTTGCGCGAGAAGGCATAGAGGCAACCTACGAGAACTTTGAACTGTCAGACATTTCGCAGTTTTCCTCGCTCATTGCCGAACGTCCAGAGTTGCGCGGTGTGAACGTAACTATCCCTCACAAACAGGCGGTGATTCCACTGCTTGACGCACTCAGCGATGAGGCGCGCGAAATCGGTGCTGTTAATGTGGTGCGCATCTCGCGCCTGGCAGACGGAACGGTTCGTACGATGGGGTATAACTCCGACGTCATCGGATTTGTTGCCTCACTTCGTCCACTGTTACTACCTCACCATCGTCGCGCATTGGTCTTGGGAAGTGGGGGCGCTTCGAAAGCAGTGGTCTTTGGACTTCAAAAACTAGGTATTGTGCCTACATATGTGAGTCGCACAAAGGCAACCGACCGTTTGACCTACGCAGAACTGACATCCGAGGTGTTGGCCGCGCATCATGTTATCGTAAATTGTTCGCCTGTGGGGATGTTTCCCCATGTGGATGAAGCGCCCAACCTGCCATACCACTTGTTGACACCCCATCACCTCTGTTATGACCTCGTTTATAACCCGCTTGAGACCGCCTTCATGCGTAAGGCTAGCGAGCAGGGGGCGGTTGTAAAAAACGGTTTGGAAATGTTGCACCTACAGGCTGAGGTCGCTTGGGAAATGTGGCAACGTTGATGCTTCAGACGTATCTTCTCACCCTTATTCCCTTCTCACCTCAAACATCATCCTCTCATAACTTTCCCTTATGAAAACCCTTTTCCTCGTTATCGGTAAAACAATTGACAAGCATCTCGTGGCACTCATAGATGACTATGTGCAACGTGTCAAGCATTATCAACCTTTCGAACTTGAGGTCATTCCGGAATTGAAAAACACGAAAGCACTCACCCCCGAACAGCAGAAAGAGCGTGAGGCAGAACTCTTGAAGAAGAGTCTGAAGGACGGTGATTATATTGTGCTTCTAGATGAGGGAGGTAAGGAGTTTCGCAGTGTTGACTTTGCGAAATATTTGGAACAGAAGCAGCAGAGCGTTTCGCGTAGATTGGTGTTTATCGTTGGTGGACCCTACGGATTTTCCTCCGACATCTATGCCTTAGCGCGTGAGAAGGTGTCGCTCTCACGCATGACTTTTTCACATCAAATGGTGCGCCTCTTCTTTGTGGAGCAGTACTACCGTGCGATGACAATTATTAAAGGAGAACCCTATCATCATGAATAGTGTGCGCAACTTCTTATTCTTAGTGGCGCTCCTGAGTGTAACCTTCCCAATCGCGGTTGGCGCTCAGGAGCGCTTCCGCATTATGGAGTATAATGTTGAGAATTTATTTGATACTATTCCCGATCCAGAGAAGAACGACCGCGACTTTCTGCCATCAGGCAATCAGCATTGGACAAGTGGGCGCTATTGGTCCAAGCAAGGGCTACTGGCACGTGTCATTGCCGGAGCAGGAGGCGATTCTCCAATTGAGTTGGTGGGATTGGTGGAGGTTGAAAACGATACTGTACTGGCGCATCTCACGAGGCGCACTTCTTTGGCACGCTTGGGCTATGACTTTCTCATTACAAATAGTCCTGACGAACGAGGTATCGATGTGGCATTGCTTTATCAACCTAACCGGTTTCGCCCCATCTGTCGAGATGATTTGAGAGTGCAGTTGGGGGAGGGGGTAAGACCAACGCGTGATGTCTTGTTTGTGGAGGGACTGTTGCCAACGCTGGATACGCTCTCCGTCTTTGTCGCCCATTTCCCAAGTCGTCGTGGTGGTAAGCAAATGACAGATGCGTATCGTGAAAAGGTTGCGCAGGTGATACGGCATAAAGTGGATAGCATACAACGGTGCCGAACAGAAGCGCTCATAGTTATCATGGGGGACCTCAATGACGAGGTAGAGGATGCATCGTTGCAGGAGACGTTGCAGGTGGTTGAGGCGGAACACGTTGGCGCGCTAGCTTCTTTGCCCGATCCATTTGAGGCGGCAGCAGACCTAAAGGGTGCTCGAAACTTTGCAGAAAAATTAAATCGAAAGTTTGCTCAAAAGATTAATCATAAAGATGAATCATCTTCCACTGTCGCCACTCAGTTACTTTACGACCTTTCTCCACGTTGTGAAGCGTTCCCATCTGTGGAAGGAACGTATTACTTTCAGGGAAGTTGGAGCAAGATTGATCATATTATTGTTTCGTCAGCATTGTTAAACACGACCTCGCCCTTAAGATGTTGCTCTCCCTTTTGTCACATAGTAGCCTATCCGTTTTTGTTGGAGCAAGATCATAAAACCCTACCTGTGCTGTATCGTCCCAAACGCATGTATAAAGGCACGCATTATAACGGAGGAACTAGTGATCACCTGCCGCTCTTGCTTGAGTTGCGTTTGAAGTAACCACAGAATTGCTGTGATTCGTGTAGTGAAATCAGTGGTTACCTACTTTTTTAGCGAATAGCGTTTTTTTGTATTTTTTGGGGGTGACCACGAACTGACTACAAATTGGCCATCCGAAGAAAGGGACAGTATTGTTATCTTTTTGAAAACTCTGCATTGAAATAAAGTTTTTAACTTTGCACGCACAAACTAAAAACTGTTAGTAAAACATGATAGATGAGATTACAATAAAAGACATGCTTGCCCTGTCTAGTCAGTACACTTACGCTTGCGAAGATTTTATAATTGTCAGCGATGCGGAGAAGGTGAAGCAAGGATTGCTTACGGGGAATGCAGAGTTTGCACAAATGATGGATGCCATTTTCCTTTTTATTCGAGAAGGGGAAGGAGTGTTTGAAATTAATGGTGCAAAACTTCAGGTTCAGGCCGGTGACATTGTGATTTGTAAACCCAATTCCACTTTCCGTAGAAAAATGAATGAGGATCGAGGTTTGAAGGGGAGTTTTATAGTCGTGTCGCGTCACATGTTGATGGATTGTGTTCCGAACACACAGCGCGTTATTGGCGCATTGTTAAACTTGGACCGTTCTTTCCATGTATTGAGCTTGAGTGAAAAGGATAAAACTATTTTTAAGCATTATAGTGAAATCCTGAACTTGAAATTGGAGGATGGTGAGCATGCTTTCCGCGAAGATGTTATCCACCTACTCGTTAAAGGCATGTTGTGTGAATTGATTGGCGCCCATATGTTGGAGGAACTTGCTGAGATGCATTTTGATGTTGGGCAGAGCGAAAAACTCTTCTTGCGTTTCATTGAACAACTGGAAACAACACGCCCACGTCCGCGCTTCATCAACCATTATGCTTCGGAACTCTGTGTGACGGCGAAGCATCTTTCGGAGGTGTGTAAGAAGGTGTCGGGTAAAACGGCATTGCAATGGATTTCGGAGTTTATAGACAATGATATTCGATATTACTTGCTCCATACGGATTTGTCGATTAAGGAAATTGTATTCCAATTGCAGTTCCCCAATTCGAGTTTCTTCGGAAAGTATGTGCGTGCGCATTTCGGGAAATCGCCCAGTGAAATCAGACGTAGTAATAGTGTGAAATAAGAAAAGTGAGAGGTGGTGTTGTCCATCTCTCACTTTCTGTTATTAAGCAATAGGGCGATGTGCCCCATAGTGTTGCGAAGGTTTATTTCTACACAAGGGTGGAGTTTTATGACTCCATCTTTTTTTACAATCATAAGGTCAACCCCAAGTGGTCCGTTGTAGTGTCCGTTAAGGAGTACTTGAAGGTGGTGGATGAGGCGTTGTATACACGTTTCTATTTGCTCCCAAGTCATAAGATTGCTGATGAAGTGCTGTAGTTCCGTCTGTGTTCCAGATACGTTCCCTAAATAGTTTCCACCGACCGATGTGTTGAATACGGATAGTCCAGCATAGGTAATTGTGCTATCGGGATGGGCATAGAATTCTAAGGCAAAGTCTTGAATGCGTTCACAATATTCCTCTATGGCAATTCCACCGTATTGCGTGATGATGTTGCGCATGCGGGCATCGGCTGGTATGACATTGTCTTCCGCTTCCACTCGAAAAACTCCTCTTCCGCTGCTCGACCACGGAGATTTTGCCATCGCTCTGCCATAGGTGCGCACTGCGGTCCATGCGTCTTCTATTGTCGTGCACCATGTGGCGCGTCCTGCCAGTGTTTCGTCTTCCGAAGTTAGGCGGTGGAGTAGGGTGATGGCGGTTTCTCTGCTACTCAACCGTCTGCGATGTGCGAGTTCTTCATCTGTTGGCAGAAGGGAATCGGGGATGCCAAGGCGGCGTAGCGTATGGCGTAAGTAGGCATTCCATCCCCAGGGTTCGATGCGAGAAATCCGATTGATGAACTTCGGGGTGAGTTCGCGTTTGTAAATATAATGGAAGGGTTTCTCCGTGGTATTGCCATTGGGGCGCTCCCTGTCGTCTGTTAAGAGTATGGCATCTCCAGGTTTTGCCCAAAGTTCTGGCAACGTGCAACGTTCCCGCGCAAGCAACATGGCAGCTTTCGTGGGAACGTAATAAGGTGAACCAAAACCAAGGGCTTCGTCGTGGGAGGGGTTAAAAATGTGGAGAACCATTAGGGGAGGTGAGAGGTGAAGGTTTAGGGTTGAGAGTTGAGAGATGAAAGTTGAGAGATGAGGGTTGAGAGATGAGAGATGAGGGTTGAGAGATGAGGGTTGAGAGATGAGAGATGAGAGTTGAGAGATGAGAGATGAGAGATGAGGGATGAGGGTTGAGAGATGGTATATAATAATGTCTAATTTTCTTCCTTCAAAAATCGTTCAAACGTGCGCTTTGCAACCTCGTAACCTTCTTCATAAAGGCGACGCATCTTTACAGGATCCTTGCAGAGGCGTCCCACTTCAAGCGGTCGCTCAGGACGAATGACAAGTATCTTTCCTTCGCGTTCCAATCGCTCTACCAACTCCATCTGTGCATTGTACATTTCGTTGCGGCGTGAGAGTGTTTCGCGCAACTTGGGATATTTGCGATACAGGAAGGCTGTGCGGCGGTAGAACCCCGAATTGAAGCGGAAACCTGCATTGCGAGTAAGCACTACGACGTTGAATTCGTGTCCGCAATCAATGGCGCGTTGCAGGGGAATGCTGTCTGAAATACCTCCGTCTAACATGGGAACACCATCTACTTCAACCATCGGACAGATGTAAGGCAAACTACTCGTCGCACGTGCTAACGTTAGGATGCGGTCTTCGCTTTCCTTATCTGTGAAATAATTGGGTTCGCCCGTAAGACAGTTTGTCGTTACAATTTCATACGTTGCAGGGTTTGCAAAATACGTCTCGTAGTCATAGGGGTAAATTTGGCGCGGCAAGGTGTTATAAAGGAAGTCCATATCGAGCAGACTGCGCTGCTTGCGCCAATACTTCAACCCAACATACGAGTGGGTGTACATGATGTCAAGCGTAGATTTGCGCGCACGTTCACGTTGGCGACTCATATAGGAAAGTCCGTGACAGGCACCAGCCGAAACGCCGACCCCATAAGGTAAATAGATTTTTGCGTCCAGCATATAATCCAAGACGCCTGTTGTGAATACACCGCGCATTCCGCCTCCCTCTAACACGAGTCCGGCATTGCGCAACAGTTCCTTATTCTTATTTTGCATGTGTTTCTTCTTTTGAATAATAGGTGAATTGTGCTAGGCAAAGTTAAGGAAATTTGGGTAATTATGATAGGGACCGTCCCGTAATTCATTATATTATTGTATCTTTGCAAAAGATTTACAATCCCCTCAATCTTTCTTCTGTACGGAAGAATGTGTGAGGGGTAAAAAATGAAAGACTATGCTTTTTTCAAAAGAAACATACGTTGAACGCCGTGCGGCGTTGCGCCAGTTGGTAGGCGAAGGATTGATTCTCCTTATGGGCAACAATGATGCGCCCATGAATTATCCCGCTAATGCCTACAAGTTCCGCCAGGATAGCAGTTTCTTGTACTTCTTCGGTCAACACCGTGACGGTCTTGTGGGCGTTATTGACTGCGAAAGCGGTGTGGAAACGCTTGTGGGCGATGAAATTGATATTGATGACATCGTTTGGTATGGTAGCGTAACTTCTGTCGTAGAAATGGCACAACAGAGTGGGGTTGCTGAAACGGCTCCGATGGCAAAGTTGGTTGAACTCGTTGCTGCTGCAAAGGCACAAGGCAGAAAAGTGCATTTCTTGCCTCCTTATCGCCACGATACGATGATTCAGTTGATGGACCTCACCGGTATTCATCCCTCAAAGCAGAAGGCTGAGGCTTCATTAGCGCTTATCAATGCCGTGGTGAAGTTGCGCTCAAAGAAGTCGGCTGAAGAAATTGCTGAAATGGAACGCGCCAGTCACATCGGTTACTTGATGCACACGGCAGCGATGTCGATGGCAAAACCTGGTGTGACAGAACGCTACATCGGCGGCGTTCTTGACGGTATTGCTGCTTCTCATGGTGCAATATGTTCGTTCCAGAGCATTGTTTCGATGCATGGCGAGGTGCTTCACGGTTATCCCTCTGCGCGACAGTTGGAAGCAGGACGCTTATTGCTTGTTGATGCTGGTGCAGAAACGGTGAACCATTATTGTTCTGACCATACGCGTACAACGCCTATCTCGGGTAAGTTCACGCAGCGCCAAAAGGATATTTACGATATTGTAGTAGATTGCCACGACTTGGCACTCACGCATTGTCGTCCAGGGGTGCGTTACTATGATGTGCACATGGACGTGTGCCGCTTGATGACAGAACGTTTGAAGGCGCTTGGACTCATGAAGGGCAATACTGAAGATGCCGTTCAGGCAGGTGCTCACGCCCTTTTCTTGCCCCACGGCTTGGGGCATATGATGGGTATGGACGTGCATGACATGGAAGGTCTTGGTCAAATCCACGTGGGTTACGATGAAGAAACACGTCCCAGCAGTCAGTTTGGCACTGCAAGTTTGCGCTTCGGACGTCGCTTGGAAGAAGGTTTCGTGGTGACTGACGAACCCGGAATCTACTTCATTCCCGACCTCATCGACCTTTGGCGCAAGGAAGGCATTAACAAGGACTTCCTCAACTTCGATGTTATCGATACGTATAAGGATTTTGGTGGCATCCGCATTGAAGACGACGTGCTGATTACTGCTGATGGTTGCCGCTTCCTTGGTGATGAACGCATTCCTTACCACACGGCAGAAGTGGAAGCGTTCTTGGAATCGCAAAATTTATAGTCTCTATATTCTCAATAGTGACTATAGTTATCATCCTCCGTATAACAGAATAATTCTTAACAACCTAAATAATTAAAAGATGAAGAAAATGTTAACGCTTGCGCTCGCAGTTATGGCTGTTGGCGCTACTGCACAGGAAAAGAAGGACTCTCTTGTGTATGAAGTTATTAAGGAAAACAAGATTACCTCTATCAAGGACCAGAATCAGAGCGGTACTTGCTGGGCGTATTCTTCTTACGCTTTCCTCGAAGCTGAAGTACTTCGTTTGGGTAAGGGCGAAGTTGACCTTTGCGAATCTTACCTCGTGTTCAACACTTACATGGATCGTGCTGACAAGGCTATCCGCACTCACGGTGACGCTTCGTTCTCACAGGGTGGTTCTTTCTATGATGCTATCTACGGTTTGAAGCACCACGGTCTTGTTCCCCAGTCTGCAATGCCTGCACCTGGTACTCCTTACGGTGACTCTCTCTTCAACGCAAACCAGCTCGACGCTGTAACAACTGCGTATGTTGAAGCACTCGCAAAGGGTAAACTCAAGAAGATCAATCCCGTTTGGCGCAAGGACTTGAACGCTATTTACACCAACTACTTCGGTGCGCTCCCCACAGAGTTTGAAGTTGACGGCAAGAAGTTCACTCCTAAGTCATATGCAGAAGAACTCGGTTTGAACCCCGATGACTACGTTTCACTCACAAGTTACACACACCACCCCTTCTACTCTAAGTTCGTTCTCGAAATTCAGGACAACTGGCGTTGGGCTGAAAGCTACAACCTTCCCCTCGATGAGTTCATGCAGGTGATGGACGAAGCTGTTCGCAACGGTTACACTTTCGCGTGGGGTTCTGACGTAAGTGAAAAGGGTTTCAACGCTCGTAAGGGTGTTGCTGAAGTTCCTTCTAACGGTAAGGCAAACGACAAGACTGGTTCAGACGCTGCGCGTTGGACAGGTGACAACTTCAAGGGTGCTGCAATCTCTGGTGGTGACGACGAAATGACAATCACTCAGGAAATGCGCCAGGTGGCTTACGACAACTGGGAAACTACTGACGACCACGGTATGCTCATTTACGGTCTTGCTAAGGACAACAACGGTAAGGAATACTTCATGGTGAAGAACTCATGGGGTGAATACGGTCCTTACAAGGGTATGTTCTACGCTACTAAGGCATTCGTTGCTTACAAGACTATGAACATCGTTATCCACAAGGACGCGCTTCCCAAGAAGATTGCAAAGAAGTTGGGTATCAAGTAATACGTTATACAAATTATAACACCAATTATGGGCGACAGACTGCGGTTTGTCGCCCATTTTACGTAATTTCGCAAGCAAAATTGAAACGGAATTAGTATGTATTTAAAGAAACTTATGTTTAAAATGTTTGTGGGAGTGGGTGTGACATGCCTGCTCACTAGTTTTGTCTCATGTGCAACCCCTGCTGCTTTTGGCGTGTTGTGTAATGGCGAAGAATGGATGGATACGCAGGGGAATCCTATTAATGCTCATGGTGGGGGTGTGTTGTACCATCAAGGCACGTATTATTGGTATGGTGAGCACAAAAGTGATTTCACTACTGCAGCGATGGTGGGGATTACCTGTTATGCTTCGAAGGATTTGCGCAGGTGGGAGAACTGCGGAGTTGCGTTGTCCGTTGTCGATTCTGTAGGTGCCGATATTGAACGCGGATGCGTCATGGAGCGCCCAAAGGTGATTTATAATGAGATGACGAAGCAGTTCGTAATGTGGTTTCACCTGGAATTGAAAGGGAAGGGATATAGCGCTGCGCGTACGGCTGTGGCAGTGAGTGATAATCCAAAGGGGCCGTTTCGTTATGTACGTTCGATGCGTGTCAATCCTGACGTGTTGCCCATAGACATGTCTGACAAACAATGGGGAGAGATGATGCAGTTGCAGCCTAAAGATTATAAAAAGTGGTGGACAAAAAAATGGTATGCCGCGGTGGAAAAGGGCTTGTTCCTCAAACGAGATATTTCAACAGGACAAATGGCGCGAGACATGACCCTTTTTAAGGATGAGGATGGAAAAGCGTATCACATTTATTCCTCAGAAGAAAATATGACTTTGCATATTGCAGAACTTTCAGCTGACTATTGTTCGCACAAAGGGAAATACATCCGTGTTGCTCCCGGGGGAATGAACGAAGCCCCCACGATGTTTAAGCACAACGGGCAGTATTGGATGATTACTTCGGGATGTACGGGTTGGGATCCCAATGCGGCACGCATGTTTTCGGCACCTACGATTTGGGGACCTTGGACGCAGCATGAGAATCCGTGCGTGGGTGAGCATTCAGAACTTACTTTTGGTGCGCAAGGCACTTTTGTGCTTCCTGTCGAAGGGCGTCAGGGGGCGTTCTTGTTCATGGCTGATGTGTGGAAACCGAAGTGTCCCTCCGACAGTCGTTACTTATGGTTGCCCATAACCTTTACTGCCGAAGGGACACCTGTTATTATGCGTCCGAATGTCGTATCTGTTGCTGTGAACGATTGAATTTATGCCCCGACATATTAACATTTCTTTACATTAAAGTGTCGGGAATCCCGAAAGAATAATAACGATGTAAAATTTTCTGTCGGTATTCCCGATTATTTGTATTCCTGCTTAATAAACCTGTCGGTATTCCCGAAGTTATGAATGTTTTACTTTTCTTTATGTCGGGTGACCCGAATAATGTGTTTATTTGTGCTTGTTTCTTTCGGGATTCCCGATAATGTGATAAGAGAATAATGTTTGTTGTCGGGATCCCCGATGAAATTTGTAAAAATATTGTATATTTGTCGGGGATTGATGAAGGTAGGGGTCACGTGCAGCAATCGTTTCTCTTACTCGTGGAGAACCTATTTCACCTTTTGAAACCCGTATTTTTCCTCAAAAACAAGTGATTTTGAATCGTAATATCCATTGACTGATGAAGCAGACATCAAAACTCGACCTTAGCAGACTCCACATGATGGAGTTCTTTGGCATTTTATTGCGCATGAAGGAACTTGTGCGCGCGTTGTTTCCTGAAGGTACTGACCGTGAAATGGCTGACCAATTTGTGAAAGCGGTGGACGCATTGGATGAAGTGGTAGTAGGTAACAGGAAAAATTCGTTTACCGCTCAGCAACGTGCTGCCGACCGTGCGTTTGACGAACTTCACACCAATGCTTATTCCTATGCACGACTGATGTTGCACCATCCATTAGCCGAAGTGCGTGAGGCTGCGCATGATTTGTTCGCACTGTTTGATAAATACGGACGCATTGCGCACATGGGTTTCTCTGTGGAATATGCCAAGGCGCACCATTTGCTTAATGAATTGCTGCATTTGCCAAAGCAGCAAATTGAGACGTTGCATTTTGCTCCATGGTTGGAGGCGATGCAAGCTGCTGCCGACCGTTTTGAAGAAATCAATATGCAAAAGTCGGCAGAAGATGCTGCTACAATCACAGGTATTGCGCGCACGCAGCGCAGCCATGCTGAACAAGCTTTTCGTTTGCTCAACATGAAGGTGAATGCTCTTTATGCCATCTATCAGCAACCACATTACGAAAAATACATCGATACCGTCAACACCTACATCGCAGACGCACGTGCACTCATCAAGGCACGCAAAACGCGCAAGGAAAATGCGGAAAACACCGACTCGTAGAAAGCGGAGCAGACGGATATTTAAAACGAATCATTTTGACATAAAAAAGGACTTGCCCACTTGTGAGCAAGTCCTTTTAGTATAGTGATTAGAACTATTTCTAATACAATTATGCTTCTTCCACAGCAGCCTGAGCAGCAGCGAGGCGAGCGATGGGCACGCGGAAGGGTGAGCAAGATACGTAGTTGAGACCAACCTTGTGGCAGAACTTAACAGAAGTGGGTTCACCACCGTGTTCACCACAGATACCGCACTTGAGTTCGGGACGAACCTGACGACCCTTAGCAACTGCCATTTCAACCAACTGACCTACACCGTTCTGGTCGAGTACCTGGAAGGGGTCTACCTTCAAGATCTTCTTTTCGAGATATACGGGGAGGAATGAAGCGATGTCGTCACGAGAGTAACCGAATGTCATCTGAGTCAAGTCGTTTGTACCGAATGAGAAGTATTCAGCGCGGCTTGCGATGCGGTTAGCAGTGAGGGCAGCACGAGGAATTTCGATCATTGTACCAACCTTGAAGGGAACTTCTACGCCTTCTTCAGCAAATACCTTAGCTGCAGTTTCGCGGATAACCTTTTCCTGAGCTTCGAATTCGTAGAGGATACCTGTGAGGGGCACCATGATTTCGGGCTGAGGATTGAGACCTTCCTTCTTCAACTGGCAAGCAGCACCGAGGATAGCGCGAGTCTGCATTGCTGTGATTTCGGGATAAGTGTTACCAAGACGGCAACCACGGTGACCGAGCATGGGGTTCGCTTCTGCGAGAGAGTGAACGCGCTGCTGGATGTATTCAACAGTTACGCCCATAGCTTCAGCCATTTCCTGCTGACCCTTGAGATCGTGGGGAACGAATTCGTGGAGAGGAGGATCGAGGAGGCGAACGTTAACGGGACAACCGTCCATTGCCTTGAAGATACCTACGAAGTCTGCCTTCTGGTAGGGGAGAATCTTAGCAAGTGCCTTTTCACGACCTTCAGAATCCTGAGAAAGGATCATTTCGCGCATAGCAACGATCTTTTCAGCTTCGAAGAACATGTGTTCTGTACGGCAGAGACCGATACCTACAGCACCGAAGTTGCGAGCAACTGTTGCATCGTGAGGAGTATCAGCATTTGTGCGAACTACGAGCTTAGAGTGCTTAGAGCAGAGGTCCATGAGTTCTGCGAAGTCACCGCTGAGTTCTGCAGCCTGAGTGGGGATTTCACCAGCGTAAACGCGACCAGTAGTACCGTTCAATGAGATGAAGTCACCTTCCTTATATACAACGCCTGCAATTTCTACAGTCTTAGCATAGTAGTCAACGTTGATAGCACCGGCACCTGATACGCAGCACTTACCCATACCGCGAGCAACAACTGCTGCGTGAGAAGTCATACCGCCGCGTGCAGTGAGGATACCTTCTGCAACAGCCATACCTGCGAGGTCTTCAGGAGAAGTTTCAACGC